>JBOFWC010000101.1:0-41283 GCA_051653405.1 Proteocatella sp. | reverse complement strand
ATAGGGGATTTTTATATGCCTAAAAAAATGCATACTACAAAAACTTTTGAAGATGTACTTACAGCAGCTAAAGAGAAGGGCCTTAAGATAAAGGCAGCAGTTTCGGACAAAGAAATTTCATTTGATCCTAAGACTGAAGCTGTATTTCTAAGTCCAGAAAACAAAGATTATAGTGATAACAATGCGTATTCAGCTGTGGTAAAGCTTTCTTATGGCAAAAATACATTTTTACTTACAGGGGATGCGGAAAAGGAAAATGAGAGCGCTATGCTTAAAAAATATGGCGAGTTTTTAAATTCAGATGTTATAAAGCTTGCACACCATGGAAGCTCCACTTCAAACACACCTCTGTTTTTAGAAACGGTAAGTCCAGAAACGGCTATAGTATCATGTGGATATAAGAACAAATATTCCCATCCTCATAAAGAGATTCTAGATTATCTAAAGAAAAAAGATATTCCAATTTATAGAACTGATGAACAGGGAGATATAATTATATATTCAGATGGAGAGAATTTGCAGGTAAATCAAGAAAATATAGGAAGCTATGAATACAGAAAAGGAAAATAGGGATGAGAGGTATAATTGATAGATTTGAGGGAGATTATGCGGTAGTAGAAATAGATGAATCATCGTCAAATAATAAAAAAAGGTTTATAGATATTCCAAAAAGCAAACTTCCAAAGGATGCTGAACAAGGGGACTGCGTAATCATAGGTGTAGATATAACTGTTGATGAAAATATAACTATAGACGAAAATATAGCTATAACCATTGATAAAGAAGAAACTCTAAAGCGAAAAGTAAAAATAGAGGGTTTATTTGAAGAGCTGTTTGAAGAGTAAAAAAATATGGCTGAATATAGATTCGTTTTGAATTTAATTCAGCCATATTTTTTATATTTCGCCAGTTAATTTTCTTATTACAAAAGAAGCCATAAAAAGACCACCAACAGAAGGGACAAAAGCACAGCTTGCAGCAACTTCTCTTTTACCAGGCGCACTTATACTTTCTATGGGTTTTCTTGCAGGCTCAGTAGAATAAACTACATCAAGTTTTGTGATGCCCCTATCTTTAAGTTCTTTTCTCATAACTTTAGCAAGGGGACACATACTTGTTTTACTTAAATCTGTAATTTGGATTTTAGTAGGATCTACCTTGTTTCCCATTCCCATAGAGCATATGATTGGGATGTCTTTATCTTTACAAGTTTTTATAAGATGAATCTTTGAAGTTACTATATCTATAGCATCTACTACATAATCATAATCTACTTCAAAAAATTTAGCGCTATTTTCAGGCAGATATTTTTCTGAAAATATATTTAGTTTTATATCAGGGTTTATATCTAAAATTCGTTCTTTTAAAACTTCAGTTTTTAATCTACCTACAGTAGAAAGCGTAGCTGGAAGCTGACGATTTATATTACTTATATCGACAGTATCAAAGTCCACAATAGTAAGCTCTCCAATTCCACTTCTTACAAGCGCTTCCACGGTAAAACTACCAACACCTCCTACGCCAAATACGGCAACATGAGCGTTTTTTAGTTTTTCCATGGGTTCTTTACCTAAAAGTAGATATGTTCTAAAAAATTGTTCCATAGTTCCTCCTAAAAAAGATAATACAATATTATAATATAAAAAAATAATAATTACAAATATAAGAACTTAAAAGAATTTAGGAAATAATTTTTGAGTATAGCTATAGGAAAGTTTGAATTTTAAAACGATAAAAAGAAGGAAAGTTCAAAAAATTCTTACAAAAAATGAAAGAATCACTTGAAAATGGGTATATATTAGTGTAATATAGTTGTTAAAAAATAGTCTATATAATTTTAGGGGGAAAATTCATGAAGAAACTAGATACGCAGTCTTTAAAAGTTAAATTAAATATGATGCTCATATTATTTGCGGTACTTCCGCTTTTAATAATGTCTGTATTTTTTCTTTCACAGTTTCAAAAAGCACTTGTTGATCAACAGGAAAGTGCGGTAGATGGGCAATTAACGCTTGTCAGTGATAATATTGATGTTATATTTGACACAATGAAGGAGAATGTATCGTATTTTGCTAATAGTAGTGTAGTTGAAAAAGCAGACGACAGCTTAGCCTCATATGTAAATAATACAGAAAAAATACAGATGACGCCAAAAGAAAATTCTGCAGTAGAAGCTAATATATTTAAACAGTTTGAAGAATTTGGAAGCAGTCACCCGGCATATCAATATGTTTATATGGGAACTGAAGATGGGGGATATATTCAGTATCCAGAAGGAAGTATGGATGGGGCATTTGATCCTAGAGTAAGACCTTGGTATGCACCAGCCATAGCTGCAAATGGAGAGCCTGTGGTTAGTCCACCGTATTACTTTGCAACTGATGATATAACTATAATAGGGATATCTCAGGCGATAAAGAACGACGATGGCAAAGTGATTGGAGTTATGGCTCTAGACATAAGTCTTGAAAAACTTTCTAGTATGTTCGAACAAGCTAGCGTAGAAGGCAAGGGCTATTATATGCTTGTAGGAGCAGATGGCACAATTATAGCGGATCCTTCAAATAAAGAAAATAATTTTAAGAATATGAGTGAAGTATATGATAGTGACTTTGTAAATGCAGTTGAACAAAATGCACAGTTTGAGCAAGTTAAAATAAATGGACAGAGTTTTTATGTGAAGGTGGCTGAGGCTGATCAAAATGGATGGAAATATGTAGCTGTATTTTCGGAAAAAGCACTTCTTGGCGTAGTAGATAATATGAGAAATATTGTAATTATAGCAATGTTAGCAATAATTGTATTTGCAATATTTGTAGGAGCTGGAGTCAGTTCAAATATTGCAAATCCTATAAAAGCTGTAACAAAAGCAGCTCAGGAAATAGCAGATGGACATTTTGATGTGTCAGTTGATGTAAGAGCCAAAGGGGAAGTTGGAAAACTGGTTGACTCATTTAAATTTATAGGGGCTACATTACTTGATTACAAGGCATATCTTGATGAAATTGCATTTACGCTTGATAAAATAGCAGAAGGAAACATAAACTTTGAGCTTAAGCAGGAATATATAGGCGAGTTTAGCAAGATAAAAGCGGCGTTACTCAATATATCAGACAATCTTACAGAAACTTTTGTTCAAATAAAGGTAGCTGCAGATCAAGTAGCAAGTGGCTCAGAACAGGTTTCAATGGGAGCTCAGGCACTTAGCAATGGAACCGTTCAGCAGGTATCCTCAATAGAAGAACTTTCAAGTAGAGTATCTAATATAACTGAACATAATAGTAAAAATACTCAAAATGCAAAGGATGTAGATAAGGTTTCGAAGGAAACTAGCATAGAAGTAGCTAAAGGTAATGAAAAGATGCAGGAAATGATATATGCAATGCAAGAGATAACAGAAAAATCTGGAGAGATGAGCAAGATTATAAAAACTATAGATGATATAGCATTCCAAACCAATATACTTGCTTTAAATGCTGCGGTAGAAGCTGCACGTGCAGGTAATGCAGGTAAGGGTTTTGCTGTAGTTGCGGATGAAGTTAGAAATCTTGCACAAAAATCAGCAGAAGCAGCTAAGAGTATAACGGAGCTTATAGGAAGTACTGTAAGTGTAGTAGACAAGGGGAAAGGAATAGCCGATGATACAGGAATATTCCTTTCACGTATAGTAGATAAGGTAAATCATGTAACTGAAAAAATTCAGGAAATATCAGATGCCTCAGTAGAACAATCCGACGCTATGAACTATGTTGAGAAAAGTATGGGATCTATATCAGATGTAGTTCATTCAAATTCAGCAACTGCCGAGGAGAGTGCAGCTACAAGTGAAGAACTTTCAGCTCAAGCTCAGATTCTAAAAGATCTTGTTGGAAGATTTGAATTTAAAGAATAGATTTTAGCTGTTTTATAGAAAGAAACATGAATTAAGTTGGGGCTGTCGTGAAATAGGCGACAGCCCCTTTTTTGTTTATAAAGAGCAAGTTTAAGTTTTTAAAATTTAATTTTTGGTAAAATTCAAATATATGTAGTAGAATAAAGATATAATTTTAGAATATTAAAAAGAGTCGAAGGGAAGCTTATGAAAATATCATCATTTTTATATTTTATGAATTTTGCAATAAAAACTGTTTTATTTAAACAAAAAAAGCCTATTTTAGGTACTGTAATTCTTACTGATAGATGCAATCTATCGTGTAAGCATTGTTCTGTAAACAATATTACATCCGTTATTCATCCTTACGAACAGGTAAAAGTCGAGATGAGAACGCTTTATGACATGGGGGTAAGGATATTATTTTTTTGTGGTGGAGAAACCTTTATGTGGACGGATAAGGGGAAAACTTTAAGAGATCTAGTTAAAGAAGCAAAAGCCATGGGATTTTTGATAGTAAATACAGTTACAAATGGAACGTTTGAACTCGATTTACCAGAAGCAGACCTAATTCTTTTAAGTTTAGATGGAGATGAAGAAAAACATAATGAGATACGTGGAGATACATATTCCAAAATTATGGATAATATAAAGAACTCAACGTCTAACAATATATGTTTTTATATGGCGGTAAATCAAATAAATAAAGATAAAATTAAAGATGTATGCATGCTTGCGAAAGAAATGGAAAATGTAAGGGCGGTATCGTTTAATTTTCATACGCCTTATCCAAATACAGCAGAGCTTGCCTTAAGCAGAGCTGAAAAAAAATCTTGCTGTGATGAAATAACTAAAATGATGGATGAGGGAGCGCCTGTTTTTAATTTAAAAAGTGCCTTTCCATATATAATAGATAATAATTTTCCAACGCCCTGTTATCAATGTGTAGTAATAGAAAATGGCAAAATAAGTATATGCGGAAGATGTATTGAAGAAGAGGGGCTTTGTGATGCTTGTGGATATTTTTTTGTGGCAGAGTATACACTTTTATTTAAAGGAAATTTAAAGCTGATTTTAGAAATGCTAAAAACGTATTTAAAATATATTTAATAAATTATTATGAGGTGATTGATGAGTATATTGACAACTGCTACAAGAATGTGGCTTCTTAAATCTTTTAAACCATTTAGCTTTACTAATGAATATGATAACGAATTGAATTTTTGTGACGAAAAGAATTTGGGACTATATATACATATTCCTTTTTGTAGAAAAATATGTTCGTTTTGCCCGTATTGTAAAGTAGTATATAAAAAAGATATATGTGAAGAATATATAGACTATTTAATAAAAGAAATAAATATGGTAGGAAATAAAAAAAGGACAGTTACAAGTCTTTACTTTGGTGGAGGAACGCCGACATTAGCATTAAATAGACTTAAAGAAATTATAGAAACAGTGGAAAAATATTTTACCATACAAGAGGGAATTGGAATAGAACTTCATCCAGAAGATGTTACTGAAGAAAAACTGCTTATATTAAAAGAAGCAGGCATTAATAAGATAAGCATAGGTATTCAGTCATTTCAAGATAAGTTTTTAGAAACCTTAGGAAGAGATAAAATAGACTACGAAAAAATGTTTAAAGCCTTAAGCAAGGTTTCATTTGACACCGTATCTATGGATTTTATTTTTGCGCTTCCAAATCAAAATATAGAAGATTTAAAGCATGATATAGAAATGGCTTTTTCAAATGGGGCTAACCATATTGCAGTTTATCCGTTTATAGATTTTTCATTCACAGATAGCAAGGTTTCTGGCATGACAAAAAAAGAAAAACGAAAGCTCATGGATGATATAACTTTGTACTGCAAAGAAAAAGGATATGAGAGAGGTTCAATATGGACCTTTTCAAAGAATAAAATATCAAAGTATTCCTCAATGACAAGGGATAATTTTTTGGGATTTGGATGTTCAGCAACTACATTATTAAAAGACCAATTCAAAATAAATACATTTTCAGTGGCGGAATATCAAAAGCGAATAGATAAAAATCTGATTCCTACATCACTTACAATAAGGTTTACGAAAAGACAGAGAATGATATATTATCTATTTTGGACAGCATATACAACAAGAGTAAGTTCTCAAGGATTTGAAGAGTTTTTTGGAGTGCCTTTAAAGAAGATATATGGGTTAGAATTTTGGCTTGCAAAGAAACTGGGATTTTTTACTGAGACGGATGGAGAATATAGAATGACTATGAAAGGGGCATTTTATTATCATCATTATGAGAATTATTATACGCTTTCATATATAGATAAAATGTGGGGAATAATGAAAAATGAAGCTTTTCCTAATGAAATAAACTTTTAAATTAAGATTGGTTGTAGAGACTTGACAAGTAGAGTATAATAAAATTAAGAGATAAAGGAGGCGGTTTATATTACGTTTGAAAAAATAAAAGGAATAAAACAGATTGTTTCAGATTCACTTCAAGAAATGAGACCATATTTTCAAAAAGTAAATTATGAAGCTTGTGAATATAACTTTATAACACTTTATATGTGGCAGACGGTATATGATTTTCATTATATAATAAAAGATAACTTTATGATAGTTTTTGGATATTCAGACGAAGGGCTTTTTTCACTTCAACCACTTTGTGATGAGGAGTATTTAGAAGAAGCTTTTGCATATATTGAAGAGACGTTTAAAGAATATGGACAAAAAATAATGTTCAAAGCCGTGACTTCTGAGATTAAAACCTATATGGAAGAAAACTATTCTTCAAAATATGAATTTAAAACAAGTCGTGATGACTATGATTATATATACCAAGCAGACTCATTAAGAACACTTGGCGGAAGAAAAATGCATTCTAAGAAAAATCATTATAATGGATTTTTAAAAGAATATGGAGAGCGATTTGTATATAAACAAATAGACAAAAGTGAGTTTGATGAGTGTCTAAGACTTGCTGATAAATGGGCCTTTTCAAGGGAAAAGGACAGGAATCTTATAGGCGAAAACTTAGCGATAAAAAAAGTGCTTAAAAATGCTAATAAGTTTGACTGTCTTAGAATCGGGGGAATATACATTGACAACGAATTAGAAGGATTTACGTTTGGGGACAACTCTAATGATAATATGGCAGTTATTCATATAGAAAAAGCAAATCCAGATTTAAGAGGAGTATATGCAGCTATAAACAAACTATTTTTAGAAAATGAGTTTCCAGATGTAGAATTTGTAAATAGAGAAGATGATCTTGGAATAGATGGGTTAAGACAAGCTAAGCTTTCTTATAAGCCAGTAAAGCTTGTAGAAAAATATACTGTTATTGAAATTTAAGGGGGATTTATATGAAAATAACGATAGCAGATTCAAAGGATAAATCAGAAGTAAAATCACTATGGAAATATTGTTTTGCAGATTCAGATCAGTTTGTGGATTATTACTTTGAAAAACGATATAAAAGAGAAAAAAATATGATAGCTTTGGATGAAAATGGGAAAATTCAGGCATCTCTTCAGCTTAATCCATATACTCTTAGCGTGGGCGAAAAAGAAAAGCTTGTACATTATGTTATCGGAGTAAGTGTACAACCTGAAAGTAGGGGACTAGGTTATTCTAGTAAACTTTTAAAAGAAACACTTAATTGTCAGTATAGGAATAATGAAGATATTTCAATACTTATGCCAATTGATACTGATATATATGCAAGATATGGATATATAAATACATTTTATAGATATGAATATAGCGTAGATCTTTCGTGTATAAAGATGAGGTATTCAAAATATAGTGTTGAGAGAATAGGGTTAGAAGCAATAAGTGAAAATACAAAACTGCTTACAGCGCTTTCAAAATTTTATCATTCTAATATAGAAGATAAATTTTCATATATAAAAAGAGATGTTCAATATTATATAAATAAATTGGAAGAACTAAAGGTAGATGGGGGCGAGCTATTTACAGTATATGAGAAAGACAAGCTCAAGGGATATATGATGCTTCTTCCTAAATATAATCAAACAGAAGCACTTGTTGTAGAAATAATGTTTGATGACAAGCCAGCGTTTGATGCAATGATGAGAGTTTTGAAATCACATATAACTCAGTTTAAAACTGTTACTATGGTAGTGCCACAGCATGAACTTTTTAATCTTCTTATAAATTATGATAATAAATATAAGATAACCTGCAAAAATTTTATGATGACAAGGGTTATAAATGCAAGAAATATACTTCATGAAACTCTTAAACGAAGTACTGTTCATAAGACGAGAAAATACAATATAGAGATAACTGATAATGTTATCCCAGATAACAATATATTAGAAGAATTTAATCATGAATCAGATTTTCAAAAAGAGCTTCCTTATCTAAACTTAGATATATCAGATTTAGCATCGCTTTATATGAAAACTACAAATATAGAGCTACTTTATAAAAGTAAGAGAATAGAGTTTAGAAGAATAGAAGATAAAGAGTTTTTTGAAAAACTATTTGACACTGAATTAAAACAAAACTATATAAATGATTTTATATAACCTTAAAAGTGGGGGTGATTATAATAAGACAGTATTCCGCAGTGATATTAATTATTGTAATTATCTTCGCTTTTTTTTATGTAAAAATTGATCTTAAGGATATTGAAAATATTGAAGATATAGAGCTTAAGCAGGAATTAAGCCTTGAAGTAAGAAATATAGAAAAAAACAGTAAAAATATAAGTATATATGCAGATAATATAATTTTAAAAATATATCCAGATAGAGGATTTGAAGAAGTAGATATAACTCAAGGTGATATAATAGCATTTAAAGGAAACTTAAAACCAGTAGAATACTATTTGAAAAAATACCAAAATAAAAGCTATACCTGCTACTTAAAATCAAGAGATATAGAGTATATATGCTATCCCTCGGAATTAAATATAATAGGACATGTTAAGGATAAGTATAGCTTTAGAGGGAAGATAACTTCATCACTTGAAAAATACATAGATGAATTATATAGAACGGATTCATCGATTTATAAAGCCCTTCTTTATGGGGATAAAAGTGAACTTACAGAGGATGTAACCACCTTGTTTTCTCATACGGGGACAGCACATATTTTAGCGCTTTCGGGATTCCATGTAGGTATAATACTTCTTTTTATTAATATCCTTATAGGCAATATATCTGTTAAAAAAAGAAGTTTTTTAAGTTTAGTTATTTTGGGAGTATATGTGTTTATAACGGGCTCAAAACCTTCAATAATAAGAGCGGCTTTATTTTTTGGAGCATATTATTTAGCTTTTTTAAAGGAAAAAAGATATAATCTTATAAGTTGTGCATTTATAAGCGCAGCACTAATGATAGCAATAAATCCATATTATATATATGATGTAGGATTTCAGCTTTCATTTTTAAGTATAATTGCAATATCATCATTAAGTTTGATTTTAAAAAAATATAAAATGCCACAAGTGCTTGCGATGACAATCTCAGCGCAGCTTATGACGTTTCCTATAGTAGCGTTTAATTTTGGCACGCTTCCAATTTTATCTTCAATTTCAAATATATTTACAATACCGCTTATATCTATTGATATGATAATGTTTATAATATCATTAATAACAGCGCCAATATTTACGAGGATACCATTAATTAAAATACTGTTTAGATACTATATAGATTCAGTGGTTCTTATAAAGAATTTAACGATATATATAAATAAGGTATTTGAAAAAATTCCATTTGGTTATGTTGAGAATGTATCTTTAGAAATTTGGAAAATAGGACTTTATTATGCTATAATATTTATCATATATAAGCTATGGCAACGCCATGCTATTAAGGAGAATTTATATGAATTTAAAGCATTACCGAAAATCATTACTTGATGGAAATAAGTTTTTGGTTTTTGGCCAAGAAGACTATTTTATAAGCTATGCAGCAGAAGCCTTAAAATCCACGTTAAATCATCAATTTGCAGAATTTAATTATGTGGAACTTGAACATAAAACTACGGAGTTTAATGATTTTTACTTTAACCTAGAGTCTGTGCCTATGATGGATAGCAGAAAAGTTATTCATCTTAAAAATTTTCAGTTTGCACAAAATGCAAATCCTTGGAACAAAGAAGAAAATATGCAATTTATGGACATTATAAAAAATTTATCAGCAGAAATAGTACTTCTTGTAAGTAATGCTAACATAGAGGTTGCTGATAAGAATGCAAAAAAAGATAATTATCCAAAACAATTAAAAGAACTTGAAAAAATAATGTATACTTTTGCGTGGGGAAAATTAAGCGAAAAAGAACTTGAAGATTATATATTAGACATAATATCTCAAGAAAATTTAGAAATTCAAGTAGACAAAGCGCTAATAAGATATTATATACAGCTTACGGGATATACATTCAAAGATAGCAATAAAAACATAAGAGAAATAAATACTGAAATAAGCAAAATAATAAGCTATATAAAAGAAAAAGGTAGCATAACGACACAAGATATGGAAAACCTTTTTCTGCGCGATTATGAGGCGGATATTTTCAAATTAATAGACGCTATAATTAGGAATAAAAAAGAAGATGCTTTTAAACTCTATACCTATCTTCGAAATAAAGGGGAGCCCTCGATGAAGATAATGGTAACCATAGGAAGTAGCCTTTCTACAATGATAAAAGCTTCTTATTATTCAGAGCTTGGCTATACTCAGCAGATGATTGCTCAGGCAATGGGAAAGAATCCATATGCGATAAAAAAAGGGCTAGAAAACTTAAAATACATTGGAAGAAAAAAAGCTATAGATGCACTTGAAGCTATAATAGAAATAGATTATAAATTTAAAAATGGACTCATTCCAGAAAGTGTTTATGGAGAGCTTACACTAAGTAAAATATTTGGAGCAATTGCAGAATAATTAGCCGTTTTGTTATAAAAATATCAGTAATATGCAAAAAAGAGTCAAATAAATAACCATAGTAAACTATGGCTTTATTTGACTCCATATAGCAAGCTAATTTATTATATAAAATAAAATTCCTGTACTATTTTGCAGTGTTAAGCTTAGCAGCTAACTTAGATACTTTTCTAGCAGCAGCATTTTTGTGTAAAGTTCCTTTTGCAGCAACTTGCATTATTTTCTTCTGCGCGTACTGGAATGTAGAAGTAGCTAGTTCAGTGTTTCCTTGAGCTATAGCCTCTTCAAATCTTCTGATAGCAGTCTTAACTTGAGATTTTCTCATTCTATTTATAGCAGTTTTCTTTGCTGTAACAGATATTCTCTTTTTTGCTGATTTAATATTTGCCAATTGATTCACCTCCCATTGATTTAAAAATAGACATTAATAACGTATATGAGTATATCACAGATTTTTTTTTCTGTAAATAATAAAAAGCGAAAAAAAGTAAAAATATTAACACCAATGCGATTGAAAAATAAAGAAAATTAATATAAAATATAAAGGTTAGGATACGTTGAGAGGAGAAATTATATGGACAAACAACAGAGAACTAGAAACTTTAGTATTATCGCCCATATTGACCACGGAAAATCCACTTTAGCAGATAGATTGATAGAACAAACAGGAGTAGTTGCCCACAGAGAGATGAAAGAGCAGCTACTTGATAATATGGATCTGGAGCGTGAGAGAGGTATAACAATAAAGCTTCAGAGTATAAGGTTGATATATAAGGCAGATGACGGAGAAGAATATTATTTAAATCTAATAGATACTCCAGGTCACGTTGACTTTAACTATGAGGTATCAAGAAGCTTAGCGGCATGTGAGGGTGCACTTTTAGTAGTTGACGCGGCGCAGGGAGTAGAAGCACAGACACTTGCAAATGTCTATTTAGCAATCGAGCAGGAACTTGAGGTTGTACCAGTTATAAACAAAATAGATCTTCCAAGTGCAAGACCAGATGAGATAAAGGAAGAAATCGAGGATATAATAGGTATAGATGCATCATATGCGCCGCTTATTTCAGCAAAAGATGGATTAAATATAAAGGATGTACTTGAAGCAATCGTAAAATATGTACCATGTCCAAAAGGAGATGAAAAAAAGCCACTAAAAGCGCTTATATTTGACTCATATTATGATAGCTATAAAGGAGTTATATCATATGTAAGGGTTTTTGACGGAAAAGTTAAAAAAGGTGATAAAATAAGAATGATGAATACCAAAAAAGAGTTTGAAGTAGTAGAAGTTGGTATAATATCACCAAATCACCTTCCTGTTTCAGAGCTTCAAGCTGGAGATGTTGGGTATATAGCAGCATCAATAAAAGAGATAAGAAGCTGTCGTGTAGGAGATACTATAACGCTTGCAGATAATCCTACAGAAAATCCACTTCCAGGCTACAAAAAAGCCACACCTATGGTATACTGTGGAGTATATCCAGCAGAAGGTGAAAAGTATGAAAACGTAAGAGACGCACTTGAGAAACTTCAAGTAAATGATGCAGCGCTTGAGTTTGAACCGGAAACTTCAGTGGCACTTGGGTTTGGATTTAGATGTGGATTCCTTGGACTTCTTCATATGGAGATAATCCAAGAAAGACTTGAAAGAGAATTCAATCTCGATATGGTGACTACGGCACCATCGGTTGTATACAGAGTAGTAAAAAACAATGGGGAAGTGCTTATGATTCAAAATCCAGCAAATCTTCCGCCACAGGTAGAAATAGACCATATTGAAGAGCCGATAGTAAAGGCAGATATAATTGTTCCTAAAGATTATGTAGGAGCGGTTATGGAACTTGCACAAGACAGACGAGGCGAGATGATAAACATGGAGTATCTTGATCAAAAAAGAGTAACGCTTCATTATAATCTTCCGCTAAATGAAGTTGTATATGATTTCTTTGATTCATTAAAGTCAAGAACTAAGGGATATGGTTCATTTGATTATGAATTCAAGGAATATGTAACTTCAACCCTTGTAAAATTAGATATTTTAATAAATAAAGAACAGGTAGATGCCCTTTCATTTATAGTTCACGAAAGCACCGCTCAAAAAAGAGGGCGTGTAATGTGTGAAAAACTTAAAGACGAGATACCAAAGCATCAGTTCCCAGTACCTATACAGGCAGCCGTTGGAGCTAAAGTAATAGCAAGAGAGACTATAAGTGCATACAGAAAAGACGTACTTGCAAAATGTTACGGAGGAGATATTTCTCGTAAAAGAAAACTTCTTGAGAAACAAAAAGAAGGTAAGAAGAGAATGCGTCAGGTTGGTAATGTAGAAGTGCCTCAAAAGGCATTTATGTCAGTTCTTAAATTGGATGATTAATCCTTAAAGAAAGCGATATGAAAATGGAAAAGATATTAGATTCAATAAAAGATTCCAAAGCTGTAAAAAAACTAGATATAAAAGGGCTCAATACTCTTTCAGCAGAAATAAGAGAGTTCCTTATAAAGACTGTTTCAAAAACAGGAGGCCATTTTGCATCAAATTTAGGAGTAGTTGAATTAACACTGGCTGTACACAAAGTATTTGATCTTCCAAAAGATAAAATTGTATGGGATGTAGGACATCAGTCATATACCCATAAAATTATTACTGGAAGAAAAGATAAGATGGGAACAATAAGACAGCTGAATGGTTTAAGCGGATTTCCAAAAAGAGAAGAAAGTGAGTATGATTGTTTTGACACAGGGCACAGCAGTACTTCAATTTCAGCTGCAGTAGGAATCGCAAGAGCTAGAGATTTAAAGAAAGAAAATCATGAAGTAATCGCAGTAATAGGTGATGGAGCGTTAACTGGCGGAATGGCATTTGAAGCGCTTAATGATGTAGGTCGTAAACAGACTAAAGTGATAGTTATTTTAAATGATAATGAAATGTCTATTTCACAAAACGTAGGTGGCCTTTCAAATCATTTAAGTAATATAAGAACCGCACCTGTATATTTAAGTACTAAAAAAGATGTAGAGAATTTGCTTACAAAAGTACCTGTAGTTGGCAAAGGAATCCGAAATGTAATAAAGAGAACTAAAGGTGGACTTAAGAAATTTCTTTATCCAAATATGCTGTTTGAAGAACTTGGACTTAAATATCTAGGCCCAGTAGATGGCCATAATATGGAGCATTTGATAAAGGTTCTAAAAAGAGCGCAAAGAGAAAAAGGACCAGTTCTAATTCATATTAGAACTAAAAAAGGAAAAGGATACAAACCAGCAGAGGAAAGACCAAATGATTTCCATGGAGTATCTTCATTTAATACAGAAACTGGAAAAAGTGTTAAGATTTCAAATAAGGCAACCTATTCCAGTGTATTTGGAGATAAAATGTGTGAAATAGCTAAGGAAAAAGAAAATCTTGTAGCGATATCTGCAGCGATGATAGAAGGGACAGGCCTTTCAAAATTCAGTCAAAAATACCCAGAAAAAATATTTGATGTAGGAATAGCTGAGCAGCATGCAGTTACAATGGCGGCGGGACTTTCAGTTAATGGAATAACTCCTGTAGTAGCACTATATTCATCATTCTTACAAAGAGCATATGATCAAGTAGTTCATGATGTGGCTACCCAAAATCTACATGTGGTATTTGCACTAGATAGAGCAGGGCTTGTAGGAAATGACGGTGAAACACATCAAGGAGTATTTGATACAGGCTTTCTTTCCCAGATACCAAATATGACAGTAATGGCACCAACTGATTACACTGAATTTAATAATATGATTGATTTTTCGGTAAATAAATTTAATGGCCCTATATCATTTAGATATCCAAGGGGAAGTGCTTCGCATAGTATAAAAAATAGTGATATTCCAATAAAGCTTGGAAAAGGTGTGATTGTAGAAGAAGGTAGAGATATTACACTTATAGCAAGTGGCAAAATGGTATATACGGCATTAGAAGTAAGAGAAATTCTAAAAGCTAAAAATATAGATGCAGAGGTTTTAAACCTTAGGTTTATAAAACCGCTAGATGAAGAGCTTATATTAAAATCAGTAGAAAAGACAGGAAGAGCAGTTATTATAGAAGAATCTCCAAGAGAAGCTTCCTTTGCTTATAAAATTGCATCAATACTTCCAAATGATGCTGAGGTTCTCATAAAAACACTTCCAGATGAATTTATAAAACAAGGGAGTATAGAAGAATTATTAAAATTAAATGGACTTGCAGCAGACGATATAGCAAAAGAAGCAGAACAAAAATTATGTCCAATTAGAAAAATAAGAGCATAAAAAAGAATAAATGTAAAATTAAAATCCTAGATTATTTAAAACTTTCAAAAAGTATTTTGAAAAATAATCTAGGATTTATCTATTTTTTTCGATACATTATTTTACTAAGTTCCTGTGTCATAGTTCCCATAGGACAAAAACTGCACCATGTTCTAGGTTTATATAAATACATCATAATAAAACCTATTAAAGATGATGTCAGCATAAGACTATAAAATCCAAATCCAAACTGAAGCATCCAGTCAGAAATTCCATTTATTTGAGGAATGTGCCAAGGAAGTTTAAATGTCCATAAAATAGTTATAAATGACTTTAAATCATTACTACCTTTTAGTACTAAAACGGTATTAAGGATTACACTTGCAAACATAGTCATAAAAAATATTAAAAATCCATACCTAAAGTATTTAGAAGTAAGCAACTTTGGGGTAGGTTTATATCTAGAAAGCTTTTTACTATCTCCAAGCAAGGAAAAAAGCTGGCCTCTACCACAGTAAGAATTACAATAAAGTTTGCCATTTCCACTTAGCGTTATAAAGATTGGAACTAAAAAACATATCATTCCCAGCCAAGCAAAAAGTATATTAAATGCTCCAAGTATAAAATATACAATCGAAACTATCCAAAGGTAATCATACCAATTTTTTGTTTTCTTTTTCAAAATATCCTCCATCTATAAATTAAGCTGAAATTTCGTCTTTAATATTTTTAGAAATCTCTATAGAAACTGCATTTGCAGGACAAACCTTATTACATAAACTACATCCGATACACTTTGCTTCATCTACCACAGCTTTTATACCTTTAAAAATAGAAATTGCATCTTTTGGACATTTAGTAGCACATACCCCACAGGCTACACATTGATTAGAATTTATGATAGCTTTTTTCAAAAATAAGTCACCTCCATTTGTGAATTATATTATATAAAAAAAGCAAAATAACTTATGTGATAAAGTTACAAAAAAAGATGTAGCCAACAGACTACATCCGACAAATTAATGAATTTATAATTTTTATTAATTATAGATCTCTGACATCTTTTAAAATGTCATCTATATTATTTTTGAACAACGAAAGTAGATTGGGATCAAAATGAGTTCCGTTTTGAGATTCCATATAAGCTAAAGTATCTTCAATACTCATAGCATCTTTATATACTCGCTTGTGAGTAAGGGCATCAAATACATCTATTATGGCCATCATACGAGATGACGTAGGAATATCAAGTCCAGATAAGCCTCTAGGGTATCCACTGCCATCAAATTTTTCATGGTGAGAATAAGCTATTTCAGCAGCCAATCTAAGAAGCGGAAGATCTGAGTTGTTTAGTATATTATATCCATGTGTAGTATGAGTTTTAATTACTTCAAATTCTTCTGGTGTAAGCCTTCCTGGTTTTTTTAATATGCTTTCAGGAATAGCAATTTTTCCTAAATCATGCATTGTACTTGCAAGCTTAAGCATCTCAGCCTCAGGGTAAGAAAAGTTATTGCAAAGTGCAAAATTATACATCATATGAGTAATTCTTCTTATATGGCTTCCGGTTTCTTCAAAGTGGCTTTCAATTGTTTCGCCAAGTGCATAAATAAGTTCTTTTTGAGTGCTTTGAACCATATTGTTCATTATATAGTTATCAAGGGCTATTGAGAAGTTAGATAAGAAAATTTTAATTAGATCAAAATTAAAATCTTCATTAGCGCCTTCAATAAATATGAAATTGTTAAGTCCACTTTTTCCAAGGCTTTCAACAATAAAGCCAGAACTTAGGGGATGGATTACTTGACCATCATTTTTAGTTTTTCCAATTACATTTTGAATTTCAGAATAATTAGGAAGCTCATCAATTTCTTGACCTACATAGTGATGATATTTACCGGTAGCAGCAACGACGCGGTGCCTATTTTCATGTTGTATAGTAACAAAACCATCAGAAAGGTTTGGGGACTCTTCTCTTACATAAACCATAGAGTGATTTTCTTGCTGAAAGTTTGAAAGTTCATCAAGTATACTTTTTAGAAAATCATTTAGGGTATTATGTCTAAAAAGTCTTGCAGAGGTTTCGATGATTTGCTGAAGCCCTTTTCTATGATTTTCAATATTTATAAGGTCACGATAGTTTCTAAGTGCAGTATAAAGCGTAGTGTTAAGTCTTTTCATCGTAAGCTCAGTTTTTAACCTGTAGTCATTTATATCATACTTTTTTATAACTTCATCTTCGGGAGCTTGGCCAGGCTGACCAGTTCTTAATATTATTCTGATTATATTATTTTCAAAATCATCTCTAAGTGTTTTTACAACATGAAGACCACTATGGTTACTTTCCATAACGACGTCTAAAAATAATATAGCTATATCAGGGTTTGCCTGACATATTTCTAAAGTCTCCTGACCTGTATATGAATGGAGAATATCAATATTTCTACCTTCAAATTCAAAATCTCTTAAAATAAGATTTGAAACCTTATGAACCTCCTCATCATCATCTGCAATTAAAATTTTATAAGGAGGGAGTTTTTTGTCAGAAGATATCTCGATATTTGAACTATCATCATCTAAGAAATCTATTTCCATTTTGCTTAAGTCCCATTTTTTCATACTAAGCACCCTTTCTAAACTGATTTTGGTATTCTTATGGTGAATAATACACCTTTATTTAATTCACTTTCACAAGTGATTGTTCCGCCTAATGTAGCAGTTACTATATTATAAACTATACTTAGACCAAGGCCACTGCCTCCATCATTTCTTTTTGTGGTAAAGAATGGTTCAAAAATATGTTTTAGATGTTCAGGAGGAATTCCATTGCCATTATCTATATACTTCATAGTTACCCAATTATCGTCATAATCTATATAAATATTTATAGATAATAGATTTTCATCTTTAAAACCATGCTTTAGAGAGTTCATTATAAGGTTTGTAAAAATTTGAGATATAGAGCCTGGATAGCTATATATTTCAAGATCCTCATCGCAATATATATTAAACTCTAAAGGTTTGTTTTTATATTCGTGTTTTAGTGTAAGAAAAATTGATTCAAAATAATCCTTAACTAAAAATTTTGAGTGAACAGAAGCTGATTGATTTACTGAAATCTGCTTAAAACTGCTTATGAGTTCGGCAGCCCTTGAAAGGTTTATGTTTATTATATCAATACTTTCTTCTGTGGATTCTAGGTAATTTATTAAATTTTCCTTAGATATTTTACCGCCAACAAGTGAATTGTAAAAGGTTTCATGTTGCTTTTCTAGATAAGAACAGGCTGATACCGCTACCCCTAATGGAGTATTTATCTCATGAGATATACCTGCAACCAGCCCTCCGAGCGAGGCAAGTTTTTCTCTTTCTAAAAGTTCATCATAAGTTTTTTGAAGTTCATTTGTTTTTTCTATTACTTTATTTTCGAGTGATGCTTCATTTTCCTTTATAGTAGAAAACGCATTATTTAAGTTAATAGCCATTTGGTTAAATGAATTTACAAGTTCCTGTGTTTCATAGAGTTTTAAACTTCCTTCATCTACATTTATAGAAAAATCTCCATTAGATAGAGCTTTAGCAGCAAACGCAGCTTTTTCTATTGGTTGTACTATGCGGCTTAAAACCCATATACCAAAAATCGTGCTTAGAGATATTATAAAAATTACGGTAAGTAAAGACTGAAACTGCTGTTTTTTTATATCAGATAGAAGATCATTTTCTGGGATTGCAATTACAGCACGAATATCTTGCTCGAATGGTTTTGATATATTTCCTACAAATCCATAGTATCTTTCATTATTTAAATCAAAAGAGAACACATCATTAGAAACATTATTGTAAGTTATATACTTAGCACTCTTAGATATAATCGGATTGTCCACATTTAATGCAGACATAAGACTATAAGTGGGGGGATTTCCTTCGGTAACATTGATGTAGCTTTCGTCTTGAGAGTGAGCAAGAATATTGTTATTTTTATCTAAAAGATAGATTACTCCATTTCCTATTTTCTTATCGGCTTTTAGATAAGAGTTTATAAGATTTAGAGAAACATCAGATGTTACCACTCCATAAAATTGATTTTCATAGAATATAGGGCACATAACTGATATCGTAAGATTCATTATCTCATCATAATTTACATATATGTCAGACCACTGAGAAACGGGGTTATTTTTTACAGGCATATACCAAGGTCTTAGCCTTGGATCATATTCGTTGTAAGAAGCTAATATATCTGATGATATATTAGCAGAAGCATAGATTGTCAGTTTATCATTATTTCTTGAATCTTTTAGCATAAGATTGACAGTGTCATCTTTATTAATTCTAAGACCAAAGTATCGGCCTTGTTTATCGCCATAACCAATTACACTAATCTGAGGATATCTTTTCTTAAGGTTTTTAGTTAAATGGTTTGAAAAGTTCTCAATTTTAGAAAGGTCCTTATGTAAAAATAAACTTCCATAAGATATTTGATCACAAAAAAGTTCATTAAAAGAATCCGCTTCATCCAAAAGGTCATTAAAATAAAGCTCTGTGCGTTCGTATAGAAGTGAGAGAACTTTATGGCTCTGTTTTTTAGCAAGGGAATTATAAGAAAACTGATTAAATGCTATAAAAACACTTATTATTATTAAATTTAAAATAAGCACTGTAGAAACTATAGCAAATATGAGAGACATTCTTTTGTTTTTCAAAAAAGACACCTCCAAGAAAAATATATTCTAATTGTATCATTTTTCAGATAATATATAAAGAAAAATTTATATTAGGATTTTGTAGTATAATATAGTACATAGATACCAAAAATACGAGGAGGTAAAACAATGAAGTTTAGTGAATTTAGATATGAGAGACCAAATTTTAAAGAAAAAAAAGAAATATTTGAACTTGAATTAGATCAAATGAAAAATTCTGATTATGAAATGTTTAAACTTGGAATTAAAAAAATAAATGAAATAAGAAATTATATCCAAAGTATGAGTACTATAGTAAGCATAAGATATAGCATAAATACGGAGGATGAATTTTATAAGGCAGAAAAAGAATACTGGGATGAGATATCACCAGAGTATGAAGAACTTGATTCTAAGTTTTATAAAATACTAGTTGAATCTAAATATAGAGAGAAGCTTGAATCTGAATTTGGAAGTCAGTTTTTAAAAATAGCAGAGTGCTCATTAAAGTCATTTTCACCCCAAATAATAGAAGAGCTAAAAGAAGAGAACAAATTATCTTCAGAATATACAAGACTTTTAGCTTCAGCTAAGATAGTATTTGAAGGGGAAGAACGAAATCTTTCGGGTATGGGACCTTTTATGATATCTAGTGATAGAAGAATAAGGGAAGAAGCTTCAAAAGCATATTACAATTTTTTTGAGGAAAATGAAGATAAGTTTGATGAAATATTTGATAAGCTTGTAAAATTAAGAGACAACATGGCAAAAAAACTTGGATTTAAAACATTTACAGAACTTGGATATATAAGAATGCTTCGTACGGATTACAATGCGAAGATGGTATCAAATTATAGAAAACAAATATTAGAATATATAGTACCATTTGCAGGAGAACTTTATGAAAAACAGAGACAAAGACTTAATTTAGATGAGCTTAGATATTTTGATGAAAATTATGAGTTTGAGAGTGGAAATCCTATGCCAAAAGGTGATTCAAACTTTATAATTCAAAATGGAGTAAAGATGTACTCAGAGCTTTCAAAAGAAACTAAAGAATTTTTTGAATTCATGATGACTCATGAGCTTATGGACTTAGAAACTAAGAAAGGAAAAGGCTCAGGGGGGTACTGCACATATATTCCAGAATATAAATCTCCATTTATATTTTCAAACTTTAACTCTACGGATGCAGATATAGATGTACTTACGCATGAGGCAGGGCACGCATTTCAGGTGTATCAGTCAAGATGGATAGAGATTCCAGAACTTAATTTTCCAACTTATGAAAGCTGTGAAATTCACTCAATGAGTATGGAGTTTATAACATATCCATGGATGGAGCTGTTTTTCAAAGAAGATACTTCGAAGTATAAATATTCACATATGGGAAGCACAATAAAATTTCTTCCATATGGAGTGCTCGTAGATGAATTCCAGCATATTATATATGAAAAACCAGAGCTTACACCAAAAGAAAGAAAAGTTGTTTGGAGAGAACTTGAAAAAAAATATCAACCTCATAAAAACTATAGAGATTGTGACTATTTAGAAAGAGGAAACTGGTGGCTTAAACAAGGTCATATATTTAAGAATCCTTTTTATTATATAGATTATACATTAGCTCAGATATGTGCACTTCAATTTTGGCAAAAAATGGAGCATGATAGAGAACTTGGCTGGCAGGATTACCTTAGAATATGTGATATAGGTGGAACTAAATCATTTGTTGAAATAGTAAAGGAAGCAAAGTTAAAATCGCCATTTGAAGAAGGTTGTGTAAGCAGTGTAGTAGATGAAATAAAAACTTATATGAATTCAATTGATGATTCAAAACTATAAAAATTATTTTAAATATGAAATCCCAAAAATCCTAGATTATTTATTGAAAAGCTTTTTTAATAAGCTGAATAATCTAGGATTTTTTTAGTTGACACGACAACTAAAAAAACATATAATAGTTGTTGGGACAACTATATATAAGGAGGTAATTATGGAAAAAAGTATTGGGAGGTTAGTATCTATTCTTTATAGAAAAAATCAGGTATATCTTAATATGGTTTTAAAACCCTTAAACTTAACAGCTTCAGAAATACCTATATTAATGTGCCTATTTAAACATGATGGAGCTTCACAAGAGGCATTATCATCTTTTATTAGCATAGACAAGGCTTCTACCGCAAGAGCGGTTCAAGCTTTATTAGAAAAGGGATATATAAAAAAAGAAAAAGATTCAGTTGATAAAAGGGCAAATAAAATTTTCTTAACTAAATATGCTTTGGATAATGAGAAGAAAATTGAAATATTGTTGAATGATTGGACTGAGTTTTTGACAGAAGGATTAGATGAACAGTCTGTAAATATTATGTTTGATATTTTAGAAAGTATGGTAAGAAAAATTGATGAATCGGATTTTAAAGAAAAATGGAGAGAAAAATGATAGAACAAGCAAATCCACTAGGAACTGAAAAGATATCTACACTGCTAATGAAGTTTTCAATTCCAGCAATAATAGGTATGGTCGTAAATGCACTGTATAATATAGTTGATAGGATATTCATAGGCAATGCAGCAGATTTGGGATCCAATGGACTCGCTGGAATAACAATTGGATTTCCAATAATGATAATATTACTTTCAATAGGGCTTTTATTTGGAGTAGGAGGAGCTACTTTATTTTCAATAAAGCTAGGACAGGGCAAATTAGAGGATGCTGATCAGGTTTTAGGAAATACATTTACTATGCTTTTAATAAGTGGCTTTTTATTTATGATATTTGGGCAGATATTTTTAGCACCTATGCTTCGTATTTTTGGAGCAAGTGAAATTGTACTTCCTTATGCGATGACATATATGAGAGTAATATTTTTTGGAGCGGTATTTCAAGTTCTAAGTATTGGAATGAATAATTTTTTGCGAGCAGATGGTAAGCCAAAATTAGCTATGATTACAATGTTTGTAGGAGCGGGGACTAATATTATACTAGATCCACTATTTATATATGTATTAAAAATGGGAATGGCAGGAGCGGCACTTGCTACTATTTTATCTCAGTTTATTTCTATGGCATGGATTTTGATATATTTCCTAAATAAAGAAAGAACACATAGAATACAACTTAAATATATGCGTATAAAAAGTAAGGTTTTTTCTGAGGTTACAGCCCTTGGAATGCCAGGATTTCTTATGCAACTAAGCAATAGCCTTCTTAATGTTATATTAAATAAAAGTTTACTTCTTTATGGAGGAGATATAGCAATTTCAGGTATGGGAATAGTAAATAGTGTACAGACAATTCTTCTTATGCCGATTATTGGGCTTAATCAAGGAGTTCAGCCAATTGTAAGTTTTAATTATGGGGCAAAAAAATATGACAGAATAAAGCTGGCTGAAAAATTAGCTATTATATCAGCTACGATAATAGTTCTAGTGGGGTGGATATTAACACGAATGATACCATCGCAGATAGTGTCTTTATTTAATAATGAAGTCGAATTAATTAACTTTGGAAGCTTTGCGTTAAAAGCGTGGTTTTTATGTCTTCCATTTGTTGGATTTCAAATTTTAGGAGCAAACTTTTTTCAAGCCGTTGGCCGTCCAAAATCATCTATGTTTTTAACCCTTACAAGACAAGTACTGATTTTGATTCCAGCTATAGTTATTTTTTCAAAGTTTTGGGGAATAAAAGGGATTTTATATGCTGCACCTTTTGCTGATGCGATTTCAACGATGTTAACTGGTGTTTGGTTTTATTTTGGGGTAAGATCTTTTAACGAAAATAAAATTGACTGTAAAAGTGCAATAGAAGATTTATAAGAAAACGGCAATTAATTTAAAAAAGATATGCTCTTAAAAAATAATATTAAGAGTATATCTTTTTTTGTATATTGAGTTATGCACTAGTAAGATCTTCAAGAAGTTCACGGTTAAGAGCTTCTTTATCGGTATCGGTTAAAAATACTAGATAATCTTCGGCTTTTAGAGTAGAGCTCCCATTGGGAATAATATCAGCGCCATGTCTTTGTATAGAAACAAGAAGACAGTCTTTTGGAAATGAAAGCTGCTTAAGCGATTTTCCCTCAGCAAAAGAGCCATAATGAACTACAGTTTCTATAGTAACCTTTTTGTAAGGTTCAAATTTTGGTTTATCTGATTTATGAATAAGATTGTCTAGAAGCGAATCATAAATAGGAGCACTATTTAAAATATCAGCAACTATATATGCGATTATGCATACTATAGAAAGCGATAGCAGATGGGAGAATGAACCAGTCATTTCTACCAGTAGAATAATTCCAGTCATAGGGGCTCTTACAATTGCGGTAAAAAATCCAGCCATAGCAAGAATTACAAAATTGAAATAAAGACTGTTATCAAATCCAAATATGCCAGTGGCTATATTCCCAAATATAGCTCCAATAAGGGCACCCATAACAAGTAATGGAAAGAAAATACCGCCAGCTGCTCCAGAACCAAAGCTTATCATAGAGAACATAAATTTAAGGACAAGTAATATAAGTAAAAATGAAATTCCATTAGAAGTCGTCATTTCATCAATTATTTTATGTCCGCCACCAAGTATGTGAGGAAAGATAAGTCCAAAAACTCCTGCACAAAAAAATGCGACTAGAGGTCTAGTCTTAACTGTAAGCCAAGGGATGTTTTTGTAAAGTTTTTGGGTTTTAAGTGTAGTAAAATTATATAAAGCGCCAAGAATTCCAAGTACAAGCCCCATAAGGCATATAAGCCAGTAGCCACTAAGCGGAATATTAGAACTTATAGAAAAATTAAAAACAGGGTTAAGCCCAAATACCGTTTTTGATATAAGATCTGCTATCATGGCGGATGCCATTGTAGATATAAGGATTATTGGGGAAAAATATTTAAAAATTTCTTCAAGGGCAAACATGGTTCCTGCAATAGGCGCATTAAATGCTGCGGCAAGTCCAGCACTAGCACCACTAGCAATAAGGATTTTTTTCTCAGTTCGAGATTTAGAAATTTTATCGCCAACACCTTCTGCTATACAAGCTCCAAGCTGAATAGAAGGGCCTTCACGACCTAGAGAAAGTCCACCGAGGATGCCAAGGGTTCCACATAGGAATTTTGCAATTAGAGTACCAAACCATGAATCATGAAGGTAGCCCATAATAATGCCCTTTACTTGAGGAATACCACTTCCACCTATCATAGGAAACTTGGATACCAATACACCAGATAAATATCCCAAAATTCCAAGTCCTAAAAATAATAAAGGGACAAGTTTTATATTTGCTCGAAACATATCGTAAATTTTAAAAGAAATATGCTCGGTGTGAAATAATACAACTCTATAAAGTACAACTACAATTCCTGATAACAGTCCTATAAGCATACTTTTGTATAAAATAGGGAGAGTATTGGAATAGACATTTGTAAGTTCATTGTAATTATTTTTTTTCACTAAAAAAATTCCTTTCAATCAATCATGAGCTCAGAAAAAACAGAATTACTAAGTTCTCTTCCTTTTTGAGTAAGTCTTATTCGATTGTCACAAAACTCTATAAGATCCATACTTTTAAGCTTTTGACACTTGCTGTAAAAATCGTCAATTTTTTCAAAATCAGAAAGCAGTATTCCCTCATTCATTCTGAGCCCTAAAAATATTCTCTCATTAAGTATATCACGAACAGAAAGATTTTCCAAAGATTCTTGATCAACAGGGGATTTTGAAGAAAGGAGTCTAATCATATATTCATCAACATTAGTAACATTAGAAAAACGTTGATTATCTATAAGTGAGTGAGACGATGCTCCAAGTCCAAGATAATCTTGCCTTATCCAGTAAGCGCTATTGTGAAGCGATTCAAACCCTGGTTTAGCAAAGTTTGAAATTTCATACTGCATATAGCCATTTTTTGAAAGAAAATCTATCATATATCGGTACATATCTACATATAAATCATCACTTACAGGTTTCATTTTACCTTCATTGAGCCATCTATTCATAAGAGTATTTTCTTCTATTATAAGAGAATAACATGAAATGTGTTCAGGACTAAGTTCGACAACTTTCTTTAAGCTTGCAGAAAAAGATTCAATTGTCTGCGTAGGGATTGTAAACATAAGATCTACACTTACATTTTTAAACCCCATTTCACGGACAAGTTTATAAGAAGTTAAAAAAGTATCAAAATTGTGACTCCTTCTTAAAAATATAAGTTCGTAATCATCTGTGCTTTGAAGGCCTAAACTTATCCTATTAATTTTATATTTTTTTAACAATCTGAGCTTGGACTCATCTAAAGACTCTGGGTTACATTCAAACGTAAATTCACGAACAGCTTGTAAATCAAAGTTTTTATGAATAGATTCTAAAAGCGTTTCTATAGAAGTTTCATTTAAAAAACTGGGAGTACCACCTCCGATATAAACTGTATCGATAATATATTCGCTAGCAGTATCTTTTACCATTTCCATTTCTTTTATAATGGAAGCTATATAATTATTCTGATATTCAGGTGACTTGGCTAAAGAGACAAAATCACAGTAGGCACATTTGCGCTTACAAAAAGGAATATGCAGGTATAAACTTAAATTCTTCATATCAATTCTCCTAAATAAAGTTATACTATATATTATAAACTATAATAATGAAAAAAATACACCTAATTTAAGTAAAAATTATTTTTTTACTATCAAAGAACACAAAAAGTTAAAAAATAGTCAAATATAATCAGGAAAACGCTACTATTTATACATTTCTATTAAAAAATATTTACTTATTTTTCTAGAAATGTTAACATATAGGTTATGGAGAACTGTTTAAATTTTCAGTCATAATTTATTTTACTAATAACAATTGAAAAGGAGTGTGAGTTTTGTGCAATGCTGTTGTGATAAAAATAAGAATACCAGCAATGTAGATCTAAGCTTAATTGTAGATATTGTAGCTAAATATAAAGACACTAAGGGAAGTCTTATAACTATACTACAAGGAGTGCAAGAGGTTTACAACTATGTTCCAATGGAGGCAATAGACTATATTTCAGAACAAACTGGCATTAAGCCTGCTAAAATATATGGAGTGTTAACATTCTATACACAGTTTAGAATGAAGCCAGTTGGAAAGAATCTTATCCTACTATGTCAGGGAACTGCCTGTCACGTAAATGGATCAGAAGCAATAGAAGAAGCATTACTAGAAGAACTTGGAGTAAAAGAAGGAGAAATAAGTGAAGATGGACTATTTACAATTATAAATGTAGCCTGTCTTGGATGTTGCAGTTTATCACCGGTAATGATGATAAATGGGGAAACATATGGAAAACTTACTCCACAAAGTGCAAAACAAATAATCGCAGATATTAGAGCAAGAGACAAGGAGGAAGCATAATGAAAATTCTTGTTGGACAAGGAAGCTGTGGACTTGCAGCAGGTGCTGGAAAAGTATACAACTTTTTAGAAACTCAAATAAAAGCTCAAGGCCTTGAAGTAGAACTAGATTTAACAGGTTGTATAGGAACTTGTTATCTAGAACCAATCGTAGATGTAATTGACAACGACGGCAAAAAAACTACATATGTAAAAGTAGATGAAAAAACCGCCGAGCAGATAATAGAAAGTCATATCAAAAAGTCCGAGATAGTAAAAGACAGTATGATACTTGAAGAAGATATGATAGCGCAGGGCAAACAAATAAAAATAGCCCTTAAAAACTGTGGAATAATAAATCCAGAAAGCATAGATGAATATATCGAAGCTGGCGGTTATGAGGCAGCAAAAAAATGCTACACTGAAATGGGACCTAAGGATGTAATTGAAGAGATTAAAAAATCAGGTCTAAGAGGAAGAGGGGGCGCAGGTTTCCCTACATGGTTTAAGTGGAATGCAGCGCTTTCATCACATGCAACTCCTAAATACTTTGTATGTAATGCAGACGAAGGAGATCCAGGGGCATTCATGGATAGAGCTGTAATCGAAGGAGACCCTCATGGTCTTATCGAAGGAATGATGATAGGTGCTTATGCAATAGGCGCAACAGAAGGTGTAGTATACGTAAGAGCGGAGTATCCTCTTGCTATAGTAAGACTTCAAAACGCTATAGAGCAGGCAAAAGAAAGAGGTCTTTTAGGAGACGATATATTCGGAATAAAAGGCGCAAAATTCAATATGAGAATAAAGGCTGGAGCAGGAGCATTCGTATGTGGAGAAGAAACTGCCCTTATAGCATCGCTTGAAGGTGAAAGAGGGATGCCAAGACTAAAACCTCCATTCCCAGCACAAAAAGGATATTGGGACAAGCCAACAAACATAAACAATGTTGAAACCCTTGCAAATGTACCGTGGATAATAAGAAACGGTGGAGAAAAATTCTCAGCAATGGGAACTGAAAAAAGCGCAGGCACAAAAGTATTTGCACTTACAGGAAAAATCGCAAAAGGTGGACTTGTTGAAGTACCAATGGGTATGCCTATCTCAGAAATCATATATGATATCGGGGGCGGAATAAAAGACGGCAAGAAATTTAAGGCTGTCCAGCTTGGAGGACCATCTGGCGGATGTATCCCAGCAGAAAAAATAGACACACCGGTTGAATACGAAAGCATCGCACAAACAGGAGCAATCGTAGGTTCAGGTGGTATGGTTGTTATGGATGAAACTACATGTATGGTTGACATGGCGAGATTCTTCCTTGATTTTACAAGAAAAGAATCATGTGGAAAATGTATCCACTGTAGAATTGGTACAAAACGTATGCTTGAAATCTTAAATAGAATTTGTCAAGGTAATGGAAAAGATGGAGATATAGAACTTCTTCAAGATTTAGGAGAAAAGATAAAAGATGGTTCACTTTGTGGACTTGGCCAAACAGCTCCAAACCCTGTTTTAAGCACCATAAGATACTTCAGAAATGAGTATGAGGATCATATATACAACCACAAATGTACAGCAGCACAATGTAAATCGCTTATTACATTTAACATCCTAGAAGATAAGTGTATAGGCTGTGGAATGTGTAAACGTAACTGTCCAGTGGAAGCTATTTCAGGTGAAGCTAAAAAGCTTCATGTAATAGACCAAGAGACATGTATAAAATGTGGAAAATGTATTGAAACTTGTAAATTTGGCGCAATAATTAAGAAATAGGGAGGAGGCCGAAAATGTCAAAAATTAGACTAAATATAGATGGAATAGAAGTTACTGGCTACCGTGGCCAGACCATTCTAGAAATTGCAAGAGAGCATAACATAGAGATACCAACACTATGTCATGATGATAGAGTAAAGGCATATGGTTCATGCGGACTATGTGTAGTAGAAGCTGTAGGTATGCCAAAGCTTATGAGATCATGTGCAACTGAAGCTGCGGATAAAATGATCATCAAAACTAATACAAAAAGAACAGTAGAAGCAAGACAGGTAGCATTAGAGCTACTTATGTCAGACCATAGAGGAGACTGCCAAGGCCCATGTGTGCTTGCGTGTCCAGGAAATACAGACTGTCAAGCATATGTAGGACTTATAGCAAATGGAGAATTTGCAGAGGCAAATAGAGTAATAAAAGATAAACTTCCACTTCCAGCAAGTATAGGAAGAGTATGTCCTCATCCATGCGAAACTGCTTGTAGAAGAGGGCTTGTAGATGAGCCAATTGCTATAGCAAATTTAAAATACTTTGCAGCAGATTTTGACCATGCACAAGAAGAAGTTTATATTCCTGAAATGAAAGCTAAAAATGGTAAAAAAGTAAATATAATAGGTGGAGGCCCAGGTGGAGTTTCTGCGGCATACTTCCTTTTAGTAGAAGGCTATGATGTAACTATTTATGATCAGATGCCTAAATTTGGAGGGATGTTAAGATACGGAATTCCACAATACAGACTTCCAAAAACAATCCTTCAAAACGAAATAGATATAATTGAGCAAATGGGGGCAAAACTTGTTCCTAATACAAAAGTAGGAAGAGATATAAGCTTTGATCATATAAGAAGTACAGCAGATGCAACGCTTGTAGCAATCGGAGCTTGGAGTAGTACAAAGCTTGGTTGTAAAGGTGAAGAGAGTGAAGGCGTACTTGGCGGAATAGAATTCCTAGAAAACTATGTAACTAATAAGCCATTTAAGGCAGGCGAAAAAGTAGCAATAGTTGGTGGAGGAAACACTGCAATGGATGCTTGCAGAACTTCAGTAAGACTTGGAGCTAAGGAAGTTTACAACATCTATAGAAGAACAAAAGATCAGATGCCAGCTGAAGAAATTGAAATTGTAGAAGCAGAAGAAGAAGGCGTAATCTTTAAAGAACTTGTAAATCCAATTGAAATTAAAAAGCTTGAAAATGGTCAGCTTGAAATGACACTTCAAGTAATGGAGCTTGGAGAGCCTGATGCAAGTGGAAGAAGATCGCCAGTTCCAAAAGAAGGCGTAACTGAAACTCTTGTAGTAGATACAGTAATAAGTGCAATTGGACAGATTGTAAATCCAGTAGGCTTTGAAACACTTGAACTTACAAAGAGAAAAACAATTGCTGCAGACGAAAAATCATACAGAACAAACCTAGAAGGAGTATTTGCAGTAGGAGATGCAACTAATAAAGGAGCAGATATTGCAATTGCAGCTATAGGAGATGCAAAAAGAGCAGCTGGAGTAATCATGAGCTATCTTGAGGGAGAAATGGTGGCATATAAAAAGCCATTCTACTCAGAAATAGAAGGTATGAGTGCTGATGACTTTGAAGATAGAGAAAGAAGCTATAGACCTCATAGAGATCATGTAGATCCAGACGTAAGAAACAAAAACTTTGAAGAAGTAGTGTCTGGTTATACAAATGAACAGGCTAAAGAAGAAGCTTCGAGATGTTTAGAGTGCGGATGCATGGACGTTTACGAATGTAAGCTGATAAAATATGCAAACGAATATGATGTACAGCCATCAAAATTTGAAGGAGAAATGCATCATAGAAGAGAAGACAATTCACATCCATTCATAGATAGAAATGCAGATAAATGTATTCTTTGCGGATTATGTGTAAGAACATGTGAAGAAGTAATGGGGGTAAGTGCTCTAGGTCTAGTACACAGAGGATTTGATACTATAGTAAAACCAGCAATGGATCTTCCACTTAACGAAACTGGTTGTATTTCATGTGGACAGTGTATAAGTGTGTGCCCAACTGGTGCATTACAAGAACGTATGCAAATCAAGAAACCTATTCCAGTGCTTTCAGAAGTTACAAATACAGTATGCTCAAATTGTAGTGTAGGATGTAACATCAAAGTAAATACAAGAAGTGATATGATATTAAGAGTAGAATCAGATAGAGAAAGCAAAGTTGACGATGGAAGACTTTGTGCAAAAGGAAGATTCGGATATGATATAGCTCAAAACTTCGATAGAATAGAAGCTCCAATGATAAAAAGAGGAGATAAACTAGAAACTGCTACAATGGACAGTGCAGTAGTTGAGGCTGCAAAAAAAGCACAGAGTCTTGTGGCGCTTAATGGACCAGAAAGTTTAGCAATCCTAGTTTCAGATAAATATACAAACGAAGATATATTTGCAGTAAAAATGCTAGGACAAAAATTATTCGGAGTGGAAAGCATATATAACTTAAATACAAATAGATCAGCACTTGCAGATGTACTAGGCACAGATGCTTCAACAAGCAGCTACGAAGAGCTTCTTTCAGCAGAAGTAATAATTACAGCAGGTTCAGATATAATGGCTAATAACACAATAGTGGGTCTAAAGATAAGACAGTCTGTTATGAATGGTGCAAAACTTGTAGTAATAAACGACAAGCATACACTTCTTGATGAAATTGCAGAGGTAAGCATAATAGCTGATAGCACAGATATGCTTCGTCAAATAGAAAAAGCTATTGCAGAAAGATCAAAACTTGATGTAGCCTCACATAAGGCTGAACTTGAAAATGTAAAAGTAAGTGAAGAAGCTAAGCAAATAGCAGATATGTACTGTCATGCTAAAGCGGCAATGATAGTATATGGACAAGGCGAACTAAGCTATGAAGGCGCGGTTTCACTTGCAAATACAGCTGTAATGGCAGGCCAAGTAAACAGACCAAGAGCCGGAATTATCCAGCTTAAGAAAAATGCCAACAGCCAAGGTCTAGTAGATTTAGGAATTTGTACAGACAAAGAAACTTTAGTTCAAAAAATACAAAATGGTACAATAAAAGGAATAATGTCATTTGGAGAAAATATCGAAGATATAGATATTTCAAACCTAGAGTTTGTAATAGTACAAGATATAAATATGTCAGATATGGCTAAAAAAGCAGATGTGGTGCTTCCTGGAGCAAGCTTTGCAGAATCAGAAGGAACATATACAAATGCAGAAAGAAGAATTCAAAAGACTAGAAAAGCACTTGATAACAAACTTGTAGGTTCAAACTGGAAGCTTGTTATGGATATTGCAAGAGTACTTGAGCCAAACTTTGGATTTGATAAACTTACACAAATCCAAGAAGCTATAGTCGCAGAAAATAAAGCATACAAAGGGTTATCAAAACTAGATAGCTTTATGACTTGGAAGTATGAAGCAAAAACTCCAGTGTTAAAAGCATCAAAAGAAGCAAAACTTGTACAAGAACTTACAAATACAAGCTTTGAAAGAAAAACATTCAGTGAGTTTATGATAAAAAATAAACTTATATAAAGAAGTATAATAAATATTAAAACAAAAGTAAGAGTATGCCGAACACATTGATTTATTTAATTGTTCGGCGCTCTTTTTTTATAAAATAGCTAAAGAAACATGAAAAATATGTCGATAAATTAGGTGTTAAGGGTATATAACTATTAACAAAAAAAATAGAAAGGACGTAAATCTTATGAAAGCATTTATGCTAGATGGATTCTTAGATTTTTCATATTTTTTTGATGATTACATAAGAAAAAATCCAATTTTAGAAAAAAGTCCAAATATACAATTCTTTGTTTATAATCCAGATTATACGGGACTAGAATATGTATACAATTCAACGGTTATAAGTGCAAAAAATATTACATTTCAACAATTAACAGAAATATTGGATAAAGATGCACAACGAAATGAAGGGTTTGTTTATGTACATACCCAGGAATTGTATGAAGATATAGTAACAAAGGTAACAGAGCCAAATCCGGAACAAAATGGTGAAGAAGAATTTGAACCAATAGTTAAGGAAGTAACTGAAACTAAATTTGTAGGAAGTCGAATATTTGTTTCAGCATTAAACCCAATAGTAGAAAAAAAGTCATATTCTGCAACTATGTGTATAAATTTTGATACACAGATAGATTATGATAAAATAATAGAAAGCATAAATTTTGGACATATAGAGCATTTTTTATTTCACCTTCAGGCTATGATAACAAATTATGAAAAACTATACTATATTATAGATTCATATTGTGAAATGCTATCTACAAAAGATTCAATAATGCCAAACCATATGTCAAATGTAGCTGATTGGTGTAATAAAATTTCAGCAGAACTTGAAATGGGAGAAAAAGATAGGAAAATACTTTATGTTTCTGCACTTCTTCATGATATAGGTAAAATGTTTATTCCAGATGTAGTTATAAATAAAACGACAAAATTAAGTGACAAAGAAGCGGAACTTATAAAAACGCATGCAACAAAAAGTTATTTTCTATTAAAATCAGCACTTTATGGGATGACATACTTTAATGATGTTCCAACCATAGTAAAACATCATCATGAAAGGTTTGATGGAACAGGATATCCAGATAGGTTATTAGGGAATGATATACCATATATGAGCAGAATACTTGCGGTAGCAGACTCCATAGATGGGATGATGACAAGAAGACCTGGAAAGCCTCCCAAAGAAGCTCCAGAAATAATTGAAGAACTAGCAAAAGAAAGTGGACTTCAGTTTGATCCGTTAATTGTAAATGCAGCAATAAATTCAATAAAAGATAGCTATGAAAATACAAATGCTATGGTTATGAAACAATCAAAGTTCATAGGAAATGCTTCTTTACGATTCTATTTTGGAGACTACAAAACTATAATATCATTACAAGGAAACCTCATTATAAAACAAGATAACGCAATTTTTATTCCAAATTCCTCAAGCCAATATAATAAAGAATGGAACGTATCAAGAATATTTCTTCCAGCAGTAAGTTTTATCGAAAATAAAGATTTATATGAATTCAAATGCACAATATCAGCAATATCCCCAGAAAATATAGAAATAAGCAAAATTGCATATACTCCTACAGATAAATTTTTCTCATTGACCTTAAATGAAAATATAATTTTAAAAAAAGGTGATTTTAAAATGGGTGTAGAAATGCTTAAATTAGGCGGAGATACACTTGTACTTCAAGTAAATCAGTCGGAAAATCCTAAAATAGCAGAACACTTAGGTGGGAATTTTGAAGTTTACTTTATGCCAGAATTAGGAGCTCAAATAGGGCTTAATCCTATAGATTGTAGAATAGGAAAAATATACAATTCAGGTGAAAATACTATATATGTTTTAAACTATGTAGATATATCATCTTCTGATAGAGATGTAATACTTAAATATTTATTTAAGAAGCAGATTGAAAACAAACAAAATGTAAAAAAAGCAAAGTAAGTAATAGTAAAAATAATTTATAAAAAATATAATTTACAAAGAAAAGTGCAGAAAGTCAAAAATCTGCACTTTTTTTGTAAATTATTGTGTAATCTATTTATTCAATCAAAGGTATTTTCATTTCAAAAACACTTCCGCCACTAGGGACATCAAGAATATCGATACTACCATTTAATTGTCGGTTAACTATGTTGTAAACAATATGGAGGCCAAGTCCCATGTGTTCGATATCTGGAGATGTGGTAAAAAATGGGTCGAATAGCTGGGATTTTATATCTTCTTTTATTCCAGAGCCATTGTCACATACATAAAGCTGAATAACAGAAAAATCTAGAAACTCGCAACCAATGCTAACGGTACCATCTTCTATATTTTCAAAGGCATGTTGTACGGCATTTAATATAAGTTGCGTTAGCACTAGTAGTATGCTATTAGCATAATGTGTAATTATTATAGCATCATCTATATCATTATCAAAAATAATATGTTTTGTTTCGTATTGGTTTTTAACACTACTGATAGCCATATCACAGTAAGCACGCAAGTTAAAAGTAATAGGAACATCATTTTTATGTTCAATAGCAAGCTCCTTGAAGGCTTGAACAAGCATAGATACTCTTTCGCTATTCATTTGAATAAGATGTGCAGAATCATCAACTTTCTCAAGATATTTTAGTAAAGATTCCTTATTTATAGAATTTTTTTCAAGTGCAGCAAAAAATTCTTCGTTTATTGATTCTAGATAACTGGAGGATGTAAGAATTACACCAAGCGGAGTATTTATTTCATGAGCTACCCCAGCGACAAGTTTTCCTAAAAAAGCCATTTTTTCTGATTGAATAACTTGATTTTGGGTTCTATGGAGGTCATCGATAACCTGTTCAAGTTCATTTGTCCTAGCTTTTACTTTTTCTTCAAGTGTTTGATTTATAAGTTGGAGTTCTTCTGTTTTAGAATTAACTTCTTTTTTTAGAAGATAGCTTATAAATACAAATGCTACAACTATAGATGAAAGTAAAAATACAGTAACTAGAAGACCATACCATTTTGTATTTGACAGTGAAGGTTTTAAAGTAAGCCCAACCCACTTTTTATAAATTTCAAGTTTTACATCTGTAGGCATACTTCTAAGCACTTTATTCATAATTTCAACAAGTATTGGGTAATCATTTCTTATACCAAAACGAAGATCTCCATCAAGTGTAATTTTTGAACTTTCAATAGCATAGAGATTTTGGTATCCAATTTTATATATATAATATGCAGCTTGAGAAAAATCTGTAACAAAAGCTTCTACATCGCCAAAAGACAGCATTCTAAGGCCTTCTGTTATATTATCTACAGTAACTATATCAATATTAGGATATTTCTTTTTAAGATAAAACTCTACAGAATAATCTTTTATAACAGCTGTTTTTAAATTTATTAGGTCTTTTTCTGTAATATCTTTTGAATCGTTTCTTACCAGTATAACATCACTATTGCTGTAAAAATAATCTGTAAAAAGAAGATGTGGCAGTCTATCTTCAGTTTTTACAGCAGCTCCAGTCATGTCTATTTTTTTATCATAAGCTGCTTGTAAAAGGCTACTCCATGAATCAAACTCAACAAATTGAATATCTATATTTAGCTGAGATTCAATCCACTTTATATAATCAACAGACATTCCCTGATACTCACCATCTTCATAAAACTCAAAAGGGGCGTAGGCAGGATCAAACCCAATAGTAACAACGGGATGTTCTTTAAGCCATGATTTTTCTTCGGGAGTAAGTTCTATTGCAATATTATTAACGGAATTTATACTAGAAAAAAATGTATATAAAAAAGAAAAAAGTAAGAATAATATTAATAGAATCCATAAATTAACTTTTTTCATATGATTTCACCTACTTTCAAAAGCTGAATCTTTGATATACATTATACCCCAAATGGGTAAAAAATAATAAACTGTATATGGAAAAGAGGCATATATGAAAAAAATATTTATAATTGACTATGAAAATACATCAATACATGGGCTTTTAGGGATGGATAGATTAGATGAAAATAGTATAGTTAGAATACATTGTTCAAAAGAAAACTTATGTGAGCTTTTTGATAGTATATTTGGAGGATATAGAAAATTAGGAGTAGATGTACGTGCAGTATATTCGGAAAGTAGGGGTAAAAACGCACTTGATTTTAAACTTGCATGTGATTTAGGATATTTTTCATCAGATAAGGAAGTAAGTGAAATATATATAATATCTAAGGATAAAGGCCTTGAAAGTGCAATTATAGAAGCTAAATATTTAAATAGTAAACTGAAGTCAGCTATAAAAGAAAATATTTTGGAATGTATTTCTAAAAATGAAAAAGCTCAACTTTCTAAAGTAAAACAAATAGATCAGATTTTTGAAGATATAAAAAATGATAAGGATATACCTGAAAAATATAAATCGCATTTATTAGCTACTATTAAAAAATCAAATAGTGAAAAAGAATTTAGAGACAAAGCTATTAGTATTTTTGGGAAAAAACAAGAAAAACTTGTAGATATAGCCACTAAATATTTTAGTAAATATATCAAGTCATTATTATAACCTCGGTAGTAGTTTTATTGAAATATTAAGTTTTAGGTAGTAGTTTTATATTAAAAATAGTATAATTATGGATATAATTAAAATATATGGTTACAAGGAGAAGCGGGTATGAATATTTACGATTTTACGGTAAAAAATGATGAAGGTGAAGTTGTATCACTAAGAGAATATGAAGGGAAGGTGCTTCTAATTGTAAACACAGCGACTAAATGTGGCTTAACTTCACAGTACAATGCATTGCAAGATCTTTATGAAAAATATAGAGATAATGGATTTGAGATTTTAGACTTTCCTTGCAATCAGTTTTTGCACCAAGCTCCAGAAGCGGTTTCTCAAATAACTTCTTTTTGTACTTTAAATTTTGGGACAGAATTTCCTAGATTTTCCAAAATAGATGTTAATGGGAAAAATGCAGATCCGTTATATGTATGGTTAAAAAGTGAAGCACCTGAAGATATAGAAAATGATGAATCTAGAACTTTTGAAAAGAAGATAAAGCTATTTACGCTTGGAAATAAAAAAGGCGATATAAAATGGAACTTTGGAAAATTTCTAATAGATCGTAGTGGAAATGTAGTTAAACGATATTCACCAGCATTTTTGCCAGAATTACTTGAAGCGGATATAGATCAGCTTATTAGATAATGTAAGAAATAATGTTTAAAAAGGGGATTTTTATGAAACTTGAGATAAGCGTTTTAAAATATAGTGATTTAAAACTGGATTTACGAGGCAGTGAAAAACTTAGGGGATATATTGGAAATAAATATATTGATGCAGATATACTTCATAATCATACCCCAACGGGATATATATACAGATATCCTCTTACTCAGTACAAGGTTTTAGATTCGGTGCCTATGATTATAGGAATTGGAAGAGCCTCTGAAGTTGTAAAAAATATTGCACTCGATTGTGAGGATATAAATATAGCTGGAACTGTGTTTGCTTCTGTAAATAGGGAAGTAACTACTAAAATTTGTAATTATAATGAAACGGATGATTATATAAGTTATGAATTTGTATCTCCTTGGGTGGCGCTTAATCAAGAAAATATAGTAAAGTATAGAAATTCGACTGAGATGGAAAAGGAAGCTATGCTCAAAAAAATTCTTATAGGGAATATTATTTCAATGTCAAAAGGGCTGGAGTATACAGTCAAAGAGGAGCTATTTTGTTGGATAAATTTAACCCCAGTAAATGTAATTTTAAAAAATAAAAATCTTATAGCATTTAAAGGAGAATTTAAAATTAACTTTGACATGCCTGACTACCTTGGACTTGGAAAATCTGTTTCAAGAGGTTTTGGAATTTTTAAGAAAAAGTAGAAAAATATAGTAAAAAAGATAAGTTGAGTATAAGTTCATCTTATCTTTTTTAAGGAGTTATTTATATTTCGATTTCTGTGGAAAAAGCAATTATTGCATTTCCTGTAATTCTTACTTTTTGAGGTTTATTCTCCTGTATATCTACTTGAACTTCAATTTTTCCAGCTCTATTTATAGCCTCTCCTTGTACTGCTTCGAATGAAAAGCTTGCATTATTATGGCTAACTAGTCCAAAGTGTATAAGATATGCGCCAAGAGGCCCGTTTGCATTTCCGGTTACAGGGTCTTCATTTATTCCTATAGCTGGAGCAAACATTCTTCCATGAACTAAAGTTTTTTCTTCAGGGTGTAAGGTAAATACATAATAGCCATTGCAGCTTATTAGCTTACTAATTTCTGATAGCATTGGTAAATTTGGACTTAGGTTGTTAAGGATATTTATATCTTTTATCCCTATCATAACTTTAGAGTGACCTGTGGAAGCTATAGTTATTGGGCAATCGTCTCTTAAATCTTCTTGAGAAATATTTAGAGCATTTATTATACGGTTTCTAATTTCAATGTCAAAGGGATTATCTACAGAAATTTCTCCCTGAGTCATAACTATTTTATAGTCATTATCAATATTTAAAATATCAACAGGGAGAATCCCTGCGCCTGTTTTTTGAATTACGGTGGAGTTTTTTAGCTTTTTTTCAGTTGCTCTAGCATAATGAGCAGCAATTGTAGCATGACCACATATAGGAACTTCATTTGTAGGCGTGAAAAATCGTACATGTATATCATAATTATCACTATTACTAGAAAATATAAATGCAGTCTCAGAATTATTGAGCTCTCTAGCTATTTGTTGCATTTGAGTATCGCTCAAGCCATCTGCATTTGTAATTACTCCTGCGGGGTTTCCTGTGAATAAATCTTTTGTAAATGAATCAATTTGATATATTTTATATTTCTTTTTCATTTTTATTATCCTTCCAATTTCTGAAAATTATATATATTCGATTTTATCATATTTAGATATGCTATAGAATAAAAAGTTTTAAATAATTATATTAAGTTATTGTAATTTTTTTAAGTTATAGATTTTTTTTAGTAATTATGCTTTAATAAAGTAAACAATATTTTTATTTTAAAAGGAGTGGTATTTTTGTCAGTTGCAGAATTAATAAAATGGGATTTGATGCAAGATTATTTAGTTTGGAAATATCCTAACAATGAGCTTTGTACATGGTCTCAGCTTATAGTAGGGGAATCTCAGGAAGCTATTTTTGTAAAGGAAGGAAAGCTTGCTAAGGTTTTTTCTTCGGGGAGACATAAACTGGATACAGAAAATTATCCTTTTTTAAAGGAACTGTATGCTATCCCATTTGGAGGAAAGAGTGTATACACAGCTGAAATCTGGTATGTAAACAAAACTAGTGTTATGGATATAAAATGGGGAACTGCACAGCCAGTAGAGCTTCAAGATCCAAAATATAAGCTTATAATTCCGCTTACATCCTATGGTCAGTTTGGAATAAGGATTAAAAATTCAGAGCTTTTTTATAAACATTTTGTGGGTACAAATCCTACTTTTGAAATAGATCAGCTTAAGAAAGCCCTTAAAGGGGTGGTATACAGTTTAGCTAGAAATGCTATTGCTAGCGCTGTTATAAAGATTGGAAAATCTCCTTTTGAACTTAATAGCTATTTAACAGATATCTCAGCTATTATAAAAAATGAGATTCAAATTGAAGTTGAAAACTTAGGCATTGAAATAGTAAATTTTTATATAGCGGCCATAAGCTTGCCTGAGGATAATGCAGAGCTTAATAAGCTTAAAGCGGCACTAGCTAAAAAAGCAGAGATGGATGTTATCGGATATACATATCAAGAAGAGCAGTCATATGAAACTATGAAAACTGCGATAAGCAAAGGTAAGGGTATATCAAGTGGGATTATTGAAACTGGAGTAGAGCTTGGTATGGGTATGAAGCTTGCAAAAGGTTTTGGAGAGACTATAAATAATATGTCGGACTCTTTTGTAGAAAAAGTCAGTGAACTAAAGTGTATAAATTGTAATATGCCTATCGATAAAGAGAGTAAGTTTTGTAAGCATTGTGGGCAAAAACAAGAGATACAGTGCAGTAATTGCGGAAGGCTATATAAGGAATCTGTAAAGTTTTGTAGTGATTGTGGGACTTTGATTGGCAAAAAGGAGGATGCTTCAAATGAAGATGTATAAGTTGTGGTGGCCTGTATGGTTTTTATTTTTAACTTTTTGGGCAGGTGTATGTTGGCCAGTAGCGCTTATACTTTTTTTAGCAAAATTGATTGCTGACCATTTCATGGCTAGATGGGCAGGAACTATGCTAGCTCTAACAGGAGCCATGTCATCTGCGGTTGCACTTAGTACTTTATATGATTCATTTTATGAGAAACCTTTTGATATAGCACTTTTTATTATGATGCTTGTTTTTGCTATTATTTCAATATATATAGTATTTATTGGGATTAATAGAAATGTAATTGCAAAAAGACTCAGCGCATATCTTAATATTATTAACAAAAAAAGAAACCTTTCGCTATATGAACTTTCAGCAGAGCTTAATGAGCCAGATATGAGCAAAATAAAAGCTAATATGGAGCTATTGGCAGGGTCTATGATTTTTATGGACCATCGTTATGATAGAGCTGCAATGAGAATTAATATTGATGTCAAAGATCCTGATATTATTGCACAAAAAACAAGACTAGTAAAGTTTAACTGCATATCTTGTAAAGCTCCTAATGAAATTATGACAGCGGAAAATCAGGTGGCGTGTGAATATTGTGATACAATTCATAATGTAAATTAGAAGTTGTTATTTGGGGTATATAACATAAATATAGCGTTTGACATAGGGAATAAGTAAGAAGCGTTTTGAGAAAGGGCAAATTTATGAATTTTTTCAACAATAGGAAATCTAATTTACGTTATTTTATAGCCTCTTTTGCAATTCTATTTACACTTTCTTTTCTAGTACTCTTTTTTATTGAAAAGGAAATTCAAACCTC
>JBOFWC010000100.1:0-3221 GCA_051653405.1 Proteocatella sp. | reverse complement strand
ATAATGCAGGGCTATGTAGATAGAGTATTTGCATATGGCTACGCTCACGAATATATAGATGGCAAGAGCATCGGCCTACTTAAAGATAAAAAAGCCCTATTATTTAGCACACTTGGAAACTCATCAGAAGAATACGACTCAACAGGCATGACAAATTCTATGAAGCAGACCAAAGATGAAGTTATATTTGAGTTCTGCGGAATTCACGATGTAGAACATATCTTCTTCAGCCAAGTACCATATGTAACAGATGAAAAAAGACAAGAATATCTTGCTACGGTAGAAGAAGCTATTAATAAGTTGTAAGTAAAATAAAGATATTTTTGTTAAATATAAATATTTTAGAAGAATCATTGTTTTACTGGAGAATAGGTTAATGGTAAAGAAGATAATAAAATGCATCACACTGTTTATTGTAGCTACATTTATATGTACTATATCAAAAGAGTTATGGACTAAACCTCTGTACATGATTGTAAATTCAATGACGGTTGGGGTAGGTATTTATTTAGGAATTAAAATATTAGAAGCTAAAAACTAGAATATGAATTTAAAATGTTAAAAAAGAGCTTGAAAAATAGCTCTTTTTTTTATGGGAATTATTTTATTTTTTAATTCTTTTAGTTTTTTTCTTATGTTCTTTTTCGAGTTGTTTAATGCTTTTTTCAGGAGTAGGTAAATCCTCAGGCATAGTACCGCCAAGCTCTGCAATAGTTTGTCTTACTTTTTTACCAACATCATAATGAGCATCATTAGCCTTATCCTTACCTTTTATGCCTTCACGTTTTAATTTAGCCTCCGCTTGTGTAGCACGAAATAGATTAGCAGCTAATTCCTCACTATTCATATGGTCAAGAATTTTTTGTGAAGGCTTTAATTCTTTTTTAGCATGAATATCCTTTGCACTAAGTCCACCATACAAACCTTGATAACCTTTATTTTGAAAAACAGCATACTCCTTAGAAGTTTCAACACCAGCGTCTTTTGCGGCATCAACTAGAGATTTATTATGTTCAATTAAATCATTTCTTATAGAGAGCCTTCTTTGTTCTTCAGATAATTGTTCATAGTCTTCACTAAGTTCCTGCTGTCTTGTTTTAATAGCAAAATAAGTTTGCCCAAGAGCAATTATTTCTTTTCTAGGGTCTCCGTTTTGAACTATAAGATAACAAGCATATCTCGAAAGCATAAAGTCATTAAGTTCTCTTAACGAACCTGAACCTAATTCTACCATTTTTCCCACTTGGGAAAAATGGTCAATTACAGTATTTCCAGAATTTTCACATGCTATTTTTGCTTTTTTTATAACGTTATTGAATTTATCCCATCTTTTATATTCTAAAACTTCTTGTAACTCTCTAGCATACCAAAACTCAATACCATCATCAGTATAATGTTTGATATTTTCAAAAGTAGTTTCGTTGTAATTAGACAATTTTATTCCTCCAATCTTTTTTTATTAAAGAAATCTTGTTATTAATATTTAAAATACTATTTCTTAATTGTATAGATATATTTTAGCACAAAAAAGCCAGTTTAATAAAAAAACTGATTTAATATTTATAATAATTATGCTCTATGGAGGTTGTTTAAAGTAAACAAAAAAATTAAACATGCTCGTGGTTAAAAAATAAACAATTGTAATCATGAGGAACTTTAAGGGATATAATATTAATGATTATGTAAATAAAGAAACCTTGTTGTTTAGAACGCGTTATAGTAAAATATAGGAATAGATAAGGGGATTTAAAAATATTAAGATTTGTATATTTTGAAGGGATAATAATATGATTGGATTAAGTTTTTTTGAACATAAGATCAATAGTAATTTAGAAAAGGAAATTACAATTCTTGCTAACAATAATTTATTGAAAATGCTTTCATTTATTAAAGAGAGTTATATAGATGAAGATTTTTTTGAAATAATTTTACCAAAACACTATATTAGAAGTAATAATTATAAAGAATGTGAGAATAGATTTTTTGAATTACAAGAACTGATTAAATCGGATGTAAATAGAGAATCGATTAAACCATTATATGAATTTATTCTTCATAAAATAATAGAAAATTGCATTGAAGCAGAAAATGATTATTTTCAAGATAATGGAAAGACATTATTTGATTTCACATTACCTTGTAATTTGAAAAATGAGATATTAAGTTCATACGAAGAAGGTGGTAAGTTTAAAGTTACTCAATTAGAAAATATAAATAACTATATAGATTTTTGTTTTATAGACTGGGATTTTAAAGATGCAGAATTAATTGTTAAATGTGCCATTGAATATGGGAAAGATATGGTTGATGAATTATTTTCTATTAACACTGATGATTATATTGACTTAATACAAGTTGACTTAAAAGAAAAGTATTTGGAAAGAAGTATATTAAACAAAGATAATGTTATTTATCCAGAAGAATATATAATTAACGCCTTAAAATGTACAATTATGGATTTTGAAAGACGCGTTTCAGAAATATGTTCTAGGTCTGAAACAGCTATAAGTAATGACATTAATATGGGAATAAGAACATTTTTATCAGATAAAAATATTGTTTCGACTAGAGAAACTCAAATAGGAAGGGCTTTGAAAAATTTAGGCGAAACTGACTTTTATTTTTACAGTATAAGTGAAAGTGGAGAACATTCAGATATAGCAATACTAGAAAATAAAATTGTAGAAAACTTTAGCACACAATATAAACAGCTTTTAGGGTACTTGAATCAAAATTTCGGTTTCGGAATCACACTATCAATAAATAAAAATAAAACAAGTTCAGTTGCAAAAGAATATATTATAAATTGTTTGAATAATGAACTGAAAAAAATTATGGTTGAGGGGTTTGAATTTGAAACCAATTTAATTGAATATGACTGCAAACATCCTCTTGTTGCTGTTAGCGAGCACAGAATACCAGAAAATCAAAATTCTAAAATGAAAGTATACCATCTATTGTTAAATTTATCTGATAAAGAAAGAGAAAATGTAGCTGAGCAAGCAAGAATCAAAAAGTTTTAGTTAATAATGTAAATAATACTATCTTTTTCATGGTTGTAATACTATAACTACTGTACTTCTAATAAATTGTAGTCCATATATTTCCCCGAATGAATTCTGCAGCCGAGATAATTCCATAGAATAAGCAAAAAAATGCTAGCCTCGATTTAGCGTAGCGATTTTCGAGGCGTTTTTTTGGCGTTTCGTAAATGGAATATC
>JBOFWC010000099.1:0-9443 GCA_051653405.1 Proteocatella sp. | reverse complement strand
CATCATATATACTATTTCAAACTCCATATTTTTTGTGTATAATGTTACTTGCAAATAAAAAATAATTATCGAAAGGATATATTATGATACAATCAATCGTACATATTGCCTTGGTCGTAAGAGACTACGATGAAGCAATCGACTTCTATACAAAGAAACTAAACTTCACTTTAATTGAAGATACCTACCAGCCCGAACAAGATAAAAGATGGGTGGTAGTATCTCCCCCTGGATCTAATGGCACTACCATATTACTGGCAAGAGCCTCAAAACCTGAACAAATAGATTTTATAGGTAACCAATCTGGAGGAAGAATATTTCTATTTCTGGGAACAGATAATTTCGAAAGAGATTATAATGAAATGACCTCTAAAGGAATAGAATTTGTAAGACCTCCTAAAAAACAAGACTATGGAATCGTTGCTGTGTTTAAAGACCTTTACGGAAATTTATGGGATTTGGTTCAATTTACTAATTCTCATCCTATGGCTAAACGTGTGAAATAACAAAATTAAGATTTCTTAATATTTGTTTAATAAACATTAAATAATGACCCGATATAATACTATCTGTAAAGGAGATTACTATATGTATAAAAAAGAAAAATTAAAATTCAAGAAAATATTTGCTTCACTGCTATTATGTACGGCTATTTCAATGAATAGTATTGCATTTGCCGATTCTGGAACTCCAGATATGAAAAGAGCTGATATTCATTTTTCTCAAATGTCTACAGAGCTTTACAAAGCTAACAAACTATATTCTGATTTAGATGAAATCGAAAAGCTTTGCACTGATGAAAAAAATAAAGAAAAGGTACTAGCTTTATACAAAGAAATTTATGATGAGATGGATAAAATATACACCGCCTCAACTATTAACGAAATTTATTATAGTAAAGATGTAACTAACAAAAAATATGCTGAACAAAAAAATTATTATGACAGAATAAATCTTGAATCTACAGATAAAGTATATACTGTTCTTAATACAGTTATTAATTCTCCGTGTGGCCCATATTTGGAAGAGTTCGTTGGCGCTGACATCGCTGAAATGATAAAAGCCTCTGAGCCCATGACTGAAGAAGCTTCAAAATTGGCAATTAAAGAAAGTGAACTTGTTCAAAAATATGATCAGCTTAATGCGGTAAAGTACAAGACTCCTAAGGAAAAAAATAAAGCTTTGGGAGGAGTATTCAAAGAACTTGTAATTGTACGTGATCAAATTGCAAAAGAAAGTGGCTACGATAATTATCTTGATTATGCTTATGCATATCAATATTCAAGAGACTATTCGCCTTCCGATTTTGCAAAAGTTAGAAAATATGTAAAAAACTACATTATACCTGTATACGATCAATACGCTTCAAGTATAACTGATGAAGATGATCAGATAGTACAGACTATAAAGGGTAATAGCGGTGAATATGTACTTAACAAAATTGAGCCTCATATAAACGCTTTTCTTCCCGAACTCAAAGACTCATTTGCATACATGAAAAAATATGGTCTATATGATATCGATGCTGATGATAAAAAAATGGATGGTGGATATACTTGCTATTTAAACTCATATAAAGTTCCATTTATATACAATTATCCATATAATACCTATCGTGATTTCAAAGATATGATACATGAATTTGGTCATTTTAACAATGCCTTTTACCATGAAGAGCATGTAATTACTACAGATGCTTATTCCCTTGACATTATTGAGATTCAGTCTCAGGCTTTAGAACTTATATTTACAGAATTTGCAGATTCTATATATGGAAAAGATGTCGCTGAACCTGCCAAAAAAATAATTTTATCTGAAATGCTTGCCACCGTAATGGATGGTAGCGTAATAGATGAGTTCGAAAGCGCTGTATATAAAAACCCTGAAATGTCTTTAGAAGATATGAACCGCACATATAATGATATTAATAGTTCCTATGGACTTGATTATGATGATGACGATCAAGACTATCTGTGGACTGATATACCTCACATATTCCAATCTCCTGGTTATTATGCAAGCTATGCCATTTCAATGCTTTCTGCATTTGATATGTGGACGCAGTATTTAGATAATCCTGAAGATGCAAAAGAGGCTTACCGAAAAATCTCGCTTGAAAGCTATAATATGGGTTATGAAGCTGCAATTGATCAAGCTGGCCTCTTAAATATCTTTGATGATTCAGAGCTTTTTGAACTTAGTCAAAATATCGCTTATTCTCTTGATGTACAAGCTCCATCTAAAAACTATGCTAAATATCTACCTGCAATTATTCTTTTAGTTATTGCTGCGGGACTTATTTACAGAAAAAGAAGCTCTAAATAGATATAAAACAAAAAAACTAAACAAATATAAAAAAACAAATATAAAAAAACCTGTCTAATTAAACACAAAGACAGGTTTTCTCATATTCTAAAAAATATTTTATGACATTTTCCTCAGGCATTGGTTTTGAAAAGTAATATCCCTGAGCTATATCACAACCCAATTTTTTTAATAAGTCTGCTTGTTTTTCGGTTTCAATTCCTTCTGCAACTGTAATTACATCCAAATGCTTTGATACTTTTATTATATTCTCTATAATATAAATTCCACGTTCACTCTCTAATGTGTTTTCAATAAATAGTCTATCAATTTTTATTATGTCAAAATGAATATCCTTTAGTCTACTAAGTGACGATAGCCCACTTCCAAAATCATCCATTGAAATTATAAATCCCATCTCTCTAAGTTTCGATACTTTGTTTACTAAATTTTTAAAATTTTCTATCATAGCGCTTTCTGTTATTTCTAGCTCTATAGCCTTAGTATCCAATCCATAAGATTCTAATATTTTAACCAAATTATTAACAACATCACTTTTTAAAATAGTAATCCCTGATAAATTAACTGATATTCGTGGAATATTATATTCAGAAAAATTTTTTGATATAAACATGCAAACCTTATCAAAAATATAATAATCTAGCTTACTTATGAATTCATTTGTTTCAAAAATAGGTATAAATTTATCAGGCACAATTATTTTTCCGTCATCACCAACCCATCTTACCAATGCCTCAAATCCTACTAATTCTTTAGATTTTAAATCCACCTTTGGCTGATAATGAATCTTAAATTTCTCATGAATCAAAGCTTGTTCCATATTACTTATAATAAAATTATATAATTCTCTTTTCTTTTGCATTCCTTTGTCGAATATAACAGTCTTATTTCCATAAATTTTTTTCCCATCAATTCTAGCACTATTAACACAATCAATCATATAATTTAAACTTAATTTTGTATCATAAATAGTATATATGCCTTGACTCATATTTAAGCTGAACTCTTCATTTAAGATGTTTTTTTGCACGTTTTTTATGTAATTACAAATGCTTCCTTTTTCACAATAATTCTTCTTATATATTTCAGTCTTAATAAGTATTAAAAATTTATCTGCAATAACCCTTGCTTTTAAATCTGCTTCCACAAAATATTTAGTAATATTTTTTGCAACTTCAACTAAAAGCTCTGTCCCCTTATCATATCCATAAATCTCATTTATAATCTTAAATTTATCAATATCAATAGATATTAACATATATTCATTTGAAACTGCCTTTGATAAAATTATTTTTGCATCTTCTAAAAATTTCTTTTCTGATAATAATAAAGTTAGCCCATCTTGATTAATAATTTTTTTCAAAGCTCTTTGCTTAATTCTACAAAGTATAAACATTACTAAAAAAACTATACCTACCGTTATAATTATATCCTTCATAAAATACACCCTTTTAATTCCCCTTTTAATAATTAATAAAGGAACCCTTAGCATGAGCCAAAAATTCCTTTTTGTGATCTTGCAACTGGCTACCATACTAATTGAACAGGCCCTATAGCTTTGCGTCCTTACCTTTCGATAAGTTTGCCTATTTAGTTTTCGCATTCGTTTAAATAATCAAATTAATATATTTGCTTTTTCATTTATATTGTATTATATTATAGTCTAATAGTAAATATTTAGGTAAAATTTGTCACTTATCGTACCGAGACAAATTGTGACAGAAAATATGGAAGGTTGTGTAATTTTGAGGAATTATGGATTAGCATATATTTTAAATCTTTTAGAAATCTCTCCGACATCGCTAGCGAAAGAAATTAATGTAGATAGAAGCCTTATAAGTAAATGGAAAAATGGTAGTAGAAAAATAGATATTCATTCAACTTACCTTGATAAGATTATAGATTATTTAATAACAAAAAATTTAAAACTCGGAATAAAATCTCTTGAAAATCTATTTTCAAAAGTATACGATATAGAAAATATTGAAGAAGTACATCTAGTACTATATTTAAAAAAATTCATTGTAGATAATCAAATTTATGAATCAAATAATAAAATTCAAATCGAAATGAAAACTAAAAATCTTAATACTGAAATAAATACAGATCAATCTATTTTTCCTGTAAATATACATTCTGGGTTAAATAATAGAAAAAAATGTATCCTTGATTTTCTAGAGTTTTCTTTAAATTTGAATAACAATCACAAAATAACCCTAATTTATTGTAATTCATTTAATCAATGTATGACTGATACTAATTTTAACAAAATATGGCAAAAGTACATATCTCAACTTCTAAGCTTAAATTATAAAATAGATTTAATCTTATCCTCATACAAGGATATAAATTTTTTAATTTTATCGCCTGATATTATTTTAAATAACAATATCAACATATTTTACTATAGTTATACATTTAATGAACCTATAAAATTTACTATTCATATTTTAGAATCTCAATGTGCTATGTTTGGATATAATATTAACAACGATGAAAATAGCGTGATTTACACTTCAGTGTACAAAGATAATATCTCTATAGCCTCATATAGTTCAGTTGCAGAAAATATAAAAAATAGTAGCAAGATAATTTTTATTCGAAAAAATACTTTTGAATATCTTAAGGATAGTTATAATTTAAATCATCAATTAGGAAAATATTTATTATCTTTAGAAACAAATATATTCTATTATAACGCAATACCATCCCATCTTTTTATGAGTGATGAATTATTTAAATCCGTTTTATTAAACTCAGTAGATTCAAAAACAATGTTTGATAAAAATTTTTTATATTTTAAAAAAAGCAAACAACATCTTATTAAAATACTCGCTTCTAATAAAGTAATATATTTTTGCCCTATTCATAGTTTAAAAAATATATCTAAAATGAATAAAATAACCTATACTTCAGATAATCTGCTTATAGATACAACTTTAAAATTAACAAATGAACATTTTAAAAAACACATTCATAGCACTGTGGAATTTTTAAAACAACATAAAAATTTTGAGATATGTCTTGTTACTGAAAGTTTGTTTACAAATAGCTTATCTATACAATGCCTAGTCAAAAAAAATCATTTCTTCTGCATCTTTGATCAAGAAAAATCATCAACTCCTTTAATTAGTGAAGATACATCATTTGTAAACACAATAACTGACTTTATAGAAAAATATTTTGTTTATAGTCCATATGAAATGAAATCTAAAAACGCTGTATCAAATATATTATTAAACTTATAATGCATAAAAATGCCCTGTCTCCGGGGGGATGGCGACAGGGCTATATCAAAAAGTTCTTAGGGGTAAACTTTTTAATAACATCAGTTTGGTTTTTAATGCTATATTTTGATTATTTTTGGATTGATTTAAACATCTCTGTTTGTTCTCTAATTCCTTTTTCTGCGGCAAAACGCTCTATACTTGAAGCTCCAAAAAATCCGTCTATACCTTCTGTTCTTTCTATTATATATGCGGCATCTTGCGGTTCTGCGATTGGCCCGCCATGACAAATTACCATGATATCTGGATTTACTGATTTTCCTGCTTTTATTATAGCTTCTATTTTTGCAACACAATCATCCAGTGTAAGCGCAGTTTTCGCACCTATTGTACCTTTTGTTGTAAGTCCCATATGAGCTACTAAAATATCTGCCCCAGCTTTTGCCATAGCAGCTGCTTGCTCTTCATCAAATACATAAGGAGTCGTAAGCATATCAAGCTCATGAGCTTTTCTTATCATTTCTACTTCTAGACCATATCCCATTCCTGTTTCTTCAAGGTTTTGTCTAAATACTCCATCTATAAGCCCTACTGTAGGAAAATTTTGAACTCCACTAAAGCCCATATCTTTAAGCTGCTTTAGGTATATCTCCATAATTCTAAACGGGTCTGTTCCACAAACACCTGCAAGTACAGGAGTTTCTTTTACTACTGGAAGAACTTCTGCTCCCATTTCAACCACGATTTGATTTGCATCTCCATAAGATAACAGTCCAGCAAGTGATCCTCTTCCTGCCATTCTATATCTTCCTGAGTTGTAGATTATAAGCATATCTGCTCCACCAGCTTCACTACTTTTAGCTGTTATTCCAGTCCCAGCGCCTACACCTACTAAAATTTTACCACCTTTTACCTCATCCTTAAACTTTTGAATGATTTCTTTTCTTGTGAGCTTATTCATCCCATACCTCCATTAAGTTAAATTATTTTACCAGTCAAATTATTTTGCCATCAGTTCAATTAACTTTTGAGCGGCTGCTTCTGCAAAGGCTCTATCATTTATATCAGTATCCATTTCTACAATGTCTACTTTTGATTTATCAACTAATCCTTTTACTGTGTCAAATAGCATCTTATCCTCTTCTGGACCATAGAAAGCTTGTCCTTCTACATCTATGGCAGAAACACCTTTAAGTGGAATAAATAGTGAAGTTTTTCCATTTGAAAGATTTAATTTTTCTGCTATCTTTTCACCTATCTTTTTATTCTCTTCTACGGTTGTTCTCATAAGCGTCACAGTAGGGTTATGCTTATACAAATTTCTTTCCTTATATTTTTCTGGCACGCTGTCATATGCTCCAAAGTTACACATATCCATAGCTCCAAGAGACACCACTTGAGGAATATTATTTTTTGCTGCGGCTTCAAGTCTCTTTGGCCCTGCACTTAATACGCCACCTGCAATCTCATCTGCCCACTCTGTAGTAGTAAGATCCAGTACGCCTTCAATAAAGCCAGCTTCAATAAGACTCTCCATTGATTGTCCACCTACTCCAGTAGCATGGAATACTAGCACTTCATACCCTCTTTTTTCCATGTATTCTCTAGCCGCATCTACGCATGGTGTAGTTACACCAAACATACTTGCTCCAATTAGAGGTTTTTTTTCTACTTCTTTTGATGCTTCAAACGAAAGCATTCCTGCCATTGCAAATATTGCATTATTGAATATTTTTAAAGAAATCGAATTTAATCCTGATACATCCACTACTGAAGGCATCATTATTAAATCACTTGTGCCTATGTACTGCATAATATTTCCTGAGGCAACTGTTGATACCATTATTTTAGGTACTCCAATTGGAAGCGCTCTCATTGCTGGAGTTGCAAGTGAAGTTCCACCTGAACCTCCAAAAGAAATTATTCCATCAAATTCACCTTGTTCAAAAAGCTCTGGCACTAATTTTTCCATAGCCTTTGAAAGTATTTCGGTTGCATATGCTCTATCTTTTTTTTCTATAATCTCATCTATATTAACACCTGCAGCTTTTGCTACCTCAGCATTTGATACATCCGGTGTAAACTTAGGTTCAAATACACCTGTATGTATTGTTAAAGTTTTAAAGCCCATATTTTCAAATGTTTCTTTTATGTATAAATACTCATTTCCTTTTGTATCAAATGTCCCTGCTATTGCTACAGTCTTCATATCTTATCTCCTTTTAAATAAAAAATAGTATGATTTCCTTGTTACAGATTAATCATACTATTTTTAGTAATTAATGTAAATGTGATTATGTTACTAATTTTTGTGCTTATGTAACATTGGGGAATGTCCCTTATATTTTTTAAACATCTTACTGAATTGAGCATAGTCGCTATAACCGACCATATTTGCAACCTCAGAAAGTGTAAATTCTTCTTTTTGGATAATTTCTGCCGCTTTATTTATTCTGAATTTTACTAAATATTCGGGAAAACTGCACCCAACGTTTCGCTTAAATACACTGCTAAGATAACCTCTAGACACATGTGACACTTTGGCTAGTTCTAAAAACGATATCTTATGCATATAATTTTGAGCTACATATTCTTTTACAAATTCAGTATAGTCATAATGCTTACTTACTCCGTCCATCATCTTAAGCATAAGTTCTTCCTCTGTCCCTGAGTCAAAATTTTTAAAAGCTTTAGTTATGTTTATTATAGCTTTTTCCGATGGAATACGTTCAAAAGATGAGCCCCCTAAATACCCCATTATACTTTCACTATTATGAAATATATATTCTACATCTATAGGATTTTTTATAGGCCCTCCATAGACCATCTTAATTATATATCTATTATAATTGTCACAAATCTTAAAAATTTTTTCTGCTTTTATTCTAGCTTCATCAAGGGATATAAGTTTTTTAGCCCCTAAAAGACCGCCTTGTGTAACTCCAAGGTGAGCACATATAGCATCAGCTCCTGCTTTTAACATTTTGTGAGCCTGCTCTTCATCAAATACAAACGCTAATGTAAATAACCCTTTTTTATGAGCTATCTCTAAGGCTTTAACTTCATTATCATATCCTAAGCCGTTTTCTTCAAGATATTCTCTAAATTGGCCGTCTAAAAGCCCTACCGTGGGATAATTGTTTACTCCAGAAAAACCTATATTCTTAATCTCTTCTATATAATTTTCCATATTTTTGGTAGGATCTGTTGCATTTAATCCAAATAGTACTGGAATATTTTTTGAGATAGGTAACACTTCTCTAGACGCTTCACTCATGACCATATCATTACTGTTTGAAAATGGAAGATATCCCGCGAGCGAGCTTCTTCCCATCTGTCTAAATTTACTCGAATTAAGTGCAAGTATTATATCTGCACCACCTTCTTGTACATATTTTGCGGTCATGCCTGAACATGTAGCTACACCAATTATTTTATTTCCCCCACCAATTTGCTTCTTTAATTTTGTTACAATTTCCTTTCTTGTCAAAATTTTTCCCCCTCATAATTTTACGCTATATAATAAAACAGCGCATCTGTAATGTTTAGATACGCTGAAATATTTAAAATGTTCTAAAGGCTTTCAAGAAGTCCTTTTATAAATATCATTGAATTTTCTACAGCGTATGGCACAAATTTTTCAAAATCTATACTTGCTCCTGTATTTGCATTGTCTGATATTGATCTTATAACTATAAATGGAATGTTGTTTTGATAAGCAACGTGTGCAATACTTGCCCCTTCCATTTCTACGGCTGAAGCATCAAATGTTTCTTCAAGCCACTTTACTTTTTTATTGTCTGCTATGAACTGATCTCCTGTTGCGATTATCCCTACTACTGACTTATGACTTGAGTCCTTAAGTGCTATATTCTGAGCAGTCTTTACAAG
>JBOFWC010000098.1:0-6575 GCA_051653405.1 Proteocatella sp. | reverse complement strand
ATTGTCTGCAATCACGACAGAGTGTCCTGCTGCTAAAAGCTCTACACAGGTGTGAGAACCTATATAACCCGTACCACCACTTACCAGTATCTTCATAAAACTCTCCTTTTCTTATTTTGAATAATAGTAGAAAAAAACTATGCTTTTTCTACTATTTTTTTAAGATATTCCAAAAACTCATCTCTAAGATCTTCTCTTCTAAGTGCAGTTTCTACAGTAGCTTCAAGGAAACCTTGCTTGTTGCCCACATCATAACGTCTTCCCTCAAAATCATAGGCATACATATCTTCTTTCGCCGCTAACTCCTTAAGTGCATCTGTAAGCTGAATTTCTCCACCCTTTCCAGGCTTTGTCTCCGCTAAGATATCAAATATTCCTGGATTTATAATATATCTTCCAAGAATAGCCACATTAGAAGGAGCTTCCTCAACTGCGGGTTTTTCGACTAAATCCTTAACCTTATACACCCTATCCTCAAGCTGAACTCCATCAACTATTCCATACTTGCAAACATCCTCATCTCTTACAGTTTGCACGCCAAGTACTGAAGTTTGATATTTGTCATAGCATTCTATCATCTGTTTAAGACACGGATTCTCCTCATTATAAACGACATCATCCCCAAGAAGTACTGCAAAAGGCTCATTTCCTACAAAAGTTCTAGCACAATATATTGCATGTCCAAGCCCCTTAGCTTCCTTCTGTCTAATATAATGTACATCTGCCATATTAGATACCTGCTGCACAAGCTCAAGTAGCTCCGTATTATGCTTCTTCTCAAGCTCCTGTTCAAGCTCACACGAACGGTCAAAATGATCCTCAATTGCTCGCTTGCTCTTTCCTGTAATTATAAGAATCTCTTCAATTCCGCTTGCTATTGCTTCTTCTATAATATATTGAATCGTAGGCTTATCCACAATAGGAAGCATCTCCTTTGGCATCGCCTTAGTCGCTGGTAAAAATCTAGTTCCCAGACCAGCTGCCGGTATAACTGCTTTTCTCACCTTCATAACTTTATCCATAATTATCTCCAATCCATAAGTTTTCTATTTTTAATAAATGATTTTTCTATTTCCTATAAATAAGTTTTCCAAATTCATCTATATGTTTTTTAAGCTGCTCATTTGAAATTATATCATAATGTATAACATCAAAAAAATATGGAAGAGGATATTCTTCATTAAGTTCATCACTTATCCTATTTACCGTTCTTCTATCAAGCTTTGTTCCTTTTACTGCCATATCGACATCTGAACCCTTCTTGTAATTTCCGATAGCTCTACTTCCAAAAATATAAACAGCCTCTATTTCAGGATATTTTTTAAGTGCTTTTAAAATATATTCCATATCTCTAGGTAAAAGCCCAAACATTTACAAATCCTCTACTTTCATTTTTTCATCATTCATTTTAGCATAAAATTTTCTAAGTTCAGGAAAATACAGCCCCACAATATCCTCAACCATTTTTCTAGCAAGAGCCTCATCATAAGTATGCACCGTTAGATTCCTGTCTGATAGTGCGTCCATCCAAATATGACCATCGTCAATCAGCCCAATTTGGTATGCTTGTTTAATTGTTTCTCTCGGACTTTTTACAACAATCTCCTGAGACTCTAAATAATCCTTCATAACCTTCCATGCCAGCTCAAACGATATTTCAAAAAATTGTATCATACCTGCACGCTCTAAATCATTTTCTATGGGTTTATTTATATATTGAAGTAATAAGTTATATATCTTCTCAAAATTAGAAAAACGCTGTTTCCATCTTATAGCTTTAAGCTCATCCATAATTATCTCCAATCCCTAAGTTCTATACTAAAATTATACTCTAAAAACTATAAAATATCATCCCATTTTCTATTATAAACTCTAAAAATAACCTCTAAAAAATATTTCCTATTCCTATTAAAATTTACATTTTCAAAAATAAGTTTTAACATTAACAATTTTTTAAATACATACTATTAATTTTTTCAATTAGACATCATAAAATAGTACAACTATAATAAATTTGATGCAGTTATAGCTTTTTGATATACATATTAATTTAAATCTATACTAAAAAGGGGAAAAATATGAAAACCGAAATGACACCAAAAGAACGTATGAGTGCATTTGCTAAGGGTATGGAAATCGATAGAGTCGTGACTATTCCAAATATGGGCGTTACTATGTCCCATTTCATAGGCAAAAGAGCTATAGATCACTATACCTATGCAGAGGTAATGGCCGACCTTGAAGTAGCGCTTTTCAAAAGATTACAACACGATGCCGTAAATATTTCGACAAGCCTTAGAGGAGTAGCTGAAGCCATGGGCGCAAAAGTCGCTTTTCCAGAAAATAACATATCTTATCTCGAAGCCCCAGCAATAAATTCACCTAAAGAAGTAGATAAACTAGAAGTCTGTAATCCACTAAAAGATGGTCATCTTCCAATGCTTTTAAAAGCTATTGAGCTAACATATGAAGCTTTAATAGATGAGGTAAACGTAACCGCTGCGCTTGCAGGCCCTCTAAGTGTGGCCTCTTCAATCGTAGGCACCGAAAATCTTCTAAAATGGATGCTAAAATACCCAAAAGAACTTCATCAAGTAATGGAAGTAGTAACTGAATCAAACAATAGGTATATAGATGAAGTTGCAAAATTTGGAATATCTATGAGCTTTTCAGACCCCGTTTCTTCAACAAGTCTAATAAGCCAAAAGCAATTCCAAACATTTTCACTTCCATACCTAAAGAAAAATATTGACCACATAAAAGCTAAGACAAATCGTTCTCCAGGAATTCATATCTGTGGTAAAAGCAAGGAAATTTGGCTCGATGTAGTAAATGCTGGAATAACAAACTTTAGTATAGATAATGTCGAAGATATAGCAGAAGCTAAAGAAATAATCGGTGACAAAGCCATAATTACAGGAAATGTTCCACCCGTTGATATAGTTCACCTTGGCACTAAAGAAGATATTTTTGCCTCAGTAAAAGAATGTATCAAAAAAGGATATGATTCGCCAAAAGGCTATATCCTTAATACCGGCTGCCAAATTCCAATGAATACCCCTATTGAAAAAGTAGAAATGTTCATGGAAGCTGCAAATATTTATGGAAAATATCCAATACAACTTGACTAGCTAGTATATATTAATAAATACACTTATATTTTTAAAGGGAGAAATAAAGATGAGTAATCAAGAAATTTTTAAAAAAATCGCTGATGCTGTAGTTGAAATGGAAGACGAAATGGTAATTGAGTTTTGCAACAAAACTCTAGAACTTGGAATCCCAGCAGAAGACACTATAAAATATGGCCTTATAGAAGGGATGAATGAAGTTAGTAAACTTTTTGAAGAAGAAGAATACTTCCTTCCAGAAGTCCTTACATGTTCAGATACGCTAAACATTGGTCTTGATATACTAAAACCACACCTTACAGTTGAAAATACTGATGAATCAGTAAAAATAGTTATTGGTGTAGTAGAAGGCGATACTCACGACATAGGCAAAAATCTAGTAAAAATAATGATGGAAGCGGCAGGCTTCGAGGTTCATGACCTAGGAAGAAACGTTCCGCTTAAAAACTTTGTAGAAAAAGCAGAAGAAGTAAATGCAGATATAATATGTATGTCTACCCTTATGACAACTACAATGACAGGTATGAAAACGGTAATCGATATGCTTAATGAAAAAGCTATAAGAGAAAAATATACTGTTATGATAGGCGGCGGTCCAATCTCAAACAAATACGCTAGAGAAATCGGTGCCGATTACTACACAGTAGATGCTACAGAAGCTGTAAGAACAATAAAAGGACTGGATTTGAAAAAAGCAGTGTAATTAATATTGATATTTGAATTTGAATTTGAATTTGAATTTGTATGCATAAATATATTTCTCTTTATTTAGAGAAATATATTTATGCGATTTGTTTTTCCAATTTATTCACACTTTAGAAAAATACTAGATTATTTTTCAACGGAACAAATTAATTCTTCTTCAGTAAAAATTCTAATCATCTGCAAAAGTTCATCAGTCTCATAATCTCTTTCTAAAAGATTAAATCCAAATTCTTCATAGAATTTTATTATATAGTCAATATTTTTACATTCTAACATTACTATTCTTCCACCAAGTCTAGATTGTCCTTCAAGAACTTTTCCTAAACAATATTGTAAAACTTCTTTCCCTGAAATATTTTTACGGTATTTATCATTTTTTCCAATTTGTCCAATAAGAATAACTGGAAACTCTGTTATTTTCACACCGCCTATCTTAGAACTAAAACCATCTAACTTTTTAGCACTTCTCCCCGAAAATACCATATCTTCAGGAATTTTTAAAACTTGAATAGCTAATGTAAAATAAGCTAAAATTTGAAATTCACTTGAATCTTCATCATATATGAAGAAAGTTCTACTCTTTCCAAGTTTTTCAAAATTAATTGCTCTTGTTCTTAAAAAATTTTCTATATCTTCATCTCTTTTGCACTCAAAAATAGAAATAAGTTCTTGAGATTTCTCCTCATCACTTATTTCTATTAGTTTCTTTAGCGAGATAATATTTGTTTTAATTTTAATTCACCTCGCCTTTCTTTTTCAGGCGATACCAAATTTGTGTTTATTTTAATACTTTTATTAGGAGCAGACACAATTCGTTCAAATGACTCCATAGCTTTTTTGGTATTTAATGTGAAGTCTTTATTAAAAGATGATGTTGCCATAAAATCCTCCTTTTCAAAAATTCATTTAACTATATACATTTATTATACCACAATAAAATTAATTTAACTAGCATACCTATATATATTTCATTTCCAATAACCTTTCCATATACATTCCATTGATTTTTTCAATTAGACTCACTATTGTATTGACCGTATAATATTATTTGGTGCTTTTAATAATTTTTAATTCTAGTAAGGAGAACCCTATGAGCAGTGAATTTTCATGTAAATTCAAAGAAGTCGGCGAAATATCCCCTCAAATAGTTCAAAACTTAAATATACCATTTGACCAAATCTATGCAAATTCAGAAAATATCCTTAGAATAGCCAAAGCTATTAAAGAAGACAATAATAACAAATTTTCAGTGCTTCCATTTTGCCATACTGTAGAAGCCAAAGCTCTAGGCGCAGATATAAAACCAGCCGATGCCGTTGCTGGGCCACGACCAGGCTCATATGTATATTCCTCGCTTGAAGATCTAAAAAAATCATCTGTAAGCTCTAATATAGAAACTCAAAGACTTTTAGAAGCTTGTAAAACCTTAAAATTAGAAGGAGAGACCGTAGCCTTTATGGTAACAGGTCCCATTTCGATCCTCAGTAACCTAATGGATCTTACTATAGTGTTTAAAGCTTGGAGAAAGCAGCCTGAGAAAATTCAGCAGGCCTTTGATACTATCTCTGAAATTCTTTTAGACTTCATATCAGAAATTTCAAATGCCGGTGCTGATATAATCTCATTTGCTGACCCTGCTGGAAATCCAGATATATTAGGTGCAAAATATAACCTTGCAATAACTGAGATGTTTTTACTTCCGTTCCTAAAAAAAGCAATTGAAGTCTGCGGTCAAAAAACTACACTTTGTGTATGTCCTCTCGCTGCTTCAAACCTTTCAAAACAAGGTCTAATTTCAAAAGATGGCAATGGAGATGGCAATCTTGCCTGCGCCTGTATAAAAAGCGTAAAACTTCCATTAAACATGATAAACATTTAAGGAGAACAAAATGAAAAACCAAATGACTCCAAGAGAGCGTATGAGCGCCTTTGCTAAAGGTCAAGAAATCGATCGAATTGTTACCGTGCCAGATATGGGTGTTACTATGACCCACTTCATAGGTGCAAAAGCCAGTGACTACTACAACTCTGCTGAACTTATGGCAGAACTTGAAATAGCGCTTTTTAAGAGATTAAATCACGACTCTGTAAGTATCTCTACCAGCCTTAGAGGTGTAGCCCAGGCAATGGGTGCAAAAGTAGCCTATCCTGACTACAATATATCTTACCTCGAAGCTCCAGTTATCACTTCACCTAAAGATATAGACAAACTAAAAGTGTGTAATCCTTTAACTGATGGAAACCTTCCAATACTTCTAAAAGCCATTAAACTTACTTATGATGCGCTTGTAAAAGATGTTGATGTATCTGCCGCTATGTCAGGTCCTATGAGTGTTGCCGCCTCTGTAATAGGTACAGAAAACCTACTAAAATGGATGATTAAATATCCAAATGAGCTTCATCAAGTAATGGAAGTAGTTACTGAATCAAATAACCGATATATAGATGAAGTTGCAAAACTTGGAGTATCTATAGGCTTTGCAGACCCAGTTTCATCTACAAGCCTACTCAGCCCAAAACAGTTTAGAACTTTCTCGCTTCCATACCTAACAAAAAATATTCAGCGTATAACCGAAAAAACAGGTAGCGCCCCTGGAATCCACATCTGCGGAAAAAGTAAAGAAATTTGGACTGATGTAGTAGATGCTGGAATTTCAAACTTCAGTATAGATGATATAGAAGATTTAGAAGAAGCTAAAGAAATAATGGGAGATAGAGTTCTAATCACAGGAAACGTTC
>JBOFWC010000097.1:0-12428 GCA_051653405.1 Proteocatella sp. | reverse complement strand
ACGGGATATCAGGGACCAAGAAGGAAAAACGACCCGAGCTTCTTCGCATGATCCGCGACTGTGAAAGTAATCGGATTGATTTTATTATCACCAAATCCATAAGCCGGTTTGCGCGCAATACCATGGATTGTCTAGAACTGGTAAGACAGCTCTTAAATATCGGTGTTTCCATTTATTTTGAAAAGGAAAATCTAAACACAGGTGATATGGAAGGTGAGTTAATGCTCTCAATATTATCTGGGTTTGCCGCAGAAGAGTCTGCATCCATTTCTCAAAACATGACATGGTCAATCAGCAGAAAATTTCAAAATGGCAGTTTCATTATTGGCAGTCCACCTTATGGTTATGCCAATGTGAATGGTGAGATGGTCATCGTTCCAGAAGAGGCAGAAGTTGTTAAGCGCATTTTTTCAGAGTGCCTTTCAGGTAAAGGTGGAAGTGTGATTGCAAAGGGCCTGAATAGGGACAAGATTCCTGCAAGAAGAGGTAGTCATTGGAGTTCAGGCACAGTTATCGATATGCTCCGAAATGAAAAATACAAAGGGGATGCGCTTTTCCAAAAGACTTACACGGATAACAACTTCAATCGACGACCTAATAAAGGTGAGAAAGACCAGTTTTACTGCAAGAATCATCATGAGCCTATCGTCAGCAAAGAAGTGTTTTCTAAGGCACAAAAGCTGATAACGCAAAGAGCGAAGAGTAAGGCTGTTAACAAAAAAGCTTATCAAAATAGATATGTATTAAGCGGCAGAATCATCTGTGGAGAGTGTGGGTCCACTTTTAGGAGAAAAACAAACTACTCTGCTGGCAGAAGTTATATCGCCTGGAGCTGCATAGGGCATATTGAAGACAAGGACAGCTGCTCCATGCTATTTATTCGGGATGGAGAGATAAAGGCTACCTTTGCCACCATGATGAATAAGCTTGCCTACAGTAGAAAGATTATCCTTGGGCCACTTTATGATTCCATAAGTAAAAACCAAGAAGAATGCGATCTTGCAAGAATTGATGCTATAGATAAGCGCATGGAGCAATTAACTGAAGAGCGCAATACGCTTATTGGCCTTATGACAAAAGGGTTTCTTGAACCAGCACTTTTTAGCAAGGAACGAAATGCTCTGGATAGCGAAATGAAAAATCTAACCACTGAGAAGACAAACCTGGTCATGTCATTTACAAGTGGAACATCACAGGCTGATGAGGTAAAAGCAATTCTTGATCACGTGTCGAAAGATAAGTTTGATGGAAACTATACAGACGAGGCGTTTGAAAAGTTTGTAGAAAACATCATTGTAAAATCAAGGGATGAACTGATATTTGAACTAAAATGTGGACTTTCCCTTAAAGAAAGGGTGGTGAGGTAAATGGCCTATGTACCTTACGGATATGTAATAACGGACGGAGTTGTTACCGTTGATGAAAGGGCTGCGGATCAAGTAAGGGATTTCTTTGAAAAGTACATTTCCGGGCTTTCCCTTGCTGTGGCTGGTGAGCAGGCTGGTATTCAGAAGACACATTCATCCATGGGACTTATTTTGAAAAACATCAACTATCTCGGTAATGACGTGTATCCAACGATCATCGATAAAGAAACATTCGATAAAGCTGAAGAAGTTAGAAATAAACGTGCGAAGGACCTAGGGCGGATTGCAGAGCTTGCAGCTTTCAGTGCTCCCCCGCCTATAGAGCGATTTAAAATGAGAAAATCAGAAGGTAAACTTCCTAATGATCCAGTAGGGCGAGCAGAGTACTTGTATAGTCTGATAGAAAGCGAGGAATAAAGTGACAGAGAAAAATATAATGGTTATTCCTGCTCGTAAAAGAGTAGGAAGTACAGCCGCAAAAGAAAAGATAAAGAAACTTCGTGTTGCTGCCTATTGCCGTGTTTCTACAGAAACAGAAGAACAAAATTCTAGCTATGAGGTTCAGGTCGCACACTATACAGAGTTTATAAAGAAAAATAATGAATGGGAGTTTGCTGGCATCTTTGCAGATGATGGTATCTCCGGTACAAACACTAAAAAGCGTGACGAATTTAATCGTATGATTGCAGAGTGTATGGATGGTAACATCGACATGGTTATTACTAAATCCATCAGCCGATTTGCACGTAACACCCTAGACTGCCTTCAATATATTAGACAGCTCAAAGATAAGAACATATCCGTCTACTTTGAAAAAGAGAATATCAACACCATGGATGCCAAAGGTGAGGTTTTGCTGACTATTATGGCATCTTTGGCACAACAGGAAAGCCAGAGCCTTTCACAAAACGTTAAGCTTGGGCTACAGTACCGATACCAACAAGGAAAGGTGCAGGTCAACCATAAGCGGTTTATGGGCTACACGAAAGATGAAGATGGAAATTTAATTATTGTCTCCGAAGAAGCTGAGATTATCAAACGCATCTACCGAGAATACCTTGAAGGTCAGAGTCTAGTGGGCATTGGTCGAGGCCTTGAAAAGGATGGTATTTTAACAGCAGCAGGAAAACCAAGATGGCGACCGGAATCGGTTAAGAAGATCCTTCAAAACGAAAAATACATCGGAGATGCCCTTCTGCAAAAGACTGTCACAGTAGATTTTCTGACCAAGAAACGAGTGAAAAATGAAGGTCATCTTCCCCAGTATTATGTTGAAAATAGCCATGAGGCGATTATTCCTAAAGAGTTATTTTTGCAGGCGCAAGAAGAAATTCATCGGAGAAGCAATATCTACACAGGAGAAGGCAAGAACAAACGCATTTATAGTAGCAAGTACGCTTTAAGTGCCATTACCTTCTGTGGAGAATGTGGCGATATTTATAGGAGAACCTATTGGAATATTCACGGCAGAAAAGAATTTGTCTGGCGATGTGTGACTAGAATCGAGCAAGGTCCTGAAGTTTGTAAGAACCGAACCGTAAAAGAAGATGAACTCTATGGTGCTGTAATGACCGCAATTAATAAGCTGCTTGCAGGTGGCAACAACATGATAAAGACCCTGGAAGAGAATATTCATGCTGTGATTGGTGAAACCACAGAATACCAAATTTCAGAGATTAACAACTTACTGGAGGAAAAGCAAAAAGAACTTATCAAGCTGGCGAACAAGGGTCAAGACTATGAACACCTAGCAGATGAGATTGATGAGCTGAGAGACAAGCGACAGATCCTTTTAGTAGAAGATGCCTCCCTCAGTGGCGAGAACGAGCGAATCAATGAGCTGATTGAATTTATCCGCAATAATAAATTCCGTACCTTAGAGTACGACGATAAGCTTGTGAGAAAGATAATCCAGAGCGTTACAGTCTATGAAGACCACTTTATCATAACCTTTAAATCTGGCATCGAATTGGAAGTATGAGACTCATTCCATAATTTTTATATTGAACATATCATCTTGTTGTGTTATTCTATAAATTGATATAAATAAAGATGTAGGAGGAACCGAAACTATGACAGCCTCAATGCGTTTAAGATAAGCTGGCAATAAAAAAAGCAGAATCTATCCCCGATGATAGGCTTTTTTGTTGTGCTTATTTATACGATATTGAGCATTCGTTAGTTACGGTGAGGATATTGGTTATTTAACTATACCTTTATTTAACTATGTCTTTAATATGAATGTTTCCAAATTGTATGTATGCAGACCAAAAGCCACATTGTGGGGTTTGGCCTGCATTTTTTATTGCCTAGAATGCTATTCAAAATAGAAATTCAAGCAAAATAATATGCAGGAGATAATATAAATGGAAAAATACAACAATTGGAAACGAAAATTTTATGCAATATGGGCAGGGCAAGCAGTATCATTAATCACTAGTGCTATCCTGCAAATGGCGATTATTTTTTACCTTACAGAAAAAACAGGATCTGCGATGGTCTTGTCTATGGCTTCATTAGTAGGTTTTTTACCCTATGCGATTTTGGGGCCTGCCATTGGTGTGCTAGTGGATCGTCATGATAGGAAGAAGATAATGATTGGTGCCGATTTAATTATCGCAGCAGCTGGTGCAGTGCTTGCTATTGTTGCATTCTATATGGAGCTACCTGTCTGGATGGTTATGATAGTATTGTTTATCCGTAGCATTGGAACAGCTTTTCATACCCCAGCGCTCAATGCGGTTACACCACTTTTAGTACCAGAAGAACAGCTAACGAAATGCGCAGGCTATAGTCAGTCTTTGCAGTCTATAAGCTATATTGTTAGTCCGGCAGTTGCAGCACTCTTATACTCCGTTTGGGATTTAAATGCTATTATTGCCATCGACGTATTGGGTGCTGTGATTGCATCTATTACGGTAGCAATTGTACGTATACCTAAGCTGGGTAATCAAGTGCAAAGTTTGGAACCAAATTTCATAAGAGAAATGAAAGAAGGAATTGTCGTTCTGAGACAAAACAAAGGATTGTTTGCCTTATTACTCTTAGGAACACTATATACTTTTGTTTATATGCCAATTAATGCACTATTTCCTTTAATAAGCATGGAATACTTTAATGGAACACCTGTGCATATTTCTATTACGGAAATTTCCTTTGCCTTTGGAATGCTAGCAGGAGGCTTATTGTTAGGAAGATTAGGGAGCTTCGAAAAGCGTGTATTACTAATAACTAGTTCATTTTTTATAATGGGGGCCAGTTTAGCCGTTTCGGGAATACTTCCTCCAAATGGATTTGTAATATTTGTAGTTTGCTGTGCAATAATGGGGCTTTCGGTGCCATTTTATAGCGGTGTGCAAACAGCTCTTTTTCAGGAGAAAATTAAGCCTGAATATTTAGGACGTGTATTTTCTTTGACCGGAAGTATCATGTCACTTGCTATGTCAATTGGGTTAATTCTTTCTGGATTCTTTGCTGATAAAATCGGTGTAAATCATTGGTTTTTACTATCAGGTATTTTAATTATTGGCATTGCTATAGTTTGCCCAATGATAACTGAGGTTAGAAAATTAGATTTAAAATAAACAATATTGGAGGGATATTTATGTATCTTATTTTCATGTAATTCTTCCTGCTAAAATCGCAGGGTTTTCCCTGCGTACAAGCAAATGAAAGCATGCGATTATAGACAGGAGGAAATGTTATGGAATTAATATTAAAAGCAAAAGACATTCGTGTGGAATTCAAAGGACGCGATGTTTTAGATATAAATGAATTAGAAGTATATGATTATGACCGTATTGGTTTAGTAGGAGCAAATGGTGCAGGAAAAAGCACTTTACTCAAGGTACTTTTAGGAGAATTAATTCCCCCAGGATGTAAAATGAATCGTCTGGGTGAACTTGCCTATATTCCCCAGTTGGACGAAGTAACTCTGCAGGAGGAAAAAGATTTTGCACTTGTAGGCAAGCTAGGTGTTGAGCAATTAAATATACAGACCATGAGCGGTGGTGAAGAAACAAGGCTTAAAATAGCACAGGCCTTATCGGCACAGGTTCATGGTATTTTAGCGGATGAACCTACGAGCCATTTAGACCGTGAAGGAATTGATTTTCTAATAGGACAGCTAAAATATTTTACAGGTGCACTGTTAGTTATTAGCCATGACCGCTATTTTCTTGATGAAATAGTAGATAAAATATGGGAACTGAAAGATGGCAAAATCACTGAGTATTGGGGAAACTATTCTGATTATCTTCGTCAGAAAGAGGAAGAACGTAAGAGCCAAGCTGCAGAATACGAACAATTTATTGCGGAACGTGCCCGATTGGAAAGGGCTGCGGAGGAAAAGCGAAAACAGGCTCGTAAAATAGAACAGAAGGCAAAAGGTGCTTCAAAGAAAAAAAGTACTGAAGGCGGAGGGCGTTTAGCTCATCAAAAATCAATAGGAAGTAAGGAAAAAAAGATGCATAATGCCGCTAAATCCCTAGAGCACAGGATTGCGGCCTTAGGAAAAGTAGAAGCTCCGGAAGACATTCGCAGAATTCGTTTCAGGCAAAGTAAAGCATTGGAGCTCCATAATCCATACCCTATAGTCGGTGCGGAAATTAATAAAATATTTGGGGATAAGGCACTGTTTGAAAATGCATCTTTTCAAATTCCGCTAGGAGCAAAAGTAGCGATAACTGGAGGTAATGGAACAGGAAAAACAACCTTAATCCAAATGATCTTAAATCATGAAGATGGAATTACTATTTCACCTAAGGCCAAAATAGGATACTTTGCACAAAATGGTTACAAGTACAACAGTAATCAAAAAGTCTTGGAATTTATGCAGGAGGATTGTGATTACAATGTTTCAGAAATTCGTTCTGTGTTAGCATCAATGGGAATTAAACAAAACGACATAGGAAAAAGCTTAGCTGTTTTAAGCGGTGGTGAAATTATGAAATTATTGTTAGCTAAAATGCTTATGGGTAGATATAACATCCTACTAATGGATGAACCCAGCAACTTCCTTGACATACCAAGCTTAGAGGCTTTGGAAATATTAATGAAGGAGTATTCTGGAACTATAGTGTTTATCACCCATGACAAACGGCTACTCGATAATGTGGCTGATGTGGTTTATGAAATTAGTGATAAGAAAATAAATCTGAAACATTAAATTTAAGGTAGTCGCTGGTCAATATAGTCTATTCTGGCTGGCGACTCCATTGTTAAAGAGTATAAAGACTTTTTCTAATAATGTCGTAACGTTATTTGTTGAGAAAGAGATTGGAGGGTTATTATTGTTTATACGAGTTGTTCCGTACGACCCATTTTGGGAAGTAGAGTATGAAAATGAATCACAGAAGATAAGTAACATATTGAAGGATATATTGGTGGAGATTTACCATATTGGCAGTACAGCAGTTAAGGGGTTACATGCTAAACCAATCATAGATATAATGCCCGTAGTGACAAATATTAGTTTGGTTGATAAGCATAACGAAGAATTTGTAGCCATTGGGTATGAGTGTATGGGTGAGTTTGGTATTAAAGGGCGGAGATATTTCCGTAAAGGTGGCGATAACAGGACAGACCAAATTCATATATTTGAGCAAAACAGTCACAAAAATATTACTAGGCACATAGCAGTAAGGAACTTTCTGCGTACACATCCTGACATCGCTTTAGAGTATGGTAAATTAAAGATGAAACTGGCTAATCGGTTCCCGGAGGATATTGAAGGCTACTGCGCTGGTAAGGATGCATTTGTAAAGCAACTAGAAAAGGATGCTTTGCTGTGGTATCAAAATAATAAATCATATAAAACACAATAAAATATATAAAAATATGAGAGTGAGTTATATCCTATGTTAGGATCAGATAAGAAAAAATTATACCCAAATAAAAATATCAAAACGGTTTTTTCTATAAGTAACCTATCGAAAAACCCAATGTAGAGATTGGTGAATACACTTACTATAGTGATGATGAAAAAGTCTCCTGAGGAATTTTACAATAATATAGAGCACCACTATGAATTTCTTGGAGATAAGCTAATCATCGGTAAATTTTGCGCTATTGCAGAGGGTGTTAGGTTTATCATGAATGGAGCAACTCATAGGATGTATGAAATTACAACCTATCCCCTTTAATATCTCTACCGGTGGATGGGAAAAAGTAACTCCTGCAATAGAACAACTTCCTTTTCAGGGTGACACAGTGATTGGCAATGATGTGTGGATAGGTCAAAATGTAATCATAATGCCGGGTGTTAAAAATGGAGAAGGTGCAATTATTACTGCTAACTCAACAGTAGTCCTTGTTAGAATCTTTTTTCTTTAACAGCAATAGAGAATTTCGATATCTTCCCACATACGCAAGCCCACAGTGGATATGTTCCCTCAAAGAGAATTCAGTAAAAAAGGAAAATGGAAATTGTCCTTTGACAGCTATCCGCTCATCTCAAAACACGTCGAGAGTGTCGTCTTGATGACAAGGGCTTAAAAAACAGAAAATAAATAGAGAACACAAACTTTTTAAAATAGATGAGAAGTTTGTGTTTTTTTATTTTTTAGGAAATACTCCTGCTAGCCTTTTGACTTAAACCTCACAAAAGCGAAGTCACTTTGATTCTAGCACCATTTTTAAAATGACTTATAATAAATTTAATCTATAAGTTCATTTGACTTTTATGCTCACTTGAAGTATAGTTATAAGTATAAAAGTCAAATGAATGAGGTGATTATAATAGAATCTGAAAATAGAATTTTACAATTAGCAAAAAGAAATAATGGGATTATTACTTCTTCTATGATTACTGAAGCAGGATTTAGTAGGGGAAGTTTAAAATATCTTGTTGATAAAGGGAAACTTGAGAGGTCAGCTCGTGGTGTGTATATTTTACCAAATATTTGGGATGATGAGTTTGTAAATCTTCAAAGCAGATTTGCAAAAGGTGTTTTTTCTCTTGAAACAGCATTGTTTTTACATGATCTAACAGATAGAACACCTAATTATTATTGGATGACATTCCCAACGGGATACAACTTAACCTCTGTAAAGATTGAAAATATTCGCTGTAATCAAGTAACAGGAAAGTTATTTGATATTGGGATAATAGAAGTTTTTTCTCCAAATGGAAATAAAATAAGAGTATACTCGATGGAAAGAACTTTATGCGACATTCTTAGACCAAGAAATAATGTGGACATTCAAATTGTGACCGAAGCCTTTAAAAAATATGCAAAACGAAATGATAAAAACATTCCTAAATTATCTGAATATGCAAAATTATTTAAAGTGGAAAATAAAATACGCTCTTATATGGAGGTGTTGATATGATAAAAAATGCAATGCAATTAAAAGCAATTATTAAAAACTTAGCAAAGCAAAAAAATATATCTGCTCAATTAATTATGCAGAATTACATGCTAGAAAGATTATTAGAAAGAATTTCTATTTCTCAATATAGAGATAAATTTATTTTAAAAGGTGGATTTTTAATTGCATCAATAGTAGGTCTTGATACAAGAGCAACTATGGATATGGATGCAACTATTAAAGAATTAGCCATTAGCGAAGAAGCTGTGCGGGAAATGTTTGAGGATTTTTGTAAAATAGAGCTGGAAGATAATGTTAAATTTATATTCAAAGACGTTGAAGATATTAGAGAAAATGATGAATATAGAGGCTATAGAGTATCACTTGCTGTTAATTTTCCACCGATGATGGTACCTTTGAAGCTAGATCTTACTACAGGTGATAAAATAACGCCAAAAGAAATTGAATATAACTTTAAATTACTTTTGGAAGATAGAGAAATCTCTATCTTGGCATATAATTTAGAAACAATAATGGCAGAAAAACTTGAAACAGTTATTTCAAGAGGAGATTTAAATACTCGGCCAAGAGATTATTACGATATTTATATTCTCAATAAATTGCAATTTTCAAATATTGACATTGTAAATTTGAAAGCTGCTTTTAATGCAACTTCTCAAAAAAGAGGTTCACATGATATTATAAAGCAGTATAATAAAATTATTGATACTGTAAAAAGTAGTAATATAATGCAAAAGCAGTGGAAGAAATATCAGAAGGATTTTGAATATGCTAAGGAAATACAATTTGATGATTGCTGTGACACCGTCATTGAAATCATGGAAAGCTTAAGCAAAATATAATGAATTGTAATGGATTATTAATGAGTGAAGATATTGGATGGATGCAAAAATTTTTAAATTTTAAAAAAGCATTAAATCAACTGAAAGCGTTTATAGAAAAAGAGAACATTAATAAATTTGAGGTTTTAGGACTTATACATTGTTTTGAATATACATTTGAGCTTTCTTTGAGAACTATGAAGGATTATTTAGAAAATGAAGGGTTTGAAGTAAATAGTCCAAGAGAAGCAATACAAACTGCATTCCAGATAGAGTTGATTCCAGATGGGCATGTTTGGATAGATGTGTTAAATAAAAGAGACTTAATAGCAAATACCTATGATCAAAATAAAGTAAGCGATGCAGAAGAACTCATAATTTATAAATATTATCCAGTTATTAAAGAGTTTTTAGGAAAATTGGAGAACATGTAACTTTTTTGATATATAAAATTAAGATTATTTACAAAATGAAGATATAGAAGGACATATAGATGTCCTTGAGCAATTATAAATAAAAGAAATATCTAGAATAAAAGTGCCATTTCCATGAGGATTTGGCATTTTTTATAAGAAAAACAATATTATACATATATAAAATTAATTCTAACTAGTTAAATTTTAATCAATGTGCTAAACTTATTAAGTAATGATATACAAAATATAATTTTTTATATTTAGGATAAATCATGTTGTTTAATCATAATCTAAATTATACTTCAATTAGAGTGAAATCATAAGTTTAATTGATGAATTTATGATTTTATTTTTCTCAAGAGGAAGAGAAATTTAGGTTGAGTATTGATTGGAAAATACGTCGGATTAGTATTAATGCTATTTCGAATTTGGCAAAAAGATATTGTAATGTGAGATTTGGGTGCGATTGAATAGTCTGAAAATTAGTGATATAATATGTTTGAAAAAATATAATCAAGATTATTAAGTTGTTAATTTTGGACATGAATTTGATTAAAATAAAGTGGATAGTTGAATGCGATATTGAACTTGTATTTTTCTATTTTCAAAGTAATTTTTTTTATATGGCAATGGCTGATAATATTTAAGGAGACTATAGTATGTTGAAAATAGATTCTGCAATTTTAAATACCAATAAAAATATATGTAAGAATATAGCTTGTTTTGATGAATCAGAACGTGGATTACTTAGTCAAAATATTTTAGCACAAATACGTAACTTTGTTGAATATATTGCTGTTAAAGTATACGCAGATGGAGAAGATGTTGATCCGAATGATTATAGCAAAAATGTTGTTGCACTGAAACATTTGAAAACGTGTGGGAGTCTCAGATTTTTGAATAAATTTCATGACTTGTTACAAAAATCAGTGTCGCATTATACTATTGATGAGGGTGGTTCTGAACGACTTATGCTAAAGTATTATGAGTATTTGTTGAAAATAAAGATATTTTTACGAGATACATATAGTATTGAGGTTTTAGAAAATATTGAAGATTTTCCATTAAGTAAAGACACTCAATTATTAGAATATTATACAAAGATATCAGAAAAGATTTTGCATCGTAGTGGCAATGTTACAAGCTCAAATTATAACGAACGATATTATATACAAAAAATCAAACCTTTTTTTGTATCCCAAAAAATATTTTATGAAGTTACTTTTATTCTTGCGAACAACAAAACGAGCAAGTTCAATAGAGTTATAGCATTTACAAATTTAGATATATCAAGTAATTATGCTGTTAAGTTCTCAATACATAATGATAGTATTGAAATCCTTGGGAAAAAAATGAGTATTTTGATAATTGATAATTGGTCAGTATCTATAAGGCCATGTGAGCTAGATAATTTTGCAAACATAATTGGCGTGTATCCTAAAATTAATAGTAGTACAATGGAATATAAAAACTTAATGAAATTTCTTACTTTGAGTAAAATAAGCATTACAGAGTTAGTTACAAAAACAGAATCAGATTTTCAACTCATAAAATTAAAAATTGTCTCAGGAAAAAAATCAACTCAAATTTTTGACATATTGGGTAGATGTAGAGAATTAATAAAGGATGAATTACCAGGTAGTAATGTAATACGCTATTTACTTTATAAATTAAATAATAAAATTATAAAATCTCAGTTTTGTAGAAACCCCTGTAATGAACTATCAAATCTATATTTAGAATATGCTTGTATTCCTTTCGATAAAATGCCATACAATACTTCTTTACGAAATCATAATCCTAGACTTTTTGATTTATACGAATGTATTCCTGAAAACAGGCGAGAACACGAATTATTTGCTAGATACATCAAAAATAATATCGAAACACAAGGTATGTTATTTACTGCCATTAAAGATATTCGAAATTTCCAAAACATTGAGAGTCTTATTGATAAATATAATAGAAAATTATATTACAAACATATTCATAGAAGACTTGAAAATTTTAATAAGCATATTTATATTAAGGGTTATGCTGATGATAGCGCTTTTATAATCGAAAAATTGAAAGATTTATCGACTAGTGGTATTAAACAATATACCAATTCAGTGGATTCATGGTTAAAACATACTGACGATGATATCGACTGTGAAGAAAAGAAGAAAGCTTTGAGAATAATGTTCGCTACATCTAAAGTGGCTTTAATATATGGATCGGCAGGAACTGGAAAATCTACATTAATAAAGCATATCTCTAATTTTTTTGCAGATAAGAGCAAAATATATCTAGCAAATACTCACCCAGCTGTTGACAATATGCGCCGTAAGGTAAAAGCTGGCAACAGTACTTTCCCTATGTGATAGGATAGTTGTCATAGGGATGGAAATGTGGTAATGTTGGTCATAATAGAAAGGATGATAAATAATGCCAAGATATAGTGACGAACTTAAAGATAGTATTTTAGTTAGAATATTAAATGATGAAAATAT
>JBOFWC010000096.1:0-1217 GCA_051653405.1 Proteocatella sp. | reverse complement strand
TCATCTAAAAGCAGAAGCTCTGGTTTTTTCATAGTGGACATTATAAGTGAAAGTGACTGTCTTTGCCCTCCTGAAAGATATTTAACCTGAGTCGCCAGTTTGTCTTCAAGTCCTAAATCTAGAGTTTTGAGCATTTCTTTGTATTCTTTTATTCTTGATTTATTCACAAGCTTTTTAAATCCAAATTTTGTACACTTCTTATCAGCAAGTGCCATGTTTTCAAGTATAGTAAGTGATGGTGAAACTCCCATTGAAGGATTTTGGTGTACTCTTGCGACATAGCCTGCTCTTTGATGTTCCTTAAGCTTATCAAATGAAACAATTCCGCTCTCAGTCTCAAGCTGTATACTTCCATTTTCAGCTGGTAGCACCCCACTTATTATATTAAAAAGTGTACTTTTTCCGCATCCATTTGCCCCAAGTATCGCTGTAGTTTCTCCGCTCTTTATCTTTAGACTAAAATCCTGAAAAATATTTGTCTCATTCTCGGTTCCTATATTAAAGCTTTTCTTTAAATTTGATATCTTAAGCATGGCGTTTTTCCTTTCTCGCAATTGAAAATTTGTTGTTGTATGCCAAAAATCCTATAACTATAAGGGCACTTACTGCCTTTAAATCTGTAGGTGCTAGGCCTGCTTCTATAGCCATTCCTCCTATAAGCTTATATGCTATCGCTCCTATTATAGCTCTTGTAGTGCCTTTTAAAAGACTGCTTCTTTGCATTACAGTGTCTCCGATTATTATTGAGGCAAGGGCTACAACAATAATTGAATTTCCCATTGTTATATCCGTAAACCCTTGAGACTGAGCCATCATAGCTCCGCTAAGTGCTACAAGTCCATTTGATATCATAAGTCCTATAAGTTTGTATTTATCAGCATTTTGTCCAAGCGATCTAACTAGAGTTTCATTATCTCCTGTAGCAATTAAAAGGTAACCGGCTTCTGACTTTAGGTATCTATCCATAAGCAGTTTTACAAGCACTACACATATTATAAGCACTATCATCTTACCAAACTGATCATATATCGTAGGATATGATGAAAGCCCTATATTTGATCTTCCATTTACCCTTAAGTTTACTGAGTATAGAAGCGTCATAGTCAGTATTCCTGCAAGAATATCTTTTATCTTAAATTTTATATTAAGCGTGTAAGTTATTGCCCCTGCAAGTGCTCCGGCAAAAAGTGCCATAAGGCTTCCTAGTATAGGATTTA
>JBOFWC010000095.1:0-19386 GCA_051653405.1 Proteocatella sp. | reverse complement strand
GCTGGAGATATAATAACAGCACAAGCAACTAAAGGTGGAGTAGATATATTTTGGGCAGCAAATGATGGAGGAACAATAGGTGCTGTAATGGCTGTAAAAAATGCAGGGTTATCTGGAAAAACATTTGTATTTGGAACAGATGCGGGCGAGCAACAACTTGAAATGTTAAAAAGCAGTGATAATATACTTCAGGCTGTAACAGGACAAGATCCATATATGATTGGGTATAAAACAATGGAAGTTTTAATTAAAGATATAAAAGGTGAAGATACTGGATTTGAAAAAGGAAAAACTCAAATTCAAGATGGGATTCTTTTAAGTAGAACAGATTCAGCTGGGTTAGATTCATTTGAAGAAAGTTTGAAAAAGTTTAAGTAGTAATAAAAATTTTAGCTAGAGGATGGAAATGCTATTCATCCTCTAGCTTATATATAATCGAGGTTTAGAATGAATATTTTAAGAACAGAAAACATTACAAAGATATATCCAGGTACAAAAGCTTTGGACAATATAAGCACTTCTTTTGAAGGTGGAAAAGTTCATGCTATTTGTGGGAAAAATGGTTCTGGTAAATCAACTATGGTAAAGATTTTTTCAGGAGCAGTAAAGCCTACAGAGGGTAGAGTATACTTAAATGATGAAGCTTTAAACTTCGAATCACCTCAGGATGCTATAAATAAGAAAATATCAACAGTTTATCAAGAATTAAGTTTATTTCCAGGGTTAACAGTTACAGAAAATATACTTCTTGGAAGAATGCCTATGAAAGGAAAATTTATAGATTGGAAAAAAGCGAATCAATTGGCAGAAAAATATCTAAAGGATCTGGGTGTAAAATTAGAAACTACTAAACTTGTAGTATCGTTAAGTATGTGGCAAAGACAGATGCTAGAGATAGTAAAAGCTATGAGTAGTGATCCTAAAGTACTTATGTTAGATGAACCGACATCATCATTATCAAAAGATGAGACTAAGCTTCTTTTTGATATGGTTAAGAGGTTGAAAGAAAAAGGTGTAATAATAATATATATAAGCCATAGATTACAGGAACTATGGGAAATTGCAGATACATGTACCGTAATAAGAGATGGTAATTTTATAGGAAGAACAGAAATGAAAGAAACAACACACAGAGAACTTATAAAAATGATGTTTGGTGATGTTGAGATAAAAACAAGGCCAGCAGATTTAAAAGTAGGTGAAAAAACTGTTTTAGAGGTTAAAAGTTTAAATAAAAAAGGAACATTTAAAGATATTTCTTTTAAATTAAAAGAAAGCGAAATTTTAGGAATAGCAGGAATGCTTGGCTCTGGAAGAAGTGAAATTTTAAGAAGCATATTTGGTGCTGATAAATTTGATTCAGGTGAAGTTATATTTTTTGATAAAAAAATTGAAGATGCAAATCCTAAAATTATGAAAAATTTAGGTTTAGCAATGACACCTGAAGATAGAAAGCATGAAGGATTAATTCAGATGTTAAGTGTGCATACAAATTTATGTGTAGCAGCTAGAGAACATATGTCAAAAGGACCGTTTATAAAGGTAAAAGATGAACAGCCTTATGTAGATAAACAAATAGAAAGCTTACAAATTAAAGTTCCGAATACGCAGCTTCCAATGAATTCTTTATCAGGCGGAAACCAGCAAAAAGTTGTAGTTGGGAATTGGTTGAATATTAACCCTAGAGTTATATTTTTTGATGAACCTTCTCGAGGAATAGATATAAATGCAAAACAGCAAATTTTTGAAATAATTTGGGAACAATCAAGAAAAGGTATATCAAGCATAATAGTATCTTCGGAACTAGAAGAATTACTTGAAGTTTGTAATAGAATATTAATATTAAAAGATGGTGAGATAATAAATGAAGTTAATGCAGATGATTGTAACATCGAAGAATTATATGAATTATGTCTAGGGGGAAATTAAAAATGAATAATAAAAATTTTATATCAAAGTTAAAGAAATATAGCAATACTCACATCCTTGAGGTTATATTAGTGATAATTGCTGTGGTAATATCTTTATCTGCCCCTGGTTTCTTTACAACTGGAAATTTATTAAATATTTTAAGAAATGTATCATTAAAAGCTATAATAGCATTTGGAATGACTATGGTTATAATTACAGGAGAAATTGATTTGTCAATAGGATCAACAGTTGCCCTTTCAGGGGTTATAACAGGGGTTGTAGGAAGTATCATAGCAAATACTGGTATAATTCCAATAGAAATGTCTGTTATTATAGGGATGATAGTAGCTGTTTTAGTAGCCGGTATTATAGGGTATATAAATGCTTTAATACACACAAAATTTAATATACCTACATTTATTATAACATTAGCAATGCTTAATATAATTTATGGAGCCGCTGCGATATTATCCAAAGGATTCCCTGTAACAACATTTCCATCTTGGTTTAGTGTTATAGGAGCAGGTCAACTAGGAATAATACCAATTCCTGCAATAATAATGATAGTCGTATTTATCGCTATAAGTATACTGATGGGATACACAAAATTTGGAAGAAGTATATATGCCATAGGTGGGAACAAAGAATCGGCAAGACTATCTGGAATAGACGTAAATAAGGTCAAAGTAATAGTGATGATAATAGTTCAAGTAACAGCAGCGATATCGGGAATAATGGTTTCCTCACAAGTTATGTCTGGGGCACAATCATTTGGAAAAGGTTGGGAGTTAGACGTAATATCATCTGTAATAATTGGAGGAGCAGCGCTTACTGGAGGATTAGGTAAAACTAAAGGTACTTTTATAGGTATAATATTTTTAGGTGTTTTACTTAATGGAATGACTTTACTAGATGTAAATGAATACATTCAGTATATAGTAAAAGGCGGATTAATACTATTAGCAGTGCTTATTAATACAATACAATCTAAAAAGATAATGGAGTAGAACAATATGAATATTCAAGAATTAAATAATATAGATAATATAGAAGATGAAGCGTTATTTGAGCTTATGAAAAAGCATTTATACACAGGAGTTCTAACTGACATCATGGATACTATAGGTTACACACATCAATTTTTACCATCATATATTCAGCCTTTGGAACGAAATATGATGTTGGCGGGAAGAGCGTTTACTGTACAAGAAGCGGATTGTACAGGAACACAAATTTCAAGTGAAGGTATTAATAAACCATTTGGAGTTATGTTTGAAGCATTAGACTCTATGCAGAAGAACGAAGTATATATATGTGCAGGGGGATCTCCAAGATATGCATTTTTTGGAGGACTTATGGCAACTAGAATGATTAAGTTAGGAGCTGTAGGAGCAGTTGTATCTGGGTTTACAAGAGATACAAAAGAAGTATTAAGTCTTGGGATTCCTACTTTTACGAGAGGTTGTTATGCACAAGATCAAGGGATAAGAGGAAGAGTAATTGATTATAAATGTCCAATAGAATTTGAAAACGGAGTATTAGTAAATTACGGAGATATAATATTTGGAGATTGTGATGGAGTATTATCAATACCAAAAAATATAGAAAAAGATGTAATCAAAAGAGCGTTTGAGAAAGTTTTTGGAGAAAATGAGGTAAGAGAAGCAATCCAAAATGGAATGGGAGTAGTTGAGGCATTTGAAAAATTTGGCATAATGTAGGAGGAACCATGGATAAACGATTGTTACAGATAAATAATTTTTTAAAAGAAAATGAATTAGATGCAGTAATCTTTTTTAGGCCAGACGAACTTATGATGGCTTTCAATTATTTATCATATTGGGGATTGTCGGTGGGTGTAGTATTTGAAAATGGTAAAAAAATACTTTATAATCCAGCACTTGAACCCACAGATAATATACCATGTGAATTAGAAGTCAAGGTTTATCCTTGGGGAACAACAAGTGAAGATGCATTTGAAATACTATATAATATGATAAATAATGACTTAGAAAAATATACTTCAAATGACAAGGGAATAACTGCGATAACAAATATAGGAAGAACTTCATTGCCCATGATGAATGGGGAAAACCCGCCACTTCCAAATGATTTTATCAAAAAAATCACAGCTCTTGGATTTGGATACAAAAATACAAATGATAAATTAATAAAACTATACGAAAATAAAACAGAAATTGATTTAAATGGAATAAGACTGTGTAATCAAATTGCTGGAATAGGTATAGATACATTCTATGAATTATTAGTAGAAGGAAACACAGAGGCAGAAGTAGCTGCAGCTATGGAATCAAGTATAAAAAAACAGATTGGGAAATCTGGAGTATTTTTTTCTCAAGGATATGCACAAGTACAATCAGGCATTAATGGAGCATCTGGAGGATGCTTTAATAAATCTACAGGTAAGGTTTTAAAAACTGGAGAACTAGTAATGACGGAATTTGCTATCTGCGTAAATGGATATTGGGCTGACATAACAAGGACAGGGTGCGTAGGTGTTCCCACAGAAAAGCAAAACGAGTTGCATTCATATATAATTGAGGCACAGAAAAGAGCTATAGATATTATAAAACCAGGAGTAGATGCAAAATTATTATATCAAGTCGCGAAGACATATCTAGATGAAAAAAATATAGGGCATCTATTTAAACATGCTCTTGGACATGGAGTAGGTTTTAGATATCATGACCCATGCATACAAATATCAGAAAACTCAAAAGATCTACTTAAAGAAGGCATGGTAATTACAATAGAACCCGGAATTTATGATATTTCTTTTGGAGGAATACGAGTAGAAGAAAATGTGCTTGTTACAAAAGATGGATATGAAATTTTATCAAATTTTACAAAAAAGCTAAGAGGTAATAATGAAAATTGATAACTTATTTGATATAAGAGATAAATATGTATTTATTACAGGTTCGACTAGAGGGATAGGAAGAAGTATAGCAGAAGGATTTATTGCTAACGGAGCAAATGTAATAATTCATGGAAGAAATAAATTGCTAGCATCTAGAGTTGCAGATGAAATAGGTGCATTTGATTTTGTGGCTGGTGATATTTCAAAAATGGAAAATATAGAAAGTATAGTAAATTATATACAGTCTAGAATTATTAAATTAGATGTATTGATAAATAATGCAGGATTTGAAGATCATTGTGCTATAGAAGATATGACAGAAGAATTTTTAGATAATATATACGATACAAATACCAAATCGCATTATTTTATTACAAGTAAATTACTTCAACTACTAAAAAAATCAAGTGAACCCTCTATAATTAATATAACATCAATTCATGATGTAGTTCCCGTTAGAAATAATTCGCCGTACTGTATATCGAAAGCAGCAATTGCTATGTTTACAAAAGTGTCAGCTCTAGAATTTGGAAAATATGGAATAAGAGTTAACAACTTAGCGCCAGGAGCAATAAGAACAGAAATGAATGAAACTCTGCTTAAAGATCTTGAAGAACAATCTGGATTTGATTTTGGAAATTGGGTACCACTTGGAAGGGTAGGCGAAGCTAAAGAGATAATAGGTCCATGTATATTTTTAGCTAGTAAAGCATCAAGTTATATAACAGGAACAACTTTTTATGTAGATGGAGGTTATAAAGAAAATCTGCTAAGATATTAATATTCTTTTAGAAAGAGGCTTTTTATGAGGCGAAATTATGGATGTAGAGTGACTGAAAATATAAAATTATGTAATATGGATGCTTTAGTTTTAGAAAATGAGAAACTTAGAGTAACTATATTATTGGATAAAGGGTCTGACATAATTGAATTACTATATAAACCGAAAGATATAGATTTTATGTGGTGTTCACCAGTAGAATTACATGATATATCTAACCATATAGTAACAACTGGAAGTAGCTTACACAACTATTTGGATAATAATTTTGGTGGATGGCAGGAAATATTTCCAAATGGGGGGCCAGAAGACACTTATAAAGGGTGCTTATTAGGAATGCATGGAGAAGCTAGCATAGTTCCATGGAAATATGATATTATAAAAAATGATATTAATGAAATAAAGATTAGATTATCAGTAACGCTTTTAAGGTCGCCATTTAAGTTAGAAAAGTATATAACCTTAAAACAAAATGAATCAAATATATATTTTGATGAAAAACTTACAAATATGGCAGCTGAAGAAATGTTTTTAATGTGGGGACATCATCCAACACTTGGATTAGGATTTATTGATGAATCATGTATAATAGAAACATCTGCAAAAAAAATAATAACTGATGGTCCACAAAAAGACTTTGAAAATCAAAGATTGGAAGCATCAGCAGAATATTCATGGCCACATAAATTTGAAAATGGAATTGAGTTAAATAAAATGCCATCTATAGACGAGAAAGTAGCTGATTTATTTTATTTAAAAGACTTTAGCGGGAATGCTTTTTATAGGATAAGAAACCGAAACAAGAAACTTTCATTCGAACTCAATTGGGATTCTAATGTTATGCCTTATGCATGGGTATGGCTTGTAGCAGGAGGATCGTTTGGCTACCCTTGGTATGGAAATACCTATAGTCTTGCAATTGAACCTTGGACTAGTTATCCAAGTAAAGGCATAAGCAAAGCAATAGAAAATGGGACAGCGATGAAATTAAAAGCAGGAGAGTATAGAGACTTTAGAATGACTTTAAAAATATCAGAAATTATTTCGTAAAAGCAAGCATATTATACAGTTTCATGGTATAATAGACATAAGAATTATTATGAAGCGCGGGGTATATTATGGAAACATTTATCGAGGAAAGACACAGTCATTCATCAATAATCAGCGAAGTAAATGCAACGATGGCAATGGAAGATTTGCCGCTGAAAGAACATAACATAAGCACATTAAGAAGCATACTAAGTGGAGAGATATCTTATAACTCAGCACTAAATAGTGTTATAGAATATCACAGACTTAGAGCTCGTAGTCATAAGTAGGTGGCCCATGAGTAGCTATGAACCTATTTATGATAAGAAATATTGCTACATTGATTCAGAAGTACTTATCAATCTATTTGGATACAAGAATAAGGACCTTCTCGATGATGCAGAACGAGACATAACAAACATAAAAATAATGCACGCAGAACAAAACCCCTTGAAAGGCAATCTGGATTTCAAACATCTGCTGGACATACACCGATATATATTTGGTGATATTTACAGCTGGGCAGGAGAAATAAGAACAGTTGATATTTCCAAGGGGGTTTTGTTTTGCCCATTTAACAACATAAAAGCCTACTCAGAAGAAATATTTGCAAAGCTTAAATCAGAAAATTACCTAATAGGTCTGGATAAAGAAAAGCTTATACCGAGACTTGCCTACTACTTTGGGGAAATAAATGCAATCCATCCATTTAGAGAAGGCAACGGAAGAACTCAGAGGGTATTTATAAAATATCTGTGCAGTATACTTGGATACAATGTAGAATTTAGCAAAGTATCAAAAGAACAGATGCTTATTGCGAGTATAGAATCCATGGGGCTTAGCAACGATAAATTTGAAGAAATGTTTACAGAAATATTAAATCCTATGAGCTATGACGACCGTATTCTAAAAACCGAAGCAATATGTACCAAACAAAGTAAGATATATAAACTGGTATTAGATGACATTCAAAAAGAGGAGTAAAAACTTGAAGCTGCAAAAAATAAAAAATACCCTTCAGCAGATAGCGGAGGCAATATCTAGCGTTATAGAAATAGATGTAACCATAACAGACAAAAATCTTGTAAGGATTGCAGGAACCGGTAAATACAAAGCTCAAATAGGCGAAAGTATAAGCATAGATGGAGTATTTGCAAGCTGTCTTAGGGACAATAGAGCATACATAGTAGAAAATCCAAAGCATGACAAGGTATGCCAAAACTGTAGCTGCAAGGATATCTGCATAGAATGTGCAGAAATAGTAACTCCAATAAATGTAGATGGAGAAGCGGAAGGAACAATAGGCCTAATTGCCTTTGATCAATCTCAGAAAAAAAGACTTTTAAAAAACGAAACCAATGTTCTGATGTTTCTTAGAAAAATGTCAGAAATGATAGCCTCTACACTTATAGAAAAAGAACGTAGTAGCGAAATCAAAATTCTTGCAAACCAGCTCCATACAATAATGGACATTATGGATAAGGGAATTATAATAGTAGATGGCATAGGGGACATAAAATATACAAATAAAGTTGCAGATAATCTACTAGAAATAACCTCACAAAAATTTAAAAATATACAGGAAATAATAAATCATACAAATCTTTCAAGCTTTAACTTAAACCGAAAATTAGACAACAAAGAATTTGAATTCAAACATAAAAATGGAAACTTCACAAGTGGAACGATAAGCACTAAAATCCTTGAAGATGAGAATGAAGTTCAGTCTGTAGTAATTATAATACAAGAACTTCAAAGGCTTATAAAATCAGCAAGAAATATAATATCTGCGAATATAGCAACTCCATTTGACAACATAATATATAAGAGCAATATAATGGAGGAGACGGTCGCATATGCGAAAAAGACTGCAAATAGTGATTCCACAGTACTTATAACAGGAGAAAGTGGCACCGGAAAAGAACTCTTTGCAAGAGCGATTCACTATCATAGCGATAGAAAAAAAGAACCCTTTATTGCCATAAACTGTAGTGCAATTCCTGAAAATCTTTTTGAAAGCGAACTTTTTGGATACAGCGAAGGCGCATTTACAGGCGCTTCAAAAGGGGGGCACCCAGGAAAATTTGAGCTTGCCAATAGAGGAACCCTGCTTCTTGATGAAATAGGCGATATGCCGCTTCATCTTCAGCCTAAACTGCTTAGAGTAATCCAAGATGGAAAAGTAACTAGAATAGGTGGGAGCCGTCAAATCGACGTTGACGTAAGAATAATAGCCTCAACAAATGTAAACCTTGAACAGAAGGTGAAAAATAAAGAATTCAGAGAAGATCTCTACTATAGATTAAACGTAATTCCACTTCATATCCCAAGCCTTAGAGAACGAGGAGAAGATATAGAATTAATAAGTGAATACTTTTTAGAAAAATACTCTAAAAAACTTTCTAAGCAAGTTAAAAATATAGATGTAAACGCTATGGATATAATAAAAGCTCATATGTGGAAGGGAAATGTAAGAGAACTGCAAAATACTATAGAATATGCAGTAAATATGGCTGAAGATAGCAGTATATCCAAAAAAGATCTTCCGCCTAGGTTCCAAACCCTAGATTCCAAGCCTTATTATAGCGAAAAAACCTATAATGATGAAGCTTGTAAGACTGAAAATCATGAAAAAGAAATAAAAATCTCAAAAATAGAAGATCTTGAAAAACAAGAAATCTTAAGAGCACTTGAGTACAAGGCTCAGAACAACATAACAATAGACGAAGTATGCAGACTTCTTGGAATCGGAAAAGCAACGTTTTATAGAAAATGCAAAACCTATAATATATAGCAGATAAGGCTATTAATATTAATACTTGAAATTGTAGTCCATATATATTTCCCCTCATTAGGGCTTCGCCTAGATATTCCATTCTGGAATCGTCTAGGCTGCAGAATTCATTCAGGGAAATATATACGGACTACATATGAAATAGTAGCTTTTGTTGTATGCATATCGTTTATTTTGTAGTAATTAGGAATTTTTAATTAAAAATATGATATAATGGGTATGTATAGAATTGACCATATTTAGAAAAAAGAGAGGAGCTAAAAAAATGCTTAACGAAAAAGTAGCACAATTGCTAAATGAACAAATTAATCATGAATTATATTCGGCCTATCTTTACCTTGACATTTCAAACTATTATAAAGAAAACGGACTTGACGGTTTTGCAAACTGGTACAAAATCCAAGCTCAAGAAGAAAGAGACCACGCAATGCTGTTTATGGAATATATGCAAAACAATGGGCTAAAAGTTACACTTGAAGCTATTGCAAAACCAGACAAAGTTTTTGAAGGCCTAAAAATGCCACTTGAAGTAGCATTAGAGCATGAATTCTTTGTTACAAGCTTAATCCACAACATATACAGTCAAGCAGTAGAAGTAAAAGACTACAGAACAACTCAGTTTTTAGAGTGGTTTGTAAAAGAGCAGGGCGAAGAAGAGACAAATGCAGACGGCCTTGTTAAGAAAATGGAGCTATTTGGTTCAGATGCAAAAGGTCTATACCTTCTAGATGCAGAACTTGCAACTAGAGTATATACTGCACCATCATTAGTACTTTAGTACTATGAAGCTCGTTCAATAATTTAAATATATTTGCCCTCTGAGCCCTAGCTTAGGGGGCATTTTTAGCATAAAGATATTTTAGAATAAGCAAATGATATTTTTTAGCATAAGAAAGCGAGTAGACTATGGTATCATGGAAGAAAATAATTATAGCTGCAATTATAGCTATAGCTCTAGGAATTGCAGTTTATACAAATACCCGTCCTCTTGAAGTCAGCTATACGATGCCTAAAATAAAAACCTATGAAGATATAGTACTTGCAAGTGGGGAAATTGTTTCAGATGAATCACTTAAGCTAAACTCTCAGGCAAGCGGAGAAGTACTAGTTATGGATATAGAAGAGGGCGATAAAATAAATAAAAATCAAGTTATAGCAAAGCTTGACTCCAAAGAACTTCAAAAAAATATAGATGAGAAGTCCGCAGAGGTAACTTTATCAGAAAGCAGCTATGATGCGACAATAAGCACTAGCTATGAGCTTGCCAAAAAAGATATTGAAAGACTTAAGCTCGAACTAATAGATCTTAATAAATCCTATGAAAAAACAAAGCTTCTTTTTGAATCAGGGGTAGCTTCCAAACAAGAAGTTGAAGACCTTGAAAATGCTATAGCAAAGAAGAATATCGAGCTAGAAAGTGCCGAGATAAAAATGCAGTCCTATTCTGAAAATGGTTCAGAAGCCAAAAGACAGCAGAGTCAGCTTCAAAAAGCGCAAGTTGGGCTTAAAAATGCACAGCAGGATGCTTCGAAATATATTATAAAGAGCCCTGTAGCTGGGATTGTGACTAAAAAATATATTTCTCAGGGAGAAGTAGTACAGACTGGAGCCCAAATAGTAGAAATTTCAAGAACAGATAAACGCTATGCTCAGATAAAAATAGATGAAAAATATGTAGGCGATATAAAAGTAAATCAGATAGTAAACGTATATCCATCCTCGTCTCCAGATAAAAAAATAAGTTCAAAAATAAGCTATATATCACCATTTGTAGATAAGGATACAGGAACCATTACAGCTAAAATAGAAATACCAAAGAGTAGTGAAGACACCTTTCTGCTTTCGCTTACTGTAACCGTAGAAATAATAACAAAAAGCTATAACAACGCCCTAGTGCTTCCATTTGAGTATGTAGTTTTTGAAGATAATAATAGCTATATATTCATAGCAGAAAATGGAAAAGCCAAAAAACTTCCAGTTAATATTATTGGAAATCGAAAAGAAGTAAAAATTGAAGAAGTTGACGAATATATCTCCCAAGACACCAAAATACTAGCTCCCAAAGACCTAAAAGACGGAAGCAAAATAAAGCTGAAAGAAAGTAAAGGTGAGTAATATGCCATATGAATGGAAAATAGCAATTCGCTTCCTTACAGATGGCAAAATTCAGACCTTCTTCATACTGCTAGGAATAATAGTCGGGGTAGCGGTGCAGATATTTTTAAACTCCATAATAACGGGCGTGCAGGATAACCTTATAAACGAAACCGTAGGAAGCAGCCCTCATATAGTCATAAAAAATCAAACAGGCTTTAACCAAGCTGCGGCAAGTCAAGACGCTAATAATCAAGCTTCTGAGAATCAAGCCTCTGAACTTGGAAGTCAGTATATAAATCTTCCACCCAAAAACGAAAAGATATCAGATTATGCCAGCATAGTTGAAAGACTTGACCAAGTAGAAGAAATAACTGCAGTTTCTCAAAGTGTTCAGGGCAATGCTCAGCTTGTAAAAGGTGATAGAAACACAAACCTTTTTATAAAAGGAATAGAAATAGATAGAGCAGATAAAATATACGACATAAAAAACAGAATAATTGCAGGCGACCCGCAGATAAATGCGAATCAGATTCTGATAGGGACAGAGCTTGCAAAAGAATACTCACTTTCAGAAGGGGATGTAATCTCATTTCTTGGAGAAAACTTTATAATAGAAGGAATATTTGATTTAGAAGCCTCAGCGCCAAATAGTAGCTGGATATTTATGGATATAAAAAGAGCCCAAAAACTGTATAGCTTAGGCGGGTATGTAAACAATATAGAGCTTCAAATAAAAGAGCCCTTCAATTCAGACGTAGAAGCCCAAAAACTTCAGCAGATGTATCCAAATCTCAAGATAGAAGACTGGAAATCTCAAAATGCACAGCTTTTATCTGCCCTAAAAAGTCAGAGCGGCTCATCAATTACGATACAAGTATTTGTACTTTTTGCAATAGCCCTTGGAATCGCAAGCGTGCTTGCCGTATCCGTAGTTCAAAAATCAAGACAGATAGGCATCCTAAAAGCGATGGGCGTAAATAGACGCTCTGCAAGCCGTATATTTGTAATTCAGGGAGGACTATTAGGTTTCTTAGGCGCAGTATTTGGAGTATTTGCAGGCGTACTTCTTATAGAGGCATTTATAATAGGAACCTCAAGCGTGGGTGGACTGGGCTTTGAAATTACAATAAAACCTGGCAATATAATAGTAATCCTAATAGTATCAACAATTTCAGGAATAGTATCTTCTCTTATTCCGGCAAGAAGTTCAGCAAAACTAAATCCAATGGAGGTAATTAGAAATGGCTAAATTACTTCAAACCAAAGGCATAACCAAAGTATATGGCGAAAAAATAAAAACGCAGGTTCTTCATGGCATAGACATAGAACTTAGTACGCAAGAACTTGTCAGCATAATAGGCCCCTCAGGCTGCGGGAAAACTACACTCCTAAACATAGTAGGCACCCTAGATAGTGCAACAACAGGTGAAATATACTTTATGGATAAAAATATAGCAAGACTAAACGATCAGGAGATATCAGAATTCAGAAATGAGAACCTAGGCTTTATATTCCAGTTCCATCATCTGCTGCCAGAATTCACAGCCCTTGAAAACGTGCTGATTCCGACTTGGATAAAGCAAAAAAGAGCAAGTCGTAAAGAAGAACAAAGAGCTGTAGAACTGCTTGAAATAGTTGGCCTAAAAGACCGTATAAACAACAAGGCCACCGACCTTTCAGGAGGACAGCAGCAGAGAGTAGCGATTGCAAGAGCGCTTATAAATTCACCCAAGCTGCTTTTAGCCGATGAACCCACAGGAAACTTGGATAGCGAAACCACAGAACAGGTGTACGAGCTTTTTAAGAAGATAAACAAAGAACTTCATACAACGATGCTCATAGTAACCCATGATTCAAATTTAGCCCAAAAATCAGATAGAATAATAAAAATGAAAGATGGTCATGTAGTAAGCTAGATTGCTATCTGCCTAAAAATATGGTAAAATTAGGCAGATAGTATTTTTTTGTGCAGATTAGGTATAAAAGGCAGGTAATAACGTGAAAGAATTTAAATATAGAGAAATAGATAAAGAACTATACACTCCAGAAATCATCAATCTAATAGTGAAAATCCATGAATTTAAAGGGAAACAGGAGCTTTTTATAGAAGCTAAACCTGATATTTTAGAATCCATGCTGGAAATAGCAAAAATCCAAAGTACAGGCGCTTCAAACAGAATAGAAGGAATTTTTACTTCAGATGCACGCCTAAATGAACTTGTTATGAAAAAATCAGAACCACAAAATAGAGATGAAGAAGAGATAGCAGGATATAGAGAAGTTTTAAATACGATTCATGAAAACTATGATTATATGATGCTTAGCTCCAATATAATACTGCAGCTTCACAGAGACCTATATAGTTTCCATCCAACCTCTAATGCGGGAAAATTCAAAAATCAAGATAATGTAATTGAAGAAATAGATGCAGCCGGAATAAGAACTGTTAGATTTGAGCCCTTGTCAGCATTTGAAACACCAGATGCAATAGAAAGGCTATGTAGAGAGTATATAGTTTCGATTAGAGAAGAGAAAATAGATCCACTTATTCTTATTGCAAAATTTATATTTGATTTTTTGAGCATACATCCATTTAACGATGGGAATGGAAGAATGAGCAGACTCCTGACACTGATGCTACTGTATCAGCAGGGCTATATAGTAGGAAAATATATCAGCATCGAAATGATTATAGAGCAGACCAAAGAAACCTACTATCAAACATTAAAGCAAAGCTCAAAAGACTGGCTTAGAAACGAACATAATTATTTCTCTTTTGTGAGGTACTATTTAGGAATAATACTAAAAGCCTATAAAGAATTTTCCGATAGAGTAGAAACCGTTGCAATGAAAGGACTTTCAAAAACTGAGAGAGTTAAGGATGTCTTTGATAAAAGAATCGGTAAAATTTCTAAAGCAGAAATTCAAACTATATGTCCAGATGTAAGCATAGCGACAATAGAAAAGACACTTTCAGATCTACTAAAAAAAGAATATATTATAAAGGTAGGAGCGGGCAAAACGACAAAGTATATCAAAAATCATAATAAAATGATATAATAACTGTGTATATATATAAACAAAAGTCGGGGGACATAAGGAGTAAAATGGAAACTTTATTAAACGAAAGCTTGCTAAGCATAGTGAAAGTAATTCTAGCAACGATGACAATAGCCTTATTTTTGTATGCGCTTTATTTTTTCATCATAGGATTCTTTTCCCTTACTTCCAAACCTAAATATGGCAATCCAGATAAAAAAGATAGATTTGCCATAATAATTGCGGCTCGAAACGAAGCAGCCGTTATAGGAAATTTGGTAGAAAGTCTAAGCAAGCAAAATTATCCAAAGGAATTATACGATATAATCGTTATACCAAATAACTGCACCGACAACACAGAAGAAGTAGCAAGAGAACATGGGGCATTGGTATTTAAATGCAAGCGTAAGATAACCTCAAAAGGAGAAGTTCTTTCAGAGTTTTTCGATTATCTTTTAGAAAATAGAGAAGACCCTAAAAACATATACGATGCATACTGCATATTTGATGCAGACAACCTTGTAGACCCAGAATTTCTAAACGAAATGAACAAAGCGCGTCAAATGGGAGCAAACGCAGCTCAGGGCTATAGAGATACCAAAAACCCTTACGATACAGTGATTTCAAGCAGTTACGCCATATATTACTATTTGGCAAATCATTTTTATAATCACCCAAGACACCATCTAGGCCTTTCAGCCCTTATAAGTGGAAGTGGTTTTATGATAAGTCACAACCTTATAGAAAAGATGGGTGGCTGGAATACTAGGACAATGACAGAAGATATTGAGCTTACAGTAAAATGCATCCTAAACGGCTACAAAGTATTTTGGGTGCCAGAAGCTATAATGTACGATGAACAGCCGCTTACTTTTGCGCAATCATGGAAACAGCGAAAAAGGTGGACTACAGGCCTTATTCAGTCGGTGGAAAACTATGTATGGCCACTATTTAAAAACATATTCGAAAGAAAAAGCCTAAGAAGTCTAGATATGATAATGTTTCTTATGGCACTAAATACACAGATATTATATATATTGAGTATACTTTTAACTATGCTTTTAGACTACGACCTAGTTAAAATCCAAAACATAAACTATATGTATGTAGTATATAGATTTGCAGGTGCATTACTGCTTTCATATGTAGTATGCGTACTAGTAACCACTCTTGCAGTTAAGATGGCAAAGAAAAAGCCGTCCAAGATGATAAAAGGAATATTATTTTTCTGGGTATTCGTGTTTAGCTGGGTGCCAATAAATTTAATATGTATGTTTAAAAAAGAAACCGTATGGCATCAAATAGACCATACCGTAGCAGTAAATTTAGACCAAGTCACGACCGAAAATAAGTAAAAAAAACCATCTGTAATGTAATTACAGATGGTTTTTAATCCATAAATCAAGCCTCTTTAAATTTCTATTTCAAGCATAACCGGGCAGTGATCTGACCCTAAAATCTCAGCATGAATTTCAGCTTCCTTTATATTTTCCTTAAGTCTTTCAGATACACACCAGTAGTCGATTCTCCAACCTGCATTTCTTTCTCTTGCCTTGCCAAGATAAGACCACCATGAATACGCACCAGTCACATCCGGATAAAGATGTCTAAACGTATCGACAAAACCGGCTTCAAGAAGAAGGCTCATTTTAGCTCTCTCTTCATCAGTAAATCCAGCCGAACGTCTATTTGTCTTAGGATTCTTAAGGTCGATTTCATTGTGAGCCACATTAAGATCACCGCATACCATAACTGGTTTTTTAGCATCTAAAACTAAAAGGTGTTCTCTAAATGCATCTTCCCACACCATTCTATAATCAAGTCTTTCAAGCTCACTCTTGCTATTTGGAGTATAGCAGGTAACTATAAAATAATTCTCATATTCCGCTGTTATGACTCTACCTTCATTGTCATGTTCCTCAATTCCAAGTCCGTAAGTTACATTTATAGGAAGTTCCTTAGTGAAAATAGCTGTTCCTGAATAACCTTTTTTCTCAGCATAGTTCCAATACTGATTATATCCTTCGAGCTCAAGCTCAATTTGGCCTTCCTGAAGCTTGCTTTCCTGAATGCAAAATACATCCGCATTTACATCCTTGAAGTAATCCATAAACCCTTTTTTTACACATGCCCTTATTCCATTAACATTCCAAGATATTAGTTTCATATATATTCCTTTCTAAAAACAATTACTGATAATATAATCCTACCAAGTTAAGCTTAATAGGTCAAGTGGATTCGATGATTCTAATATATAAAATTGTATGAGAAAAATAATTAATGTAGACTAATATAATAAATCCAATGTATAATAGATGGGTATAAGATAGGTAGTATGCAGAGATGGTTTGCCCAATCAAAAAAAGATTGGGGGTGATAGTATGACGACATATGAAACTATGTCTATAACGATTGCATTTGCAATGTTTGTAGTTAGTTTTTTATCAGTTATAGTTACTATCATAGCCCTGTTTTTCAATAGAAAATAAGGCAAAAAAAAACCACCTGTATGCCAGTACAGATGGTTTAAATAATATACCGAATATAAGGGCAGACCGTTAAGGTTGCTACCTATCTTATATTTAGTATAATACAAAAAGTATAAATTTTCAATACAGAAAAGAGGAAAATATGAAAAAATTAATAGAAAAAATATTAAAAAACATAGATCTATTTTGTAAGATATCTGTATTTATTTCAATAGTATTATTATTAGGTAGTGAAGCTACTAATATACTATCAGGATATATGTGTAACCCAACGGTATATATGACGAGAGTTTTTGTAATAATAAATTTTGTAATGCTTTCTTTAGCTAAAAAGTCTACAAGAACAAATTAGGAAAATCTTAGTAACAACAATAAGCAGAAGTATAATAAATTGTAGTGCAAATTATTTCCCCGAATGAATTCTGCAGCGTAGATAATTCCATAGAATAAGCAAAAAAATGATAGCCGAGATTTAGCGTAGCGATTTTCGAGGCTATTTTTTTGCGTTTCGTAAATGGAATATCTAGGCGAAGCCCTAATGAGGGGGAATATGTGCCTACAATTTAATAATAGTACGAAGATTACTACTACTAATATTATTATATGTTTTGTATCTTGCGAAGCTACGCTTACTGTTTTTTATTATTGGGTATAAATATAAAGATATTTGATGATATTTACTTCACAGATGCAATGATGTTCTTTTTTTCACATTATTGCAAAAGTAAAAAAAGTGTAGTACAATATGCTATATTATAAAATATTCTAAAAATTATAAAAATTTCGTCAAAAGCTTAACTAACAAAAGAATGAGGAGGAAATTATGTGCGATTGCAAAAAAGGTGTTAAATTTGCGGGCACCGCAGAACAGGAACAAATGCTCAAAGCCTTCATAGAAGAGCATAAAGATATGAAGGGCGCACTTATGCCTGTACTTCAAAAAGCGCAGGAAATATATGGATATCTGCCAATGGAAGTACAAAAAATGATAGCTAAGGGATTAAAAATTCCATTAGAAGAAGTTTATGGGGTAGTAACTTTTTATTCTCAGTTCTCGCTAAGTCCTAAAGGAAAGTACAAGATTTCAGTATGTCTAGGTACTGCATGCTATGTAAAAGGCTCAGGTGATATTTATGAAAAATTTGCCAAGCAGCTTGGCGTAAAAGACGGGGCTTGCACAGAAGATGGAATGTTTTCGCTTGAAGCGTGTCGCTGCATAGGGGCATGTGGACTTGCTCCAGTAATTACAGTGAATGAAGATGTTCATGGAAGACTTACAGTAGATGATGTAGACAAAATAATAGCTAAATATAAAGAGTTAGGCTAAGGAGGAACTATGAAAAGTGTAGAAGAACTCAAAAAAGCAGCCGCAGAAGCGAGATCTCAGCTTGGAATAAGAGAAGCGGATGCATATAGATTTAGAATAAATGTAGCGATGAGCGAATGTGGAATAGAAAAAGGCGCAAAGGGCATAGTACATACCCTTATGGAAGAACTCGTGAAATATGACCAGCACGATGTGGCGGTAGTGCAGACTGATTGCATGGGCATGTGCAATTATGAACCTACTATGGAAGTAATAGACCCTCAAGGGAAAAAAACGACATATCTTAAGCTTACTCCTCAAAAAGCAATAGAAATTTTTGAAAGCCATATAATGAATAACAAGGTAGTAGAAGAATACACAAAAGCTTAAATATAGTTGATTACATTTTTGATAGGAGGATTTTATGTATCGTTCACATATACTGGTTTGCGGAGGGACAGGCTGTACCTCATCAGACAGCGAAGTAATAATAAAACATCTTGAAGCAGAAATCACTGAAAGAAATCTTCAAGACGAAGTAAAAGTAATCAAAACAGGCTGCTTCGGACTATGTGCCCTTGGCCCAATAATGATTGTATATCCAGAAGGCGCATTTTACTCAAGAGTAGAAGTAAAAGACATCAAAGAAATCGTATCAGAACATATAGAAAAAGGAAGAGTAGTAAAGCACCTTCTATACCAAGAAACTATAAAAGATGGCAAAATAGAGCCCCTTACTCATACAGACTTCTATAGAAAACAAAAACGTGTAGCCCTTAGAAACTGTGGAGTGATAGACCCTGAAAATATAAATGAATATCTAGCAAGAGATGGCTATCAAGCCCTTGCAAAAGTACTTACTGAAATGAATCCTGACGATGTAATAAATACTGTAAAAGAATCAGGCCTAAGAGGAAGGGGCGGCGGAGGCTTCCCAACAGGAACTAAATGGGCACTGGCAAGAGTAAACGAAGCTGACCAAAAATATGTATGCTGTAACGCAGACGAAGGTGACCCAGGCGCATTCATGGATAGAAGTATCCTAGAAGGTGACCCACA
>JBOFWC010000094.1:0-12427 GCA_051653405.1 Proteocatella sp. | reverse complement strand
AATATGCGCTATAGCCATAACTTCATACTCTTTAATACTTCCATTGGGAAACGTTAGGTCTACGGTATCACCTATATTGTAATAATTCATTTTTCCGGCAGAATCAAAAGTATTTACCAAAATATAATTTCCACTTTTAAACTTAGCTTTATCAATTTTACCATCAAAAATTTCGAGATCTTCTATTATAGAGTCATCTAATCCATAATACAATGCTTCTAAATTTTTTCTTGAAATTTCATCATTAAAAAAATTGGATTTTTCAGCACTCATATCAAATTCTTTTATTGCAGATATAACTGTATTTTTTACATTATCATCAATTGGATATATTAATTCTTCAAAATATATATTTCCTGAGGATTTTATTTGTGAGTTTGAATATAGCTGATTCAAAAATTCCTTACTTAGAGTTTGTTCTTTATTGTAGGTTTGATATACATTATAGTAAGCCGCATCTGCTACAGAAAAATCTTTTGTCATGCAATTTGATAAGTATTTATCCATATCGAAACTATTGGCGATAGAATAAGTACAATTTAAAATTATAAGGCTTAATGATAAAGAGATTACAACTTTTAAAAATTTCTTTTTATTTCTAAATATATTTTCATTAGCCATACGAAACATGGTTATTTTCTTGCTGTTTTTATCTTTTCGTCTAGATTGTGCTTCTGTTTTCCTTAAGGCTTCAATTGGACTTACTTTTTGGGCAAGTTTTGAAGGTTTTGTAATACTTATAATAACTGTAATTACAGAAAATAAAGCTGAGAATATAAATATATAAGGATTAATAGATACCAGAAAATTTGTAGTATTTAAAGTGGACAGTATAAGCGGCGTTAGTAATTTCCCAAATATAAATCCGAATAACAAACCAACTGGAATTCCAAATATACATAGTATTAGGGCTTGAAACATAATTATCTTTTTAATTTGCTTAGAGGTAGTTCCAATAGTTTTAAGTAAACCATAATAACGAATATCTTTAAATACAGATATATAAAAAATATTAGATATGATTAAATATCCAGAAAAACAAATTAAGATGATTATGGCAAGGAATGATAGAAAAGAATATATATCAAAATTTTCGCTATTTCCAATGTAAGCCCAGTTTACACCGTAGTCAATATTTTCTAGATTAGATTCATTAAGTACGTTTTGCATATTTTTTTCGATAAAAAGGCTGTTACTAAAGGTTACATCAGCATTTATTGAACCGACGAGAGTATCTCCTTTATAGTATTTAAGCTTATTTTGAGCATATGATGGAGATACCCATATTTCACTTGCAGGAATGGCAATATCGCCTTTCCAAAAACCGACAAGTTTAAAATTATCAACTTCTTTTTTTCCATCTAATGAATATTCAAGAGAAACTTGTTCGCCTAGTTTGCAAGGAATTCCTAATTTTTCTAAAACGATAGTGTCCGCTGCAATTTCATATTCATTTTCAGGAAGTCTACCTTCGCTTGGAAATGCAAACATATTTTCAGCTTGCCATTTTCCAGATGTATATCTTATTTCAGATGGACGCTTTATAAGCGCTTTATTTTCAGCAAAACCCAAAACTACAGAATAGCCAATGTTTTTTATATGATTATTTTTACTGATAATGTTGTACTGATCTACAGTTAAGTTTTTAAATGTACCGTGAGAACTGCTGCCCACTTGTCTCATTGTACTTGCTTCAAGCGACTCAATCAGACTTAAACTTATAGTAAAAAGACTGGTAAACAGAATGGTAGTAAGAGTTATAGCAACTATTATAAAAATGTTTCTAAGTTTATTATTTTTAAAGCTAGACATAGAGAGCTTATTTATAGCTTTTTTATTTCTAACATTAAGCATTTAAATCACCACCTATGATCTTACCGTCTTCTATATGAATTATTCTATCAGCAAGCTGAGCAATTTCTTCGTTATGTGTTATCATAACTATGGTTTGATTAAATTTAGAGCTACTTATTTTAAGTAAACTTAAAACATCTTGGCTAGTTTTACTATCAAGATTTCCAGTTGGCTCATCAGCGAGAATAATAGAAGGTTTTGAAGCTAGAGCTCTTGCAATGGCGACCCGTTGCTGTTGACCTCCAGATAGATTGTTAGGCATATTTTTTAGCTTGCTTTCAATTCCCAACATCTCAATGATTTGATTAATATGTTTTTTATCTATGAGGTTTCCATCAAGGCCAATAGGAAGCACAATATTATCATATACATTTAGAGTTGGAATAAGGTTATAATTTTGGAATATGAAGCCTATCTTTCTTCTTCGGAAAATCGTTAACGCTTCATCTTTTAATTTAAAGATTTCGTTTCCATCTACGAATACATTCCCAGAAGAAGGCCTATCTAGTCCACCTAACATATTTAAGAGAGTAGATTTTCCGCTTCCAGAAGTTCCTACGATAGATACGAATTCTCCATTTAATATTTCTAAATTTACGCTATCAAGCGCATGAATCTTGGTTTCATCTGAACCATAAATTTTTGTTAAGTTTTGAGTTTTTAATATACTCATTTCATTACCTCCAAAAAATAGTCTGTATTATTTAGCTTTATGCCATAATACAGACTATACCATTATATTATTTCAAGAATCTTTCTAATATAAGTAAAAAAGTTACAGTTATGAAAGATTTGAATTTTTTAAAGGAAGAAAAATGGAAAAAGTGCTTCCTTTTTTTAAGGTTGAAGATACTTTTATATATCCATTTTCTTTTGAAATAATTTCTCTTGATATATAAAGACCTATGCCAACCCCCTTTATATCAGAAACATTCTCAGCACGATAGAATCTTGAAAAAATTTTAGTAAAGTCTTCCTGAGATATTCCTATTCCAGTATCAGTTATATCTATTCTACAAAAAAGCTGATAGGAAATAGCACTTACTGAGATATTACCATTTTGGGGAGTATATTTAACTGCATTATCGATGATATTATAGAGCGCCTCAGAGGTCCATTTATAATCGAAAAGGGCAATTATATCACTTGAAGAATGATTTATATCTATATTTTTTGATTCCGCAGTAGGCCTAACTTGTTTTATGACATCAAGAATCATATTTTCTATAGGTTGTAATGTTGGATTGACCGTAATAATTCCATTTTCAAGACGAGATGATTTTATTAACGAGGTTATTAAAAAATTCAACTTTTCAGCCTGAGCAGTCAGTTCATCTATGCATAGGGAATCTTCAGGAGATAAGCTTTGCTCTGAAAGTAGCTGTGAATATAAGAGAATATTAGCTATAGGGGTTTTAGTTTGATGTGATATGTCAGATATTAGCTCATTTACCCTTAATTTATCTTTAAGTATTTTCTCGTGGGTAGCATTTCGCATTAAAATGTATTTTTTGAACTTGGATTCAATCATTGATAATTTGGATTCATCAAAAGAGGATTCATTGAAATTTCCGCTTAAAGCATCTTCAATCATATTGTCAAGGCGATTTAAAATTTTATTGGTTTTAAAAATATTCATCTATTTCACCGTCCATAAATATCCAATGCTATATACAGTTTTTATATATTTAGGATTTTTAGAATCATCTTCCAATTTGTCCCGTAATCGTTTTATAGTAACTGACAATGCATTTTCATCAACATATTCAAGTGAATCAGTCCAAACTCTATTAATTAGATCATTTCTAGGTATTGTAATCCCTCTGTTTTCAAATAAAATTTTCAAAAGTTTTTGTTCTGTTTTACTTAATTCCACAGCTGTAGAATTTTTATAAAACTCCATCTTATTGAAGTCAAATATAAAATCATCATGCTCATATCGTCCTAAAAAGCTATGTTTGCGAAGCTGAGTATGAATTCGAGCTCGTAACACAGCTAGACTAAATGGCTTTGTAATGTAATCATCTGCTCCTGATTCTAGTCCTGTTACGACATCCATTTCGAGATCATTTGCAGTTAGGATTATTATAGGAACATTCAGTCGTTTTTTTACTTCTACTAAAAAGTCAAGCCCATTTCCATCAGGTAGATTTATATCGAGTATAATTAGATCAAAAATTGTATTACTAATAGCATTTCTTGAAGAGCTGAGGCTAAAACATTGCTTAATAGTTACCGTAGGTTCTTTAAGTGCAAGCAGAATTCCATTTGAAAGAGCTTTGTCATCTTCAATTATAAGTATATTTTTCATAAAAAATTCCTCCAACAGATAATATTGTATCATAAAATTATATATATAATATTTAAAGATTAAGATTTCTTAATATATTGTTATATTTAAATTAACCATAATGGTATATAATAAATTTATCAATAGGAGGTTAAGATGAGAATATTAGTAGCAGAAGATAAAGAAGAAATTTCAAACCTTGTAAAGCTTTTTATGCAAAAAGAAGGTCACGAGGTAATAATAGCATCAGATGGACAGGCAGCGTATGAATTATTAATAGAACAACATATAGATTTATGTATATTTGATATAATGATGCCAAAATTGGATGGATTAGCTTTGGTTCAAAAGGTAAGAGCTTTTTCAAATGTACCTATAATTCTTTTAACCGCTAAAAATCTGGAATCGGACAAGATACTAGGACTTGACTTAGGGGCAGATGATTATATAACAAAGCCTTTTTCATCACTTGAACTTGTATCGAGAGTAAATGCTCAGCTTAGAAGGAATTATATGATGAACCAATCGGATAATGTAGTGCAATGTGGAGACTTAAAAATAGATAAAGAAAAATGTAGCGTATTTAAAAATGGAGAAAATTGCAATCTTACTGCAATGGAATATAAGATTCTTATAAAACTCGTTTCTTCACCTGAAAGAGTTTTTACAAAATCACAGCTATATAAGGCAGTATGTGAAGGCTTTATTGAAGGAGATGAAAATACGATAACTGTTCATATAAGTAAGCTTAGAGATAAAATAGAAGAGGATTCAAAAAATCCAAAATATATAAAAACTATAAGGGGGCTAGGATATAAGTTTGAAAAAAAATAAAAAAACATTAAGAAAGTTGATAATTTCAGAACTCATAATCGCATGGACAATTGCAGGATTGTGTTCATTTGTATTAGGACTTTTTTTAGATGAGCTATATAGTATACAGCTAGATAAAGCTAATTTGTATGAAGACTTGCAAGTTGATTTAAAAGATTATAAAGATATATCTGATGAATTTCTAATTGAGAATAATGCATCTTTAGGAATAGTAGATAGAGACCTAAATCTTGTAAATGTAAGAGGAATAGGCATAGGGGTGGAACCTGGGTATAAGTACACTCCAATAGAATTTGCAGAGTTAATAGGAAATACTTCTATTACAAAAAATGTAACTTATGAAAAAGTAATAGATGGGACTATGTACAATTCGGTTTTTTTAGTTCAGAACTTTAACGATCAGGCGCTTAAAAATCTAAATGATTTTGCATATATATATTATAGTGCATCAATAATAGGAAATCTTCTTATCTTCTTTATAATTTTTGTAATTTTTGTAAAAAGAACGTATAATCCTATAAATGCAGGATTTTATATAATTCAAAAAAACATAATGAAAACACCTTATGATAAATCAAAAGCATCTTTATCAGATGCAAATCTTGTGGAAGTTGAAAACGCAATCGAAGTTTATAATAATATGATAGATGAGATGGAAAATATTAAGCTTGAAAATGATAATATCGTAAGTCAAAGTAATAGACTTATTGCGAATCTTTCACATGATTTAAAATCCCCGATAACAATACTTAAAGGGTATGCAGAGCTTCTGGCAAATGAAGATTTATCAAAAGAGCAATATCAAGAGTATCTCTATTATATCAATCAGGGGACTACAGATCTCAGCAATCTTGTAAATCTCTTGTTTGAGCAGGTCAAATTTCAACATTCAACACATATGATGAACTTTGAAAAACAGGATATAAACAGCGTATTAAGAGATATCTGTGCAAATTATTACATGATATTTGAAAAAAAAGGATTTGAAATGAACATAGATATTTTGGAGGAGCCATACTATATGGATATTGACCTTATAAATATGAAACGGGCATTTTCAAATATACTCGATAATTGCATAAATCACAATCCGGTGCCCACAAAAACAGAGATTTCAACTAATATAGAAGCTGGAAAGTTTACTATATATTTTAAAGATGATGGAATAGGAATAGATAAAGATAATAAAGATAAAATATTTGAACCTTTCTTTCAAGGTGATCCATCCAGAAATAAACTTAACAGTGGCCTAGGGCTTTATGGGACTAAGCTAATAATAGAAAGACACAAGGGAAATATAGAACTTACCAAAGAAGCTGAATATAAGACTGTATTTAAGATAACTTTTTAAAAAAGCGGTAGTTTCGATTAAATCGAAGCTATCTTTTTTTATGCATAAAACTAAAATTATTAAAACTAAGCAAAATAAATATTAAGAAATCTTCATATTCATTAAATTTTATATTAGAACTGAAACTATATAATTCATATAAAGGAAATACAATTATAAAATAAAGAAGGTGATTATTATATCAGATAAAGAAAGAAAACCATTAATATCTATAAAAAATGTACGTAAAATATACACCATGGGTGATGAAAAAATAATGGCACTTGATGATATAAGCTTAGATATATACAAGGGTGAGATAGTATGTTTTTTAGGAAAATCAGGCTCAGGTAAATCTACATTTTTAAATATGGTAGCAGGACTTGAAAAACCAACCAAGGGTTCAATTATTATTGGAGGAGTAGCACTTCATAAATTAAATGAAGACCAAGTTACACTTTTTAGGCAAAAAAATATAGGGTTTATATTTCAGGCCTATAATCTTCTTCCAATGCTTACTACATTTGAAAATGTAGTTTATCCTCTACTTTTAAGAGGGATGCCTAAAAAAGAGAGGGAAGAAAGAGCAAAAAAAGCCATTGCAGATGTTGGGTTAGAAGGTTATGAAAATCGTAAACCAAACCAGATGAGTGGAGGGCAACAACAAAGAGTAGGTATTGCAAGAGCACTTGTGGTAAATCCGAAAATAATATTTGCAGATGAACCTACAGGAAATCTAGATACGAGAACCACAGATGTAGTAATGAATATTATTTTAGAAAGAGCACGAAGTAATAACCAAACGCTTATAATTGTTACTCATGACAATAGTATTGCAGACTATGCGGATAAGGTAGTAACAATACAAGATGGAAACATATTAAAAATAGAACAAAAAGAAAATTCATTTTAGATTAATAGAAAAGAAAGGTAGATTTTATGGAAAAGAACGTTATTTTTATAAAAAAAAGAATATTGCCTCTGCTGCTTAGCATAGTATATGTTTTGAATTTAGGACTTGGAATTCCAGTGTATGCGGAGTCAAAAGTGAGTGTAAGTCAGATTAAAGGATCTGTCGCAGCACAGGGCGATAATAAGGCTACGGTAGTCGTTGAAATAGAAAATACAGGTGATAGTGTATTAAATGGAGTTAAAGCTAAGATTGGTTCGGGAGAGTTAACCTATGCTCCGTACTCAGAAGAAGAAGTAACGGTAGGAAGTATAGAACCAGGTGTTAAGAAGACCGCATCTTGGAATATGAATGTATCAGGACTTGAGCTCGAAAAGATGTATAAGATGCCAGTTACAGTTAGTGATGAAACAGGAACCATAAAGCAGATAGATGCTACTATATATGTAGCTAGAATGAATGAAGAGTTTGAAAAAGATCCTCAAAAAACATACAATCCACAGTTAGCTTTAGGTGTTAAAGCTCAAAAAAACAAACTTTATGCAGGCCAAAGTGGAAATATTGTACTTACCATAACAAATATAGGAAACTCGCCTCTTTTAGATTTGACGGCTTCAATTGGAAGTTTAGGAGAAAATATAAGTCTTAAAAACTCATCTACAGAATTGAGATTAGGTTCAATAGGAACTAATAGAGGAGAAAAAAGTGCAACGTTTCCAGTATATGTAGAAAACAAACATGAGGGGGGAAATATACCATTTTCTTTTACAGTAAAAGGGAAAGATCCAAACGGAAAAGAAGCCGTATTTACAAAAACTGAATATATTTCAGTGGAGGGCAATGGAGCGGAACCGGATAATATAGTCATAGGAGATATAAAATCCCAATCTGAAGTTTCTCCAGGAAAAGATTTTGATGTCAGTTTTAATGTTTCAAATAAAGGGGGAGCTGAGCTTAAGAACCTTAAAATAACTTTGGAGCCAACATCGCCAGTAGTAAATAAAAGTAAAAACATATTTGTAGTAAACCTTAAAGCTAATGAAAAGAAGGCTTTTAAAGTAACTCTATTTTCAGCATCAAATACAGAAGCAAAAAATTATCCAATAAAGATATCGGCAGAGACTTCAGGAAAGGATCCTAAAACATTAAACCAGTATACAGGGATATATGTAAAGGGAGATACGAGCACAAAAACTGTACCTCAGCTTATGGTTGAAGCTTATAGCTATGGAGGAGACAGCGTAAGCGCAGGAAGTGATTTCCCACTTAATATAAGTTTAAGAAACACTAATAAAGTTCAGGGAATAAAAAACATAAAGTTAAGCCTTAGTTCTGATGAAGGCATGTTTCTTCCAAAAAAATCCTCAAATTCAATATATATAGACAGTATTCCAGCAAATGGAAGTATATCAAAAAGCATACTGCTTAGTTGTAAAGCAGATGCACCACAAAAAACAGTAAGTGTGAATGTAGATATGAGCTATGAAGATAAAAATGGAAATGCAGTAAGCTCAAAAGATATAATTTCGGTTCCTGTTTCACAAAAAGTAAAACTTACAATTGACGATATAATTCCGCCAACAGAAGTATACAAAGACCAGCAAGCTTCAGCATCAGTTCAGTACTATAATATGGGGAAAACTGCAATATCAAACCTTAGAATAACAGCAGAAGGAGAAGGGTTCAATTTTTCTCAAACTCCAAATCAATACGTAGGGAATTTTGAAGCTGGAAAAAACAACTATTATGATTTAAGTATAACTCCTGAAAAAGAAGGTGAAATAAACGGAAAGATAATATTTACATTTGAAGATGTATCTGGAAATGAGAAGAGCCTAGAAAAAGAATTCAAATTTAATGTTTCACCTGCTCCAGAAGTAGAGGTAGCTTTGCCAGAGACTGAAGATATTTCTAAAAAAAGCGGCCTAAAAAAATTAATTCCAATTGGAATTGGAGCTTTTGGAATAATATTAGGTCTGAATATATATAAAAAGCGTAAAAAGTCTAAATATGAACAAGAATTAGATATAGAGGAGTAAGCCATGAATTCGATAGATTTGATTGTAATGGGAGCAAAAAATCTTTTTAGACGTAAAGTCAGAAGTATTCTTGCGGTAACTGGCGTTATAATAGGGGCCTGTGCAATAACTATTATGGTATCGCTAGGAATTGGACTTAGTGCAGGCTATGAAAATCAGATTAAAAGCTATGGAAATCTTCATATTATAGATGTTAGCTCAAGTAGCGGAGGAAACGCAATAATGAGTTCAACAGATAGCAGTAAAAATAAAAAACAGGCTATTTTAAATGACAAGACAATAGAAAAAATAGCAAAGATAGATGGGGTAGATGCAATAACGCCTGTAGAATCCGCATATATGAAACTTGGTATTGGAAGAAATATTGCATCAGTAAGCATAAAAGGAGTAAAGCCCGATGTATTTGAAAAATTTGGATATAAATTAGAAAATGGAAGAAATCTGGCTCTAAATGATAAAAATGCGATAGTATTTGGTAAAAATGTACCTACTTGGTTTTATATTCCAAATCAGCCATCTTCTGGAGAAAACCCAGCTGTGAATGTTATAAGTAATAGAATAAAGCTTACATCAGATATGAATTATGGAGAACGAAAAACAGCAGACACAGGGGATAAAAAAGTAGATTATCAAATTTATGATGCTCAAGGAGTAGGGCTTTTGAGTAATGAGAACGATGATACAAGTTATAATGCATACATGAATATAGAAACTGTAAAAAAGATAAATCAAGATACACAAAAAGCACAAAATATGAGTACTCAAAGAAAAGAATATTCAGAAGCTAAAGTTTATGTTGAAGATGTAGACAAAGTAAAAGAAATATCAAAACAGATAAAAGAAATAGGGCTACAGAGCTTTAGTCTTAATGACATGCTAGATGAGATGAAAAAGACATCAGCAATGATACAGGCAGTACTTGGAGGGATCGGAGCAGTATCAATGTTTGTTGCAGCACTAGGTATTACAAATACTATGATAATGTCAATTTATGAAAGAACCAAAGAAATAGGGGTAATGAAGGTTATTGGAGCTAATATAAAGGATATTAAAAAGCTGTTTTTATTTGAAGCTGCAGCAATAGGTTTTTCAGGAGGCCTTGTAGGCGTAACGATGAGTTTTTTATTTTCAAAAATCTTAAATACATTTTTAGGCTCCATGGCAGGCGCATCGATGGGACTTAGTGAGGGAGGCGGAATGATATCTATAATTCCATGGTGGCTTGCAGTTGGAACGCTTATGTTTACAACCTTTGTTGGAGTGGCCGCAGGTTATTTCCCAGCAAAAAGAGCAATGCAGCTAAGCGCTCTAGAGAGCTTAAGAAACGATTAATAAACTTACTTTATTACAAAACTGTCACTTTTAAGTAAGTTAAATCAATTGTTATTTGTGAAATTTTGGCGTATAATTTGATTTAGATTTTAAGTTAAAAAATGGAGGAATAAAACATGAAAAGATTTTTAGCTATATGTACAGCTGTAATTATAACAATGACTATGCTTACTGCTTGTAGTGGCGGGGAAAATGTAAATAAGGAATTTAATGATGAAAAAATGATAACAATATCAGGGAAAATGGTTGAAATAGACAATGAAAAAGCATATTCCTTTTTAGATCCTGAATTTGGGTTTGGATTTATTGGTTTAGATGAATGGGAGCCACTTGCTGAGAATGCATTAGGACTAAATATCATAAATGAAGCTGAAATAAATTTATCATATATTACTGAAAAAGATATGAATAAGATTAAAGCTATGGAGAAACAAAATTTAACTGAAGAAGAAATGCTAAAGATTTATGAAGAAATAACAAACAATCAATTTGATTTTTTAGAAATAGTTAGAGTAAATGAAGATGATAAAGAGTCTTCTCAGCGTTGGGAAGATGTAAAATCAAGATATACAAAAAATATTGAAGTATCAAAATATAAAAAAGATAGTTATTATATAGCTTATAACGATACTTTACCAAAAACAGAACTTAGTGAAAAAGATAAAACAGATATAAATATACTAATAGGTAGCGTGGAAGCATTAAAAAATAATATTATGATTTATCCAGCAGATAAGGTTGAACTTGAGGCTTCACTAAATAAATTCACATCAATAGATATGTCTGGAAAGGAAGTTACTCAGGATATATTTAAAGAATATGATATAACCATGGTAAATATATGGACTACATGGTGTGGATTCTGCGTTGAAGAAATGCCAGCACTTCAAGAGCTATATTCACAATTGCCAGAAAATGTAAATATGATATCAATATGTGCAGATGCATCGGAAGAAGCTGAAACGGCAAATAAAATATTACAGGATTCAAAGGCTGAGTTTACGACAATACAAGGAAATGATGAATTGAATAAGACTCTACTTGATAATATACAAGGATATCCAACTACAATATTTGTAGATAAAGATGGAAATATAGTTGGAGAGCCTCAAGTTGGAGCTCCAGAAAGTGATGAAGCTAAGATTGTAGAAGCATATATGACACTTATTAATAAAAATCTTTCTGAAATAGAAAAGTAAAAATTAATACAGATAGAAAAGAGATTGTGATGGAGAAAAATATTATACTAAGAAATAAGATTCTCAGCATAAGTGTGTTTATCATTTCATTATTATTCATATATATTGGAATAATTAGGGATGAACAGCTTACGGTTTTAAAAAAGGCAATTAATATATGTCTTGAATGTATAGGTATTGGCTAATGGAAAAGAAAAAAATATTAAATATACGTCATGTAATTCAGTTGATTTCTGCGGCATTAATAAATGGTTATGCCGCAGGATTTACTAAAGGAAAGATATTTACAGGAGATTCAAAAGCATTATGTGTTCCAGTACTTAATTGTTATTCTTGTCCAGGAGCATTAGGGGCATGTCCAGTGGGAGCGCTTCAAGCTGTAATATCAGGTAAAAACTATAATTTTTCATTCTATGTTTTAGGGACTATCATGCTATTTGGGGTTATTTTTGGAAGGCTCATATGTGGATTTTTATGTCCTTTTGGATTTATACAGGATATGCTACACAAAATACCATTTCCTAAAATTTCAGTACACAAAAAAATTGATAAACCTTTAAGGCTAGTAAAATATATAATTGCGATAGTTATGGTTATACTTCTTCCAATGTTACTTACAAATAAGTATGGAATAGCACC
>JBOFWC010000093.1:0-6518 GCA_051653405.1 Proteocatella sp. | reverse complement strand
GCATAGTGATTTTCTTTTATATTTCTTGTTATTATTTCAGATACATTAATTAGCATTTGGTCTCCAATCTCGTGACCAAATGTATCATTTGTAATTTTTAATGCATTTAAATCTGCTACAATAATTGAAAATGGCAAATGATTTTCTACCTTAAACTTTTTAAATAATTCAGACATATATACCCTGTTATAAAGGCCGGTTAGTTCATCATGATATGTCTTAAACATCAATTCTTTTGTTGATTCTTCAAGTGCACGAGTTTTTTCTTCTACAGCCTTTTTGAGACTTGAGTTCCATACTAGAATAACAATTATGATAATTATAAGTAATGCAACAAATCCCAATATAGCCATCCAAAAATATATATTTTGAAATATGCTGTCCCTTTGTAGTGACATCCATTTTTGCTCAATAGCTTTTCTTTCATTATCTGTAATTTGAGCTATCCCTTTATTAAATATTTTACTTAACATAGGCCAATCACTTCTAGTGGCTATGGATAAATTAGAATCATATGGAGTATCTATATTAACTGTAAGATTTGAAATATTGTCACTTTCAATTACAGCAGATGCTGTCATTATTTCAATTATCATCGCATCTGCTTCTCCAAAAGATACCATTCGCATCCCTTCACTTGGAGATTTTACCGTTCTATATTCCAGTTTTGGAAATTTTTCATCCAACACTTCTATAATATCATAACCTTCTGCTACTAATATATCCATACTCGTATTTGCAAGTTTTTCAAATGTTAAATTCTCAGAAAAGTTTTTTCTAGTAATTATGACATTTGGATTTTCTATGTAGGGAATAGTAAAATCGAGGTATTCACTTCTTTCTTGAGTTTTTGTAGCAGCCGTTATTCCTGCCACCTTTTTATTTTTAACCTGTTTCATTAAAGAATCAAAGTTTTCAAACTCTACCATCTGAATTTTAATGCCTAACTTCTTTTCTAAAAGTTTAAAATAATCAGCTGAAATACCTGCATATTTACCATTATTTAAAAACTCTACAGGAGGATAATCTATTGTATAGCCAATCTTAATCTCATTTTTATGTTCATTCAGCCACGCTTTTTCTTCAGCTGTAAGAAAAATTTTCTCTGTCTTAGAATCCTGTATATCTATTAGAAAAAATGTTGTTATAATTCCAATGATAGTCAATAATAATAACATTCCTATATTACATTTTTTAGATTTAAAAATTCTTAATCCTCCCTCCTCATTAGAAATTATAACTTAATGTTTATTTTACATTATAGTTTATTTTTTCAGATTATTCAATATTTTTCACTTTTGATTTAAATTCATTGTATATTACGTATTAGATTTTCATATTCTCCATATCCGCTGCTTTCCATATCATTTAATGCTATGAATTTTATGGCTGCACTATTGATACAAAATCGTCGTCCACCACTTTCAGCTGGCCCATCATCAAACACATGCCCTAGATGGCTATCTCCTATTTTGCTCCTCACTTCTATGCGAATCATGCCAAAACTTCTGTCTTTAAAATATGTGACAGCATCTTCAGATATGGGTTTTGAAAAACTAGGCCATCCGCAGCTTGAAGAAAATTTATCCACCGATAGAAAAAGTGGCTCTCCAGTGACTATATCCACATATATTCCTTTTTCAAAAAAATCCCAGTACTCATTGTGAAAAGGATTTTCAGTTGCACTATTTTGAGTAACTTCATATTGAATACTTGTCAATTTCTGTTTTAATATCGATTCAAGCGGTTTTTTGTATTTTCCTGATTTATTATTCATAAGCTTCCTCCATTTATTTTTTTGGCAGACAATAAAGTGTCATATTACTCTGAACAGGATTAGATGTTTCTAAGATCGGCATAGTTCCCTTATCATCTAAATAAAGTGCATAGCCCTCATCACACTCCCATGTATAAACTTCACCCTTAGGTACTTCTGCTGTCCTCATGCTACCGTCTTCCATATTAATAGATATAGTAAATTTTTCTGAATCAAGATAGCCTTTAACTGCATCCGCATGTTGAATCTCCTGATTGTATAACAAAACCCCCGAAGCAATTTTTAATTCTGATTTATCTGGACGACGAATACTAAAATCTACAGATAGCACACGAAAATCATCAGGTGCAAAAGCTGTAGTTGTAATCATTTTATCCTCAATTGTAACTGGCCACGTTTCAGAAAGATTATCTGCAAATTCCTGATCAATTTCCGCCTCAGTTTCACATACAATATTGCCAGTTTTATCAGTGCTTTGAGATGTAAATTCACTACCCGCAACCATAAATAAATAATCACTAACATTCGCTTCTTTTGTAGCATATATGGTATATTTAGATTCCCCTTTTTCTCTAGAAAAGCTAAAAGCATCTGTCATATATCCTTTATAGCCAGAATCATCTGCCGTAGCACAAATATTTCCTTTATCATCCTTAAAATAAGTTATGTGTATAGTATTTCCACCAATATAATCTAATTGAGAGTAACTAACTGAATTATAGTGCTCTAATAGATATGACGCCTTATTCACCTTAGTAACTTCTTCCATAGTAAGTTTGTCGGATTTAGATGCCGATTCTTCTGATGAATTTTGGCAACCCGTTAGTATCCCTATCATCAATAAAATAGTAGATGCTAAAACTAGTAATTTTTTCTTTTTCATGATATTTCTCCTTAATTTTTAATTTATTTTTCTATTAATACCATCACTTTAAATTAGTGAAAGTTTAAATTTAAATATTGTGTTTTTAGATAATGCTTTATAAAATTTATTTTGTTTTAAAAAAAATATCATAAAAAAATCCAAAATATATAAATTGCACTTAATTGGTAGTTTTTTACACTTAAATATACTCTTCTATTCTATACCCTCCATATGCTATATTAATTCTACATTTACTAAATCACTGAAATTACACCTAAACATATTTTAGTCAATACTAGAATATTTTCTCCAAAATAAAATTACTTTGTTAAAAATCACTGTTCTAAAAAATACTTGTTTTTTAATAAAAAATCATTAAAATCAATAACTTTTTATTCTTTTGAGAAAAAACTTTGACTTTAGTTTTTTTAAATGTTATTATATAGATAAAAAATAAAATGAAAGGTGGACTTTATGATACAGAGAAAAGAATATCTAGAAAAACTAATAAATCAACGAGAACAAAAAGTAATCAAAGTTGTAACTGGTGTTCGTAGGTGTGGTAAATCCACATTATTTAATTTATATCAAAATTATCTAAGAGAAGATGGTATAGAAGATGATCAAATAATATCACTAAACCTTGAGGATATTGATTTTGAAGAACTTTTAGACTATAAAAAACTATACGCTTATATAAAAAATAGACTTTGTGAAAATAAATATACTTATGTTTTCATAGATGAAATACAAAACTGCGAGAATTTTGAAAAAGTAGTCGATAGTCTTTTTATTAAAGATAATGTAGATGTATATATAACAGGTTCAAATGCCTATATGCTCTCTGGAGAACTCGCAACGCTTCTTTCGGGACGATATGTAAAAATTAATATGTTACCCCTTTCTTTTAAAGAATATGTCGAGGCAACTAAAGATGTCAATAAATCAAAAAGAGAGCTACTGAACGATTATTTGCGTTTTGGTTCATTTCCTTACATTGCTACATCTTATAGAGATGAATCAAATATCTTAAGCTATTTAGATGGTATCTATAGTTCAATCCTAATAAAAGATGTTGCAAAACGTCAAGGAATAACTGATATATCATTACTCGAAAGTATTGTAAAAACAGTTGCTGCTAGCATAGGGAGTCCAATTTCTATGAAAAAGATTTCCGATACTATAATATCATCAGGACGAAAAATATCAGTAAATACAGTTGATAACTATATAAATGCACTTTGTGATGCCTATATATTCTATAAAGTAGATCGTTATGATGTTAAAGGCAGACAATACCTTAAAACTTTAGGCAAATATTATATGATTGATACCGGTATTAGAAATTTGATTTTGTCATCTTCTAATTCAGACCTTGGACACTTGATAGAAAATATAGTATATTTTGAGTTACTTAGGCGAGGATATAAAGTAAATATCGGCAAAGTATCAGAAAAAGAAGTGGATTTTGTAGCAAGTAATATAGATGGCATTTTATATGTACAAGTATCAGCATCGGTACTTGATGAAAACACGCTAAAAAGAGAACTAGCTTCACTTGAAGCAATATCAGATCACTACCCTAAAATACTACTAACACTAGACGAAATAGGCCATGGAACAAATTACAATGGAATAAGACATTTAAATTTGATAGACTGGTTGCTTGAATAGTGTGAATTTCAAAAAAGCAAAGATAATAGGAATTTCATATTCTTAATTACTTTGCTTTTCTTAATTATTTTATTTTACCAAGTTCATCTATAAACGCTGGTCTTTTTCTATATAACTCAGTAAGTTCATTAATTATATCTTCTTTCTTTATTTTGCCTGCTATAGTCTTATATCTCTTAATAATTCCACATACTGCTTGATATGATTTTCTACTCGAAGCATTACTCGCTTCTCTTTTTATGTGATTTTCATATATTGCAATTACTTCATCCTTAAACTTTCCCTTAAGCATATTGGCATAAGATTCTATATTTTTTGGATTCGCTCTTACATAATCCATAATTTCATCTAAGTCATTTTCTTGTAATATAAGTTTTAAATACATACTATCACAGTGCCAACCCTTACTCGTTTTTAGTTCTTTCTTTATTTTATTATAAAATTCTTTATCATCACCTACATTTAATTCCCTAAGTTCGTTATAATACTCAAAATTACCGTCAAACAAAAGCTGCTTTGCTAATAATCTCTGTTCATCTTTTAACGAAAGCTTTTTATATGCTTCATATCTTATCTTTTTCCACTTTACCCCAAAACCATTATATTTCTTATCTTGCAGCTCTCCTTCCTCAGCTAATTCTATAACTTTTTGAAATTTATTTTCTTTCATAAATTTATCTATTAGAAACGCTCTAAAAGAATCGTACTTCAAATTATTTTCTATAAATTCCAAGGTTTCTTCTTCTGTTCCATAAGAATCTATTATTTGTAACAATATGTTCATAAGTTGTTCATCATAGTATATTCTATACTCATTTCTAGAATTTTTTAATAAGATAGATTCAATTTTGCTTCTAAGTTTTTCTCTTAAATTCTTATCCCCTGCAAAGTTAACACATATCCTAATAATATCAATTCTATAGTTCTCCCATCCATCAAAAACATCACTATCGCTTTGTTCAAGCAATTTGTTGAAAATATTTCCTTTTAAATCCTCATCTAAATCCTCAATATCCAACACTCTATTTTCTATGAATTCTATACTTTCTGCTACTAAAGAACCTATTCCACCATCAGAATCATCCGCATATTCAAAAGCTTCAATAGCTTCATTTAAAAGCAACAATGCAATATCTATTGCCAATAGTATATCTTCTGTGATGCCTGCCTTTTCTAATATTTCTTGCATTTCATTTGCAAAACTATAGGTATCTCTATACCTGATAAACCTTTCTCTACCTGTATATTTTATTATAATCGATTCAATAAGCCTTTTACATTTTTCAAGTTCTTGTTCACTATTTCCTTTTGAATATCTTAAAATAAGACTATTTTTAAAAATTCTATTCTCTTGTGTTATATCTAGTATTATTTTTACTAGTTCTTCTTTTGAAAGATTATTTAATACACCTTTGATTCCAGATGAATTTGCTGTCTTTTCTTTTGATGACAAATCAATACAATCGTTATCTATTATCTCAAACAACTTAAAATATGCCGCAACTTCATGTTTGCATATCGGTCCAAAATCATAAGGACAATCACATTCTGAATATATAATTTCTCCCTTATCATCTAATTTTACTATAACTTCGTAATCCTCGCTTCCTTGCACTTCAAAAATGTATTCATTATTTCCTTGATTATAGACTTCAACAATATTTCCTTCTATATAATAATTGTACCCTCTATCTAAAATAGTTTGATTTACATAACCCTCAAAATTTTTTATATTCATACATTATTCCTTTTCTAACAGTTCTTCTTATTCCTACCCCACAACCAATTTATTCGTTTTATTCAAGAATTTTGCTGGAATTGGTTTTTCTAGTTTCCAAGTTATATTCATAGGTTTTGAGCCCTCATGACTTACATAGTCAGCAGTGCCAAGATAAGTATACGCACTCGCTGTACCTAAAACTTTATCATTTTTAAATTCACGAACAAAAAGCAAAATTCTGTTACTTTGCGCTCTATGCCCTATATAACGTCTACCTGTAGCCGAAATATCTGATGTCGTGCTTTGACTTTGCCAGTGAAACAAAACATCATTTATAGAATAGTCATTGTACATAGTTGTAGGTGAGTAATCTTTATCCGATTTATTTAGAGTCACAAAGAAAATATCTACATTTTTATCGCTTAAATATTTGACGCCTTCTCTAACAGTACTTGGTTTTAGAAAATCCATCCCAACTAAGA
>JBOFWC010000092.1:0-3096 GCA_051653405.1 Proteocatella sp. | reverse complement strand
AATTTCACTTATTAAACCTTCAATATATATGTCTTCCTCTGCCTGTCTGCTTTTATTTTGAAAAAATGCACAATATAAGCATTTTGTTTGACAAAATGGAATGTGAATATATATTGCACAATGCTCCGCCTCATTTACTGCTTCACATATTTCATTTCCCCAAATTTCATGAACAGCTTCATACTCAACAAGTCTTCCTTGTAGTCCTGCATGAACTGTTCTCTTACCTATAAAAGCTTTATGTAAAGGATCGCTTGTCTCTTGCCCTAAAATCATATTTCTTTCATCCTGTGATACATTTTGCAAAATATTAAGTAGACTCATTTATTAGTTCCTTTCTATATTCACATAAATATTTTGCGCAAATATTTTTGCTGCCTGGCAATCTTCTTTATCTGGGTGCTTTTCTCCATCTTGTAACATTTTTACCCACACAGGAGTTATTGCATGCGAATGATTTTCCGGAAACATTTTTTTCATTTTTTCAATAAACTCGGGGGATACTTTCCCTTGACAAATATATCCACCTAGATATACGTTTTTTTCTTTTACTTGTTCTTCTAGTTTCTTAAGAACAAGGCTTGCATGATTGGATGGTACATAAGCTCCCAGCGTCGAAAATATTGCTATTTTTTTCCCTTCTATTTGTTTTAACAATGTTCGTGTTTGATAATCAAAATTTCCACGGTCAATCCAGCCACCTAGAAATATAACATCTGCACTTTCCCATTCGTCTATTATATGTTCAGTAGCAATCATTTCTGCTTGTTTAATCGCTCTATTTATACTTGCTGCGATTTTTTTAGTGTTACCTGTATTGGATGAATATATTATGATGATTTTCATTTCTAAGATCTCCTCGTTTTAATTTGATTGAAAATATATCGTTTTTACAAAATACTTCTTAATATTAGTATCATGATAATAAATTGGTAAAAACTTCATATTCCAAAAAGCTTCTGTTGCTGCTTCTCTAAAACCCAACCTAGGCACATCATTCAATATCGTAACCTCTTCTACAGACCCATTTAGTCCCACTAAAATTTGGCCTTCGACTTTAACGGTACGTGAATATCCAATAGAACGAGCTTCTTCTGGATATATAGCTTCTGCGTCATTCAAAATAGTATAATCTATCCCTTCAACGTCATTCGATGCCGTATAACTCCCATCGCTATTTTCACTAAATCCAGGTCCAAAACCTCCGCCGTTATTAGAGCTAGCGGCCCCTTTTCTATTACCAGTTCCACCACCTGACGACTCTTGAAAATCCCCTATTGATGATCTGCTACCAGATTCCGCTACATAGGTTCCATTTATACTTTCACTCACAACATTTTTCCCCCAAATATCATTATTCGTTTTTAAACTATTTTTTTCCAGTACTTGTTCGGAATTTCTTTCCTGCTGTATATTTTGACCGTCACTCGTTGTTCTTACATTTTTAGACACTCCCGGCATGGACATTTTTAGATTTCCGTTAATATTATTGGTATTCGTAGAAATTTGCGATGCTTCCACAAAATTCACCTGCACACTATAATTTTCATCTTGTTTTTCATCTGTATAATTGAGGTTTAGCAATACTATTATTGCCATTATAAAAGAAATATGTGCTACCCCAGAGCAGCAAAAATATCTCATCCAAATCTTCATTTTCATAAAGTCACCTTTTCACATCCGTTTCTATTGAAACTTTTACAATTCCCGCCTTCTTCACTTCATCCATTACATTGATAAACTTTCCATAAGAAACGTCTTCATCTCCACGTAATATAACAGAAACGTTCTCCTCCTGCTTCCTTAGTCTTAATAACGCATCACCTAAAGAACTTATATCAATGGGATCTTTTTCATAATAAATGTTCCCCTCTTTAGTTACACTAATAGGGATACTTTTTTCTGTAGTGACTTGTGAAGATTGAGCTGTCGGCAAATTAAGTGACATGCTTTTTTGCTCAACCATAGATAACATACTCATCATAAAGAAAATCAACAAAAAAAACATTATATCAATCATTGGAATGATCATGAGTTTGGGTTCTTCTTCCTTTACAGAAGATTTAATCATCATTGCCTCTGCCCCCTATTGCTGTCAAATAAATCGTAGAAACATACTCTAGCTCTGCAATTAATGAATTAGCTCTGTGCATTAAATATGTGTGTAATACCAGCACAAAAATTGCAACTAGCAATCCTGTAGCTGTAGCAATTAAAGCTTCACCGACACCACCAGTAATTGCAAAAGGTTGTCCGGATGACACAGATAAAACGCTAAATGACTGGATCATTCCAGTAACAGTTCCTAACAAACCCAGCAAGGGGGCCATCGTTACAATAACACTTAAACAACCCAAATACTTTTTCAAGTCCCGAGCCATTCGGTTTGCGGCTCCCATAATAATATCCTGCTGAGATCCTGGGTAATTCAATTTTTGCAACGCATCTATCAAGACAATTGCAGCTAAACCTCCAGTTTCTTGGCAAAGTTTTTCTGCTGCGGAAAAATCTTTTCGCAATAATTTCCCCGGTAATTCTTCTACTAATTTTTCTATATTAGTTTTTGCTTTTTTATAGAAAATGCTCCGTTCCATAGCTATCATTCCTGCTAATACCGATGCCAAAATTATTGGATACATAACGTATCCACCTTTTTGAAATATGCTTATAAAATCCATTTCTTTTCCTTCTTTCTCTTATTCTTTTTTAGAAACTATATCTAATTCCGGTATAATACGTGCGTTCTGCTCCCGGTATTAAGGTAGCAAAAGAATCCCCCGCATACTCATAGTGTTTTGTATTTAAAACATTTGTAATTCCTCCATACCACTCAATATCTGCTTTAACTTTGTATTTAAAATCAATATCCACTAGTGAATGAGACTGCATAACCCCTCCATCAGCTGCATCAGCATCTGATAAAAAATTATTATACTCGCCAAAATATGTATACTTAATGCCCATCGCAAATTTGTTATTAAAATCATAATTTGCTTTCAAAATAGCTTTATGCTTTGGCACTTTTTTTAATCCACTACGAGACCAATCTATTAATGTTCCCTTATTTTGTTCTAAAAAGTTTCGACCAAAGCTATT
>JBOFWC010000091.1:0-28022 GCA_051653405.1 Proteocatella sp. | reverse complement strand
TAGCCAGACTTGGATATATGTCCATGACTGACTATTACTTGAAAATATGTGAAAACTAGAGAACCGCCGTGTACCGAACGGTACGCACGGTGGTGTGGGAGGTCGGTAGATAAAATAATTATCTATCTCCTACCCGATTGTTTACATACTATCCGATTTAAATAAGCTTTGTTATACTGAAAATAACAATTCACTATAACTAGGGTATGGCATCATATTTCTAGGAATATAAGCTTCGATTTCATCAGATATAGTTCTTATTTCATTCATTTTTTGAATAACATCAGAGCTTAGATATTTAAGAGAATCTTCTGTATTAAAATTCTTAGATAAAATAAGCATATTTGATAATTCTTCAGATTTTTCATAAAGAATAGAAGAAAGTTTTGATAATTTTAAAAATATAGTCTCACTGAAATTTCTAGGTTCAAACTCTTTAGAATCAAAAGAGAGATTTAAGGTTTTTAATGTAGAAATTGTTTTGGAAAGTTCATTCATATATAAAATAATAGCTGGAAGTATATCTTTATTAACCATTTCTATCATAGTAAGGGCTTCTATATTTATAACTTTGGAATAACCTTCAGACATAACTTCAAATCTAGATTCAATTTCTTCTTTAGTAAAAATTGAATGCTTTTCAAATAGTGCAATATTTTTTTCAGATTTAAACATTGGAAAAGCTTCAGAAGATAAAGCGATATTGTATAAACCTCTATTTTTTGCTTCTTCAGCCCATTCTTTTGAATAACAGTTGCCATCAAAAATCACTCTAGAATGTTTGTTTAACTTATCTTTTATAATTTGAAATAATTGTTCTTCAAATTCGTATTCTTTTTCACATTTTAGAGCTTCAATTTCATCAGCAAAAGACGATAAAGAATTTGCCATAGCAGTATTTATTACTATGTTTATTCCAGAAAGAGACATGCTAGAACCAGGCATTCTAAATTCAAATTTATTTCCAGTAAAGGCTATAGGTGCTGTACGATTTCTATCAGAAGTATCTTTTTTAAAATCATGTAGCATATTTAGACCTGATTTCATATAACAAGATTCTATTTTTTGATAAGATGAACCATTTTTTATGGAGTCTATTATTGAGGAAAGTTCATCTCCTAAAAACATAGATACGATAGCTGGTGGAGCTTCATTTCCACCAAGTCTATGGTCATTTCCAGCACTTGAAACAGAAACTCTTATCAAATCAGCATATTCGTCTACAGCTTGGATTAAAGCTACAAGAAACACTAAAAACAATATGTTTTTTTCTGGTTCGGAGCCAGAGTCAAAAATATTTATACCCGTGTCAGTTGATAGAGACCAGTTATTGTGCTTACCACTTCCGTTTAATCCAGCAAATGGTTTTTCATGCAACAGACAGGCAAGATTATGCTTGTCCGCAATTTTTTTCATAAGCTCCATTATAATTTGATTATGGTCTATGGCAATATTTGCATTTGTAAATATGGGTGCTAACTCGTGCTGTGCAGGAGCAACTTCATTATGTTTAGTTTTTGATGGAATACCAAGTTTCCATAACTCAAGATCGAGTTCTTTCATAAATTCATTTACTCTAGGTTTTATAGAGCCAAAGTAATGATCTTCAAGTTCCTGTCCTTTTGGAGCTTTTGCACCAAATAATGTTCTTCCGCAAAATATAAGGTCTTTTCTTTTTTCATATAACTTTTTATCGATTAAGAAATATTCTTGCTCTCCACCAACAGTTACACTTATTTTTTTAACATCATCGTATCCTAATTGTTTTAATACTCGAAGCGCTTGAGTATTAAGTGCATTCAATGATTTTAAAAGAGGCGTTTTTTTATCTAAAACTTCTCCACTATAAGAGCAAAAAGCTGTTGGAATGTATAGGGTATCATCTTTTACAAAGGCAGGTGAAGTTGGGTCCCAAGAAGTATATCCTCTAGCTTCAAAAGTAGCTCTAAGACCACCTGATGGGAAACTTGAAGCATCAGGTTCCCCTTTAACAAGTTCTTTTCCAGAAAACTCAAGCAAAACTTCATCGTTGTCACCTATATTTATAAAGCTTTCGTGTTTTCCAGCAGTTATACCAGTTAAGGGTTGAAACCAGTGGTTAAAGTGAGTGGCACCTTTTTCGATAGCCCATTCTTTCATAGCTGTAGCCATATGGTTGGCAAGATCTATATCGAGAGGCTTATTGTTTTCAATGGTTTTTAGAAATTCTTTATATACAGCTTTGGGAAGTTTTTTGCGCATCTCATTATTATTAAACACCATGCTTGAAAAATTATCAGAAATATTGTCCATAGTACCTCCTAGTTTTTAAAGCAGCGGAATGCCTGCTGCTTCACAGTTTTTAATAGTATCCATATCCCATATAGATGATTGAACCTCACCAATATGAATTTTTTCTAGTAGTAACATACATAATCTAGATTGACCAATTCCGCCACCTATAGTAAGAGGAAGGGTATCTTCTAATATCATTTTATGGAAAGTAAGCGTTCTTCTATCTTCACAATGTTCTTTTTTTAATTGGTAATCCATAGCTTTAGCATCAACACGTATTCCCATAGAAGATACTTCAAATGCTGTATTTAAAACATCGTTCCAAAATACTATATCTCCGTTTAAAGTCCAGTCATCGTAATCTGGAGCACGACCATCATGTTTTTCACCTGAAGCAAGTGTTTCACCTATCTTCATTATAAATGCAGTTTTGTGTTTTTTTAGATATTCATGTTCTCTTTCTTTTGATGAAAGTGAAGGGTACATATCTTCAAGCTCCTGAGATGTTACAAAGTTTACATCTTTAGATAAAGTTAATTTTAATTGCGGATAATCTTTTTTCAATTCTTCTAGAGTGTTTACAATAGAATTTACAATAGATATAACTGTATCTTTAAGATATATTTCAGTTCGATCTTCTCTTGAGATTACTTTTTCCCAGTCCCATTGATCTACATAGATAGAGTGGACGTTATCCATTTCTTCATCTCTCCTAATAGCATTCATATCAGTATAGATACCTTCGCCTACATTAAATTTATATTTATGAAGTGCCATTCTTTTCCACTTTGCAAGAGAATGAACTACTTCAGCATTAGTATTAGTTTCTTTTATATCAAAGCTTACAGCTCTTTCAAAACCATTTAGGTTATCATTTAAGCCTGTAGCTGGATCTACGAATAATGGTGCAGATACTCTTTTAAGATTCAATGCCTGAGAAAGATGTTTTTCAAAAGATTTCTTTAAGATACCTATAGCTGTTTGTGTATCATAAAGTCCAAGCATTGGCTGATACCCCGGTTTTACATAAGTTTTGCTCATAATGATTCCTCCGTTAATTAAAAAATATTTATATATAAAATTTATATACAGAATTTATATATATAACTAAACTTATATACATAACTAATACATAGTGAAATTTCTGTACAAAAAAAGGCACTGCAGGATTTTTTCCCACAGCGCCTTTGCTGATGTTATGATTATAGACACTTAATCTAATCTTGTCAACTACAAAATATCTAAAAATTAAAAAATTTTTAGAAAAATATAATAGAAAAATATAAAAAGATACTAGAAATATTTAAAAAAACGTTTTTTAAAAATCAAAAAAATATTTAAAAAAAATTTAAAAAATAGATATGATAGGATACATTGTTTTATTAGGACATAATCATTTTTGGTATATTAAGACATTATCATATATGAATCATAAAATTTGAATATAGTGTGCTATTTTGGCTTGACGTAGCAGTCTAGATAGGATATAATTTTTAGGAGAACAAAGGCGTTCATCAAATGTGTAGGTACATCAACAGTGTCTGCAGATTTGATGGACGCTTTTTTTAGAAAGGAAACGATATGGATACAACGATTAATGAAGTACTTCAGCTTGTAGAAGAAAATAATATAAAGTTTGTTAGACTCTCTTTTTGTGACATATTTGGGACGGAAAAAAATATAACTATAATGGCAGAAGAACTTCCAAGAGCATTTAAAGATGGAATATCATTCGACGCTTCTGCAGTTAAAGGTTTTATGAATGTTAATGAATCAGATTTATTTCTTTTTCCTGATGCTTCTACCATATCAATTCTGCCGTGGAGTCCTTCAAGCGGAAGAACCTTAAAAATGTATTGTAATATATGCTATCCAGATAAAAAACCATTTGAATCTGATGGAAGGATTATTTTAGGTCATGCTATGGAAATAGCTAAACAAGAAGGATATATAGTAAAGATAGGTGCAGAAACAGAATTTTATTTATTTAAATTAGATGATAATGGAGAAGCGACTAATATCACTCATGACAATGCAGGCTATATGGATATTCCACCAAAAGACAAGGGCGATCACGTAAGACGAGAAATTTGTTTAACATTAGAAGAATTTGACATAAAACCTGTATCAGCACATCATGAACAAGGACCTGGGCAAAATGAAATAGATTTTAGATATGCAGATGCACTTGAAACTGCAGATAATCTAATAACATTTAAATCAGTTGTTGAAATGGTTGCGGGAAGAAATGGTTTAAATGCAGATTTTAGACCTAAACCAATGAAAGATGTAAGTGGAAGTGGTTTTCATATTAATATATCTCTTTTTAGAGACAACGAAAATATATTTTCAGATGAGAGTATGCATAAAAAAGATGCAGAACACTTTATAGCAGGAATATTAGATAAAATTGAGGAAATTACAGCTTTTTTAAATCCTAGTCACAATTCATATGATAGATTTGGAGCATTTGAAGCTCCTAAATATATAAGTTGGTCACATCAAAATAGATCACAGCTTATAAGGATACCTGCACAGTCAGGCGAATATTCAAGAATGGAGCTTAGATCGCCCGATTGTATGTGTAATCCTTATATTGCATTTGCTTTAGTAATTCATGCAGGCATTGAGGGGATTAAACTCAAAAAAGAGCTTCCTTCTCCAGTTGATGAAAACTTATTTGAAAGCTGTGAAATAAAGAATTCATTGAAGACTCTTCCTCAAAATCTATATGAAGCTATAGAGATTATGAAAAAAAGTGAATTTGTAAAAAGTATAATTCCTGAGAAAACCATTTTAAAATTTGTAGAACAAGCTATAAAATCTTAAGCTATAAAATCTTAAAATAGAGAGGTAATTATTTTGGAAAAGGTAATGATAGTATCAAGTTCATCAAAAGGACATGAAATGCTTGCGAGCATCTTAAAATCGACCCCTTATTCCAATATAGTAACCGCAGACAGTGCATCTGACGCAAAAAGAAAACTTGCTGAGGATGCATTTGACATAGTAATAATAAATTGTCCTTTGTCAGATGAATTTGGTATAAATCTAGCAGAGGATATTGCAGAAGAAACATCGTCAGCAGTAGCTTTAATTGTTAAGACTGATTTATCAGCGCAGGTAGAACATAGAGCAGCAAATTTTGGAGCACTTGTAATAGAAAAACCTATATCAAAGCAATTATTTATACAATCTATGAAGATGCTTGCAAGTGCTTCAAAAAGAATAAAAAATCTTCAAAAAGAAAACTTGAAGCTTAAGGAAAAGATAGAAGATATAAGAATAATTGATAGAGCAAAGCATGCCTTAGTGCAATATTTAGGCATGAATGAAAATCAAGCTCATAGATATATAGAAAAACAGGCTATGGATATGAGGCTTACAAGGCGAGAAGTGGCACAAAACATATTAAAGATGTACGAAATATAAATAATAAATAATAAATAATAAATAATAAATAATAAATAATAAATAATCATGTGTTTTTAGTAGAAGGAGAAAAATAGTGGCAAAGTTTATTTTTGTAACAGGTGGAGTAGTATCAGGGTTAGGTAAGGGAATTACGGCAGCTTCCTTAGGTAGACTTTTAAAGTCAAGAGGATATAAAATAGCTGCACAGAAATTAGATCCATATATAAATATAGATCCAGGAACTATGAATCCTTGTCAGCATGGAGAAGTTTTTGTAACAGAAGATGGGGCAGAAACGGATTTAGATTTAGGTCATTATGAAAGATTTATAGACGAAGATTTAAATAAATTTTCAAATCTAACTACAGGAAAAGTATACTGGAATGTATTAAATAGAGAGAGAAGAGGAGATTATCTAGGAGAGACAATACAGGTAATTCCTCATATAACAAATGAAATAAAGGACTTCATATACAATGCTTCTAAAAAAGCAGAAGTATTGATAACTGAAATAGGTGGAACTATAGGAGATATAGAGAGTCAACCATTTTTAGAAGCTATAAGACAAATTTCATTAGAAGTAGGCAAAGAAAACTGTTTATTTATACATGTTACATTGGTACCATATCTAAGAGCATCTAATGAGCACAAATCAAAACCAACACAACATTCTGTTAAAGAGATGAGGTCACTAGGACTTAACCCAGATATAATAGTTATGAGAAGTGATGAACCAATAGAAGAAAGTATAAAGCAAAAAATTTCATTATTCTGCAACGTAAAAGAGGACTGTGTAATAGAAAATCATACAATAGATAATCTTTATGAAGCGCCGCTTATGCTTGAAGATCAAAAATTCTCAGAAATAGTGTGTAGAGAACTATTACTTCCATTAAATAACATAAATATAGAAGAATGGGCTAATATGTGCAAAAAAGCTAAAAATCCTTCTAAACAGGTGAAAATTGGTATCGTAGGAAAATATATAAAACTTCAAGATTCATATATATCTGTAGTTGAGTCATTAAAGCATGCTGCTGTTGAAAATGATGCAGAACTAGATATAGCGTGGATTGAAGCAGAAGATATAACAGAGGATAACACAAAGATACTTTCTGAGTTAGATGGAATATTAGTTCCAGGCGGATTTGGAGATAGAGGGGTAGAAGGTAAAATATTGGCGTGCAAATATGCAAGAGAAAACAATATCCCGTACTTTGGAATATGTTTAGGAATGCAGATTGCAGCTGTAGAATATGCAAGAAATGTACTTGGATATGAGAGTGCAAATTCAACAGAGTTTGATTCAGAAAATAAATATCCAATAATAGATTTCATGCCTGATCAGAATGAATCAATGGAAAAAGGTGGAACTATGAGGCTTGGAGCATATCCATGCAGTATACTAGAAAATACAATAATGGCAAGAGCATATGGCGAATCACTAATACACGAAAGACATAGACATAGGTATGAATTCAATAATGTTTTTAGAGAAGAATTTGAAAAAAATGGAATTGTGTTTTCTGGAACTTCACCAGATAAGAAACTGGTAGAAGCTATAGAAATACCTAAAAATAAATTTTTTATAGGAGTACAGTATCATCCAGAGTTTAAATCAAGACCAAATAAAGCGCACCCTATATTTAGAGAATTTGTTAAAGCGAGTATAAAATAACTAATAATTTGATATTGTATAATATTAAACTATTTTACACTACCTATTAAAATATTTAAATTTCAGCAAATAAAAAAGTGGACATGACGTCCACTTTTTTATAGTTATAAAACTTTAAATTTAATAGTTAATAGGTTATACTAGAAATTAAACCTAGAAGTAAGCTCTTGTAGTACATCGGCTTGACTTGAAAGTTCTTCGCTTGCAGCAGAGCTTTCCTCAGCTGTAGCTGAGTTAGTGTGAACAACTGCACTTATTTGTTCTAAGCCGTCAAGTGTTTCTTCAAGAGAAGAAGCTTGAAGATTAGAAGCTTGAGAAATATCCTCAATTAGATTTACACTTTGATTAACGCCTTCTATAACTTCAGTAAGAACGCTACTTGTATCTTCTGCTAAAGCAGTACCATTTTTTATAGATCTTATAGAATCTTCAATAAGAACAGTTGTATTTTTTGCAGCTTCTGAAGATTTTGTAGCTAGATTTCTTACTTCATCAGCAACCACAGCAAATCCTTTTCCAGCAGATCCAGCTCTTGCGGCTTCAACGGCAGCATTTAGAGCAAGTATATTAGTTTGGAAAGCTATATCATCTATTGTTTTAACTATTTTTCCAATTTCTGATGATTTTGCATTTATTTCTTCTATAGCAATCATCATTTGATTCATCTTATCACTACTCATATTTGCAGCATCACCTACAGTTTTTACATATTTAGAAGCATCTAAAGAGTTTTTAGCATTTTGATTAACATGATTTGAAATCTCGTTTATAGTGGCAGTAAGCTGTTCTATTGAACTTGCTTGCTCAGTAGTTCCTTGAGCAAGCATCTGTGATCCGCTTGCAACTTGTTCTGAACCATTTGCAACTTGAGCTGCTATTTGATGGATTTCACTTATCGTAGTTTTAAAGTTTTCTGTAGTTTTAATAAATGCATCTTTTATTACAGCAAATTCACCATCATATTTATGCTTAAGTTCTATATTTAAGTTGCCTTCACCTAGTTCGTTTAAATTAAATGATATTTCATCAATATAATCGATATAGTTTAGTAGTCTATCTGTTAAAGATTTCATTGAGATTGCAAGGTGACCAATTTCATCATTAGAATGTACGTCGATGTCAACATTTAGATTACCAGAGGCAAGTTCATCAGTAATGTCTTGAAGTCTTTTAATTGGACGAACTATATTATTTGATATAACGTATAGTATGCCAAAAACTACTAATAGTGCTATAGAGAACAACATAATACTTATATTTCTTGTATCGTTTATAGTTTTTACATATTCGGCTTTAGGCACAACTGAGACTATTTTAAATCCAGAGTATTTTTCGTTAGAAACCATACCAAATGAAGGGATTCCAGAGTCATCGAATTTAATTACTTCATCAACTGGGGTTATTACATCGTCTACCATATTTTGACTAAATCCAATTTCTTCTATAGGTAGAAGTACTTTAGTTTCATCTTTATGAGCAAGTACTACATTTTGAGAAGAAACAAGAATTTGGTAAGCTGTTTCGTAGGTACTTTTAGCTTCAGTAACCATTTTATTTACGACTGTAATTTGAATATCAATTGCAACTACCCCATTTATTTTAGAACCATCTTTTGAATATACTGGAGCCGCTATTGTAATTACCATAGAGCCGGTATCAACATCTTGATAAGGTTCAGATATTAAATACCCTTTTTCAATATCAGCATTATTTTTAAACCAATATCCTCTAGTTTTAACATCAAACCCAGGGTCAGCTATCCATCCACCACCATCAAAGGCCATATCAGTATTGGCACTTGCTATGAAAAAGGAAAGGATATTTTCTGAATCAGCAGCTGTAGAATCAGCAAGCATTTTTAAAGTACCACCGTAATAAGGTGATTTTTGAAAATTGCTTCTGCTAGAATCCGAAGACAATATGTTTACTATGTTTTGATCACGAGAAGCTTGCTTTATCATCGATATGTAATCTATAAAATAACTGCTAACATCTTTTGAAATATTTTCAGTAGAAGCTTTGGCAAGATAATTTGCACATGTGATAAGGGCATCGGCATTTTTATTCACTACAAAAGTTCCAGTTAGTATCATGGACAAGATAACGAGACTTCCAATTCCAGCGATGATTTTAGTTTTTATACTTTTCAAAACGAACCTCCTTCGTCCAGTATTTATTTCTGGACTAAATATAATATTAATAATAGCTATGTAAGTAATATTATTATATACTTTTTATCGGAATATTTCAAATAAATTGAAACATAAAACGTTTAAGATAAAAGCGTATTAAAAGATGATTTATCAATTAAAGTAAATGCATTTTTTTTAAAAATAATGATATTTTCTTTCATCAATTTGCTTAATTCATTTGAAAGTGCACTTCTATCAACGGATAAATAATCAGCAAGCTCTTGTCGGTCAAAAGGAATTTTAAATGAAGCAGAATTATTTTTTTGAGATTCCGAAGAAAGATAGGATAATATTTTTTCACGTATTGTTTTTTTAGACATATGCTCTATTTTTCTTGTTAGAATCATATTTTTTTTCGCTACATCAGTAAGCAAGTTTTCTATGAGCTTGTTATGAAAAGTACAAGAAGCAGAGCATGTATTTAAAATTTTTTTAATATTTAAGAACAATACAGTGCAATCAGTAGAAGCTACTACGCTTACTTCTAAAGGAATAGTTGAAATAAAAGCATAGGTCTCCGCAAATGGAAAACCTTCGGATACTTCTGAAATTATAGATCTATTTCCCCAAAAATCTTCTTTTAATATTAGAACATTCCCTTTTATAACCATGCCAAGAGAATCTATATTATCTCCAGAATAGAGAATAAACTCATCTTTTTTATAATGAACTACCTTAGAAGAAAGACAGTTTAACATAAATTCGATATTTGAAGTAGAAATATGTTCAAAGAGTGAAGTTTTTTCTAACATTGGAATAAAATTTTTCATAAATCCTCCTAAAATTTTTTAAAAAACTTTTAAAATGTTGTAAAAACAACGTAATATATAGGGGTATTGTAATATAATTTCAATTACAGAGTCAATGACAAATAGCGATACAAAACTTAAATATTTTATTTTAGATATGGAGGAATATTATGATAACAAAAGATATGATATTAGGAGATTTACTAAAGAAGTACCCACAATCAGGAGATATATTAAGGGAAAGTGGAATGCATTGCTTAGGGTGTCCATCAGCGCAGGTAGAATCTTTAGAAGATGCTTGTAGGGTTCATGGAATGGATATAGCTGTTCTTTTAGAAAAATTGAATAATATGTAAAGGGGTAGATATGAGTGCATTTATTGGACCAATACACAGTTGGCTTTATAATAAGATAATCTTTCAAGACAGTCTAACGGATATTATTTTAAAGGTTTCAGAGAATAAAGGTTATGAACTAAGAAATATAATAGATGATTTATATGGAGAGCTTGAAAAAGATGAACTTGAAAATATAATAGATAAGAGCAATATTCATGGATGGTTACAAGAAAGAGTAAATCTGGTAGAAGTTAGATTAGCATATGCTGTTACTAAGTTAATTGAATTTGATGAAAAAAACATAGAGCTAGTTTTAGAAAATGTAAAAGCTTTTGGAAGCGCAAATGCAGATACAAGTAAAAAAAGTGCAGAAGAAATATATCTATATTTAGAAGAAATTCTATTAAATGGAATGCCCTGTGATAGAGTAAATAATATTGAATCAAAATCTAAAAATGAAGTTATTTGGAGGCAAAATATAGATATTCATGAGAAATACTGGATTCAGCTTGGGGGAAATATATTATATTATTATGAGATAAGGGATAGCTTTATAGAAGGACTCCTTAGCGATTTGGATTTTGAATTTATAAAATTAGAAGATATGGTGTATAGTATAAGGAGGGTGTAATGTACGGGGTAGAACTACTTGTAGAAGAACACAAAAATATATTGTTATTAATAGATATTGCTAGATTAGAAAGTGAAAAAATAATTTCTGGAAAGGAAATTGATACTGAACTATTTAGAGAATTTATTGATTTTGGAAGAAATTATGCAGATAAACATCATCATGGTAAAGAAGAGCAAATCCTTTTCAAAGTTATGCTTGAAGAACTAGGGGAAGTAGCAAATAAACTTATAAAAAATGGAATGTATGTGGAACATGATTTAGGAAGACTGTATCTTTCTGAGCTTGAAGAAGCTTTAAATAAGTATGAACAAGATAAATATATCGGATATAAATTAGATATAATAGCAAACGTTATAGGCTATGGAAACTTGTTAAGACGTCATATTGAAAAAGAAGATAAAATAGTTTATACCTATGCTGAAAGAGAATTATCAAATCAAATAATGATCACCGTAGATGAAGCTACTCAAAAATTTGAGTCACAACCTCAAAATTCTATTTCAAGAGAAAAATATATAAACTGGCTTAATAATAAGAGAATTGAGTATAATATATAAAAAATTTTACAAATGAATAAAAAATTTTAGAAGTGAATAATAAATAGTTTAATTTAAACTGTTTTTATTCGCTTTTTTACGGTAATATAGAAAATATAAAAATTTTATAGGAGGATTAATTATGATAAATATAGTTGGTTCGGATGTGGTATCAGAGATACATATAGGAAATGATATGTTTAATAGAGCGGCTAGTATTTGTATAGAGAAATTTAATATGAAGAAGCTTCATATAATCACAGATGAAAACCTAGACGCAATCTATTTAGAATCGTTGATATCTCAAATTTCAGAGCTTGTATATGAAGAGGAGAGCCCTAATTTTTATGAAGATTTTGAAATAAGCTATTCAGTTATTCCAAGTGGAGAGATGAGTAAAAATCTTTCTACGGTATCAGATATATATGATTCGCTTGCAGAGATGAACTTTTCAAGAGAAGATTTGATAATAGCCTTAGGTGGAGGAGTTGTGGGAGATATTTCAGGCTTTGTAGCATCAACATATCTTAGGGGAGTAAAGCTTTGCCAAATTCCAACATCTTTATTAGCACAGGTGGATTCATCTGTTGGGGGTAAAAATGGAATAAATTTAAGTATGGGAAAAAATCTAGTAGGAAGTTTTTATCAGCCTCATATAGTTATAGTAGACCCACTACTTCTTCAAACACTTCCTGAAGCTGATTTTTCTGATGGGGTAGCAGAGATTATAAAATATGGGCTTATAAAAGATCCGAGTTTACTTGAAAAATTAAAAGAATATAAATCAGCAGAAGAAAATGATAAGCGAGATTTTGATTTATTAGCAGACATAATATATAGATGCATCGAAATTAAAAAATATTATGTAGAAGCAGATGAGAAAGACCTTGGAATAAGAGCTATCTTAAACTTTGGGCATACGATAGGACATGCGGTTGAAAATATTGGAGGATACAAGGAATATACACATGGTAAGGCTGTAGCAATAGGCATGGTAAGTGCCTTAGATTTATTTAAACCTGAAAAGGAAGCTATAAAGGAAACTCTTATAGAGCTATTAAATTTATATAAGCTTCCAACAGAAGCACCATATGATCCTGAAGCTATAATTGAAGTTGTAAAGTCGGATAAAAAAGCTAGTGGAAATGCAATAAATTTTATAATTATTAAAGATGCTGGCCATGCGGAAATTTTAGAGATAGATATTGATATTTTACTAAAGAAATTAAAAGCTAATATTTAATCGAAAGAAGAATAATTGAATTTAAAATATATTGCGTATAATTAAAGTCCCCGACTAAAGATTAAAATCTTTAGTCGGGGACTTAGTCATTTTATTATTTTCGAGCAATAGTTATTAGAATATATAATCTAACTATATTTTAAATTTAGAAGTTAATCTTTGAAGCGTTTCAGATTGAGCATATAGTTCCTCACTTGAAGCGGAACTTTCCTCAGCGGTAGCAGAGTTTGTATGAACAACTGAGCTTATTTGTTCAAGGCCTTCAATAGCTTGTTCAATAGCTTGAGCTTGGCTATTTGAAGCTTCAGATATACCTGCTATTAAGTCAACTGTTTTATTTACTCCCTCTATAACTTCACTTAAAACTTCTCCAGTTTCTTTGGCAATGTGAGTACCATTTTGAACTGCTTTTACAGAATCTTCTATAAGAATTGTAGTATTTTTAGCAGCTTCAGAAGATTTGTTAGCAAGGTTTCTAACCTCATCGGCAACTACGGCAAAGCCTTTACCAGCAGAACCAGCTCTTGCAGCTTCAACTGCAGCGTTTAGAGCAAGAATATTAGTTTGGAATGCAATATCATCTATAGTTTTTATAATCTTACCTATTTCAGAAGATTTATAGTTAATTTCATCAATTGCACTCATCATTCTACTCATCTTATCTTGACTGTCATTAGCAGCATCACCTACAGTTTTTACATAGTTAGTAGCATTTATAGAGTCTTCAGCATTTTGAGTTACCTGTTGAGAGATAGTGTCGATTGTAGCAGAAAGTTCTTCTAGTGAACTAGCTTGTTCAGTTGTAGCTTGAGCAAGCATTTGGGATGCACTAGATACTTGATCTGAACCACTTGCCACTTGATTTGCAATTTGTATAATATCTCCAAGCGTATCTTTGAAATTAGAAGATGCTTTTAGAAGAGATTCTTTAATCACCGCAAATTCTCCGCTATAATCAAGGTTAAGGTCGATATTAAGATTGCCATGTCCGAGTTCATCCAGTGCTGAAGAAATCTCATCTATATAATCAATATAGGTCGATAGCCTTGCGGTTAATGCCTTCATCGATTTAGCAAGATGTCCAACTTCATCCTCGGATTTTATATCTATATCTATATTTAAGTTTCCAGCAGCAAGTTCATCAGTAAGAAGTGTAAGTCTTCTTATTGGAGATACTATGCCTTTTGAAGTAACTGTATAGAATATAAATACTAGGATTATAGTAGCTAAAATAAATATAGTGCTAATAAGGGATACAAAACTTCTTACTTCAGCAGTAGTTTCGGACTTATCTATAACTACACCTACAGACCAGCCATTTGTAGAAATTGGAACAAATGCCATGTATTTATCAGTACCATTAAAAGAATATTCTCCAATTCCACTTTCTCCAGCTATCATACGTTTACCTATTTCTCCAAGGTTACCCTCCATAGCAGTTATATTCTGATTCATTATTAAAGATTCATCTGGGTCGTAAACTATAGTACCATCATTAGAGACAAGTACACAGTATCCTGATTCACCAACTTTAAAGGATGAAAGATAGTCTTTTATATACCCTATGGTTAAGTCCATACCAGTAGCTCCAGTAAGTTTGCCATTTTCTTTGACTGGATATACTATAGTTATTACTAAATCACCACTTATAGCATCTACATAAGGAGAAGTAAATGTTAAGGCATCGTTTTGTTCCATTTGCATAAACCACGGACGTTTTGTTATTACAAAGTCAGATTTTGCCTGCCAAGTTGGATCACTTAGTAATAAGTCAGAACTACCAACTATAGCTAGCCATGTAGCTGCAATGTTGCTATCAGTGGATTCAATGGATTTAAGTTGAGATATGATATTGTTAAACTTAGGATGAGTAAACTTTTCTTCACGTTTTTGTACATCCCCTATAAGTTCTACAGCATCAGGATTTGTTGCCATTTGCTCTACAACTGTTCCGTTTTTTTGAAAAAACAGATTAAGATTATCAGCTATTAGAGTAGCTTCGTAAGATAATTCTGATTTTGCATTTTCGGTCATCATAGTATTAATCTTGGAACCTATAATGCTCCCTAGTATTGTAAATAATACCAGTGAGATTACGATTGAAATTGCTAGAAGTTTTCTAGACATACTTTTGTTAATCCATCCCATGGTAATCCTCCTTCACAGCCAATAAAAATTTTATAATTCCTCAGACTGTATTAGTTTTAAATTATTAAAGTATTTTATATATACCCTGATTTTATTAGTTTACTTTTTTTATGTAAAATTTGTGTGAAAAAAAATCGCCATTTTGGCGACTTTTTTAGTACAACTGTGTACTTATTCAAAAATAAACAGGGAAGGATAGAAAATTTCTAAAACGATTTTCAATATTTATTAAAACAAATGCACTTCTAAATCTATTGATTTTGAAGATAGTGGAGTTAGGAATTCCAACGTGTTGAGTTCTTTTTCCTTAACTATTCCCTCAACATGGCAGTTACCAGGTTCAAACCCCATAACATAATCGCCACTAGCCATAGATTTCCATTGAGTAAAAAATGGAAGTTGTGATTTTTTGAAACTTAATTTAAATCCGATACCGTTATTTTCTATTTGAGCATAGGCGTGCTCATCGTTTAAATTATGATAAAATACTTCTTCTGTTTTATTATTTAAAGGCTCAGTTACATTGAACGCATTATTTACTCCATTTGATGATATTTCATCTCTAGGAATAATACAATCACTACTGATACTAATTTTAGAGTTTTCATCAAGCATCGGATAGCCTATATTAAAATGATAGAGTATCATAAGCGGCTGAGTTTTAAAGCTCTCATTTATAATTTCATCATGTATTTTAATGGTGTGATGCCCATACACAGTTTCAATCGTCCTTTTTAGGAGAAAATTTTCTCCAAAGAGCATGGCCTGACGCATTTCGCCGCTTATCTTTATGATATATTGATCATCAATCCACTCACAACTTACAGAAATATTTTCGGCGGGAGTGGAGCGGATACGGCCATGCATGGGATAACTGTTTGGACTCTGACCAACGCAATCTAAGACTGAAGCAACATTATCTAGATTTGGGCCAACATTATCTAGGCCACAGGTAAAAAATAAGCCACACATAATACTTCTTTGAGCTTCACTGCCATTTGTATCATAGTGAGAAAGTCCTTGAAGTCCTGGTTTTGACAGAAAATTTATACTTTCACCTTTGTAGCTAAGCTCAATTATATCCATGCACTTATCCTTAGCTATTACGAACTGAAGAGGGCCATTTTTAACAAGCACAGCTTGCAAATTTTTGGCACGTCCATCATGGTAGGTTATATTTCGGGCATAGGCAAGTTGAGACATATGCCCCACTTTTTTTAAAATAGTTTCTCTTTTTGACATATTGTGCTCCATATAGTTTAAAGGTAGCAAAAAATTTCTACCTGAGTTCCTTAATTGATGGCATTGCAGGAATAGCGCCTCGTCTTTGGACACATATTCCAGCTACCGAATTTGCAAATTCAGCGAAGGTTTTAAGTTCATCCATAGTTAGCTCAGCTGGATTTTTACCAGACTCTATAACTTTATACAAAAATCCTCCCCAGAAAGCATCGCCTGCACCAGTTGTATCAATCGCATTTACTTTCTTTGAGGATACTTCGAAAATTCCTTGACTATTGGCAACTAGAGCACCTTTTTCTCCAAGGGTTATTGCTACTATTGCTATTCCCTTATCAAGAAGGCACTTTGCAGCTTTATTTAAATCAGTTTCCCCTGTAAGAAGTACAGTTTCCTCATCAGAGAGCTTCATAATGTTGACATACTCAAGTACAGAGCGCATCTTTTCAGCAGCATCGGCCTCGTTTTTCCAAAGCAGAGGTCTGTAGTTAGGATCGTAAGATATTATAATATCTGATTTTTTAGCATGTTCTAGTGCAAAAAAGGTAGCTTCTCTTGCAGGATTATCGGTAAGTGATAATGACCCAAAGTGAAATATACGGCTATTTTCAATAAGATCCGTATCAACCTCAGATGGCTCAAGTTTTATGTCAGCACCAGGCTTTCTAGCAAAGGCAAAGCTTCTTTCACCATTATCATCAAGACTTACAAAAGCGAGCGTAGTAAAAAAATTCTCATCAAAAATAAGCGCAGAGGTTTCAATTCCAGCATTTTCTAGAGTTTGCTTTAAAAAATTTCCCTGCATATCAGTTCCGACTTTTCCAATAAAAGCAGTCTTTTTGCCAAGTTTCGAAAGACATGCAAGCACGTTTGCAGGAGCGCCTCCAGGGTTTTGCTCAAATACCATCATACCAGACTCGGATTTTGGAAGCGGAGTATAATCTATAAGAATTTCGCCAAGCGCAGTTACATCATATTTTTTCATAAAGACTCCTTCTATGCTTTTGGATACTCATTGCAAAGCAGATACTGTGCGGGTTCATCCTCATCTATAGTGCTGAAACGATCTTGCTTCTCATAGAATCTATTATCGATGTTATCATCATTTACCATAGAAACTTCCCATGCAAGCACCTTAGCTTCTTCAGCCCAGAATTTGTGATAAAGTCTAGGCGAAAGGGTAATGCTTTCACCAGGAGCAAGTCTTACGATAGAACCAGATGGTACAGTTACAACTCGGCCGTCAATTCTTACGCTTACATCAGTATCCGCAAGTTCATCATCCTCAGTAGAGTTCCAAAGCTGGATAGCAAGGATTCCGCCACCACGATTTATTATATCCTCCATCTTGTTCCAATGGAAATGATTTGGAGATATTTGATTTACATCAGATATAAGCATTTTTTCAGCATAAGGCTTGTGAAAAGCTTCGTTTTTCAAATTTCCATTTCTTATAGTGAATAGAAGAAGACCATGATTTTTAAAGTCTCCCTTGTTGTAGTCAGTTATATCCCAGCCAAGCATATTTTCTCTAATTTCATCATATTCATGGCCTTTTTCCTGCCACTGCTCAGCAGTCCAATAGGCAAAAGGGGGAAGCTTAACCTTAAGCTGCTCCAGCCAAATCATAGTATCTTTTATAAGGGCGTTAATCTCAGAACGTTTCATAAAATTTCCTCCTGAATTAATTTTATATTAAAAATATTACAAATTATCATTATATACATTGAGTATAGCATTTTACATGATATAATATAAGGGGGTATAATTTGGAAATATGGGGGGTCTTTTTTGAAAAAAGAGGAAAAATATATGATAAAAGTTTTAATAGCTGACGATGAAAAAAAGATATGCCAGCTAATCCAAGCCCTTGTAAACTGGGATGAGCTTGGCATGGAAATAATTGGCTTTGCCCACGATGGGATAGAAGCACTTGATAAGATCGAAAATGAAAATCCAGATCTTGTTATAACAGATATAAGGATGCCAGGGAAAGATGGCTTAGAAATAATAGAAAGTGCAAGAGAAAATAACCCAGATTTGGAATTTATAGTCATAAGTGGCTATAAGCATTTTGAATACGCACAAACTGCAATAAGGCTTGGAGTAAATGATTATCTGTTAAAGCCAATAAAGAAAACAGAACTCTGGGGAACACTTAGTGAAATAGAGAAAAAGTTTAAATTTAAGTATAACCAAATGGACAAGGATGAAAAAATTAAGTTAAACTTAAAAAATAGCCTAGAAAAAATAAGGAGTGCATTTTTTGCAGATTATCTTTTGAGAGAAGAAGTATTTGGATATGAGAATTTTTCAATAGAATACTTTGATTCAAAATATCACCTTAATTTTAAAGAAGGCTTATTTCAAACAATAATAGTTAATGTGGATGCGTTAGAAGACACGTTTTATAAAGAGGGAATGCATGTACTTGGAAGTAAGGTTGAATTGATAATATCACTTTATTTAAACGAAGCGTGCATAGATTTCAAGACGTACATAGATGGAAGAAGAAGCATAACGGTGCTGAATTATGAAGTCCATCAAAAGGAAATAATAAGAAAAAAAATCAAAGATATTCTTGCGGATCTTCTCGTGCAGAGTAATATTTTTGAAAATATAGAGATAACAATTTCAATAGGTGAAGCTTATAAAGATATATTCTGTCTTAGAGACTCATTTAAGGATGCGGAGGAAAAATCTCTCCAAAGAATAGTTCAAGGAAGAGGCAAAATAATAGATTCAGGAATATCAGAGGCATCACAAAAGCTAATAGACCAAATACTTTCAAAGTTTAACAAAAACATTTCAGGCGCAGTAGAAATACTTGAAGAAACGCTTATAGAAGAAAGCTTAAGAACTTTTGAAGAAGATATTCGTGCAGAGGAAAATATCAATGGAAAGCAGTTATTTGAAGTAATACAAGAGGCAGTAGCTATATTTCTTATGATGCTTAGAAAATATCAATTTAATACCGAAAGTACAAAGGAACTTCAGGAAAAATTTTTAAGAGAAATGCAAGGCTGTTTTTCTTATGAACAGCTTTTTGAAAAATTAAATGAGCTTATAAGAAGCATATCAAGTGAAGTTTTAACAGAAAAAAAGCAACTTGAGATAAAGCCAATAAGAGAAGCCAAACAATATATACAAGAAAATTATATGAATCATATAAGCTTAGAAGAAGTGAGCTCCGTAGTTGGATTTAGCCCCGCCTATTTCAGTTCCATGTTTAAAAAAGAGAGTGGCCAAAACTTTATGGAGTATATAAGTGAAGTTAGGATGAATAAAGCCAAGGAGTTTTTAAAAACTACAAGTTGGAGTATAACTGTAATATGTGAAAGCGTAGGATATAGTGATATAAAACATTTCACCCAAAATTTTAAAAAACAGACAGGTTTAAAGCCCAATGAATTTAGAAAATTATACTCGTGGGCAGGTACAGACTAATGAAAATTTCCAAATTTAAATATATATCATATAGAGTTGTAATACTTGTAATAAGTGTATTTATACTCTGTGCAGGCTCAATAGGCGTGCTTATTTTTGAAAAACTTTTTGATATAGACGTTTTTAAGCCAATAAGTATACTGGTTTTTCTTTACGTAGTAACAATATATATGGCATATAGATATATTTATATACCCTACAATGAAACGCAAAAAATACTGAGGTTATTCAGCGGCGGATATACTTTAGAAGGGATTTATAACCTAAACTATCATATAAGTCCAGAAACAGAGCTTACCATAAAAAAGCAAAAGGAGTATCTAGATAATAAGGAACTTATGAATGCTTCAAAAAAGCAGGCTCAATATCTAGCCCTTCAAAATCAGATAAACCCTCATTTTCTATACAACACCCTTGAGGGGATAAGAAGTGAGGCGCTTATAGCAGGCATTGAAAATATTGCGGATATGACTGAAGCTCTAGCTACATTTTTTAGATACACAATCTCAAATCTTGAAAATCTAGTTACCGTAGAAGATGAGCTCAACAACATAGAAAACTACTATTTCATACAGCAGTTTAGATTTGAAGATAGGATAAATCTAGAAATTGAATATCCACCAGAAAATAAGGACGAGATACTATCCCTAAGCATGCCAAAGCTTATACTTCAGCCAATAGTAGAAAATGCAATTTTCCATGGAATAGAAAGAAAGCTAGGCAGGGGTCATATAAAGATAAAACTTGAATACACTCAAAATAGACTTATAATAAATGTAAAAGACGACGGTTTTGGAATAGAAGAAGAGAAACTTAAATATTTAAATGAAAAGCTAAGTCTTTTTTATCTAGAAAATGAATCTCAAGAAAAAGGGAAAAAAGGTGGAATAGCTATAATAAACGTAAATAATAGAATAAAACTTCTGTTTGGAGAAGAATATGGAATATATATATACAGCAAGCAGGGAGTGGGTACGGACGTAGAGATAACTCTTCCAAGACTTAATAAAACTCAAACAAAAGAGGAATAAAGATGAAAAAAGAAATATTTAGGCTGGACAGAGTTACTTACATAGACAAGGGAGTAACTCTTCTAGATAACTTTAATATACACGTATTTGGCGGAGAGATAATGGGGCTTCTTTGCATAAATAGACATGGACTCGAAGCCTTTTTAAAAATAATATCACAAAACATACCTGTACATTATGGGTATGTCTTTTTTGATGAAGAATTGGTAAACAACTATAAATACAGCTCTATGAAGGAGAATCCCGTAGTTGTAATAGAAAAGCAAAGCCACTTAGTAGAAGACCTTACCGTGGGAGACAATATATTTGTACTTAATAAAATATATAGTGACTACATAGTAAAAAGTAAAAGCATAGAGCAGCGCCTAAAATATTTTACCGAAGAAATAGCGGTGGATATAGACCCAAATCAGTACGTAAATCAGCTTTCAGCTACAGAAAAATTCATAGTAGAAATACTAAAAGCGGTAATATCAGGAGCTAAACTAATTGTAATAAAAGAAATAAGAAGCTTTATAGGAAAAGTAGATGTACTTAAAATCCATGAGATTATGAGATATTACTCAGAAAAAGGCATCTCTTTTTTGTATGTTTGCAACCATCATGAAGAAGCTTTTGAGATATGTTCAAGAGCGGCGCTTATGGAAAATGGAGAAATCTTAAAAGTACTTGATAAAAGTGAATTTAGAGACGAGAATATATGGCCCTATGCCTTAGATTTTCGAAAAAAAGGTAAATTTTTTAAACATCAAGATTCTTCATATCTAAATAATGCAAATAAATTTTTAGAATTTAAAGATATAAAAATTGGCCGGGTAAAAGAGTTTAATTTAAAAGTAAATCAGGGAGAATGTATAGTAATCCTTGATACAGATAACAGTATAATAGAAGACTTTAAGCAGGCACTAAGAAACCCTAAAAAGCTTATTTCAGGGGACATACTGCTTTTAGGAGAAGATATAGCAGAAAACAAAAAAACTAAGCTGAGCATAGAATTCATAGAAGAAAATCCGACAAAAAGTATGCTGTTTTATGACATGAACTATATGGATAACCTCTGTTTTTTGATGGATAAAAAGATACCACAGCCATGGATAAGAAAGCGGGCGCAAAAGAGCATAAAGCTTGAATATAGAGAAATTCTAGGAGAAGACATTCAAGAGCAGGACATACAGAATTTAGATGCCAAATCTCTATATAGCCTAATATATTATAGAATCCATATATACTGCCCGAAAGTCGTAATATGTATACATCCTTTTTCAGGCGCAGATATGTATCTTAGACACCATATAGCCCTGCTTTTAAGGAGCCTTCTAGAAAAAGGAATAACCGTTATAATACTTTCGCTAAACCTAGCAGATACACTTTCCGTAGCAGATAGACTTATTATGGTAAGTGATGGAAAAATAATAAGCGAATATGATTTTGATTAATATAATATCTAAAAATACCCCCCCTATATCAAAACGAAGCCCCCTTACTATTACTAAATCAAGATGATATACTTTATTTAACAAAACGAGGAGGTGTAAATTTTGCAGGAATATATAGTAGAGCTCAAAAATATTAATAAGAGTTTTCCCGGAGTAAAGGCTTTAGATGATGTATCATTTAACTTAAAATCAGGAGAAGTACTGGCACTCTTAGGCGAAAATGGAGCAGGAAAATCTACACTTATGAAGATTTTAAGCGGAGTATACACCAGAGATAGTGGAGAAGCAATAATTTTTGGAGAAGAAGTAGAACATATAACCCCACACAAAGCTCAAGAACTTGGAATAGCAATAATACATCAGGAACTTAACATGTGTGCCCATCTTAGTGTATGTGAGAACATATTTTTAGGTAGGGAGATAATAAAATCTGGACAGCTAGACAACAAGACAATGAGTTTACAGACCTCAGAAATATTAGGTAAGCTAAATATAGACATAGATCCAAACACAATAGTAGGCGATTTATCCGTATCAAAGCAGCAGATGGTAGAAATAGCCAAAGCCCTATCTACAAATGCTAGAATTTTGATAATGGATGAGCCCACGTCAGCCCTTACATCAAAGGAAATAGACGATTTATTTGTACTTATACATAAATTGAAAAGCCAGGGCTGCGGCATAGTATATATATCGCATCGTTTAGAAGAATTACAGCATATTGTTGATAGAGTAACCATAATGCGAGATGGAAAATTCATAACAAGCATGAACTTTGCAGACACGACAATGCCTGAAATAATAGCTAATATGGTCGGAAGAGAAATAAAAGAGAAGTTTCCAAGAGTGGAGTGCGAAAAAGGCAAAAAGATATTTGAAGTCAAAAACCTAAATGCGGGCAAGATGGTAAGAGATATAAGCTTTGAACTTTATGAAGGCGAAATCGTAGGTATTGCAGGTCTTATGGGCGCTGGAAGAACCGAACTTACAAGAGTTATATTTGGAGTAGACCCCAAAGAGTCGGGAGAAATAATCCTAGAAGAAAAGGTTCTGGATATAAAAAACAGCATGGATGCCATAAAAAATGGAATAGTGCTTGCACCTGAGGATAGAAAAAAGGATGGTCTTTGCACCAAGCTTAGCATAAGAGATAACATTGCCCTTCCAAACCTAGATATATTATGCGATAAGATAGGCATATTAAATAGAAAAAAAGAAAAAGATATGGTAGATTCAGCGGTTAAAAACTTAAAGATAAAACTTGCAAATGCAGAAGTAGATGCAGGAAGTCTTTCAGGTGGAAATCAGCAGAAGGTCGTAGTAGCAAAATGGCTGGCAAGAAATTCAAAGGTAGTAATATTTGATGAACCTACAAGAGGAATAGATGTGGCCGCAAAAGTAGAAATATACAGCCTTATGAATGAGCTAAAGAAAAATAATATCGGAGTACTGTTTGTATCCTCAGAGATGCCAGAAGTAATGGGAATAAGCGATAGAATTTTAGTAATGTGTGACGGAAGAATAACTGGAGAGCTTATGACTAAAGATGCCACACAAAATAAAATTCTAGAATATGCTACAAAATTTGATAACAAATTTGAACAATAGGAGAATGGTATGAATAAAATAAACAGTGATAACCCTATAAAACGAATTTTGCATATACGAGGAATGGGTCAGGTTATAACCGTAGGCATTGGACTTATAGTGCTTTGCGTAGTTTTTGGAATACTAAACCCTACCTTCTTTTCAAATAAAAATATAGCGAATCTACTAAGACAGATAGCGCCAATACTTTTAATAGGAATTGGACAGTCATATGTGCTTATAACAGGAAATATAGACCTTTCAATAGGTTCAGTAGTTGGAATGAGCTGTATGATATCCGCAACACTTATGACAAAGGGTGTAAGTCCTTGGATGTCAGTGATAATAACGCTATTCTGCTGCCTAGGAATAGGGCTTATAAATGGTAAATTAGTCGCACAGTGCAAACTTCCGCCATTTATCGCAACTCTAGGAACGATGACAATTGCAAGAGGGATAGCACAGATAGTAAACAATAACTATAACACAGATTCAATTGGAGATGCAGCTAAAGGATTTAGAGATTTTTTCTACTATGGGAAAACGTTAAACGTATACAACACGATATGGATAGCAATAGTGCTATGGCTGTTCTTTAACTTTATACTTAGCAGAACAAGAACCGGAAGACATATATATGCAATAGGTAGCAATATAGAAGCTGCAAGACTTTCAGGTGTTAACATAGTGTCTACTACCACAATAGCATTTTTAGTAAGTGCCTTCTGTTCATTCGTAGTAGGACTTATAATATGTGCCACAAGTGGAATGGGAACGATGGATGCCGGAAACGCCTATGAAATGTATGCCGTAGCAGCATCCGTAATAGGTGGAGTTAGTACACTTGGAGGTCAGGGAATTCTTCTTGGAACTGTAATAGGAGCTTCAATTTGGGGAGTGCTTCAAAATGGACTTCAATTTGCAGGGGCACCCGTAGCAATAAGAAACATAGTAATAGGTATAATTGTAGTAATTTCAGTACTTTTAGACGTAATAGTAAGAAGTGGAAAACTTAAGAAGAAGAAAGAACAGTAGTACAAAAACAACCGTACGAAGTAACAGCGAAATGCTTTACTTATAAAATGTTTGAAAATTCTAGGAGGGAAGAATTATGAAAAGAACTAAAATTGCCGCATTACTTTTATCAATGGTTATGGTAACTGGATTAGCAGGATGTGGACAAAAAGAAGAAGCAGCAGCACCAGAGGCAGCTCAAGGCGAAAGCAATGTGTACTTAATAACTATGGACCAAATGGATCAACATTGGGTTAACGTAGATGCAGGTGCTAAAAAAGCAGCTGAAGAACTAGGAAACGTAAAATATACATGGCTTGCACCAGATGTAAAAGATGATGCTAAGCAAATCGAATGTATAAACAATGCCGTAGCAGGTGGAGCGCAAGCAATAATGCTTGCAGCAAACGGTCCTACAGCAGTTACATCAGCACTTGAAGAAGCAGAGGCAGCTGGAGTTAAGATAGTATATGTAGACTCAGCAGCAGATTTTCCAGCAGTACAAACGCTTGCTACAGATAACGTAGCAGCAGGAACTACAGCAGGAGAAGAAATGAAAAAATCATTTGAAGCAGCAGGCGTAACAGAAGGTAAAATAGGAGTTATAAGCGTAAACGCAGCAACTGCATCAACTGTAGCAAGAGAAGAAGGCTTCAGAAAAGCATTTGAAGGAACAAAATTTGAAATATTAGAAACTCAATACTGTGATGGCGATGCTGCAAAAGCAAAAGATATGGCAGCAAACTTTATAACACAGGGAGTTATAGGAGTATTTGGAGCTAATGAAGGATCAACAGTAGGTATAGGAAATGCTATCCAAGAAGCAGGTGGATCAGTAATAGGGGTTGGATTTGATAAATCAGATGCTATACTTAACCTTATCAAAAACGGACAGCTTCTTTGCACAATGGCACAAAATCCAGATGTAATGGGTTATGAAGGTCTAAAAACAGCAGTAAAAGCAATAAACGGAGAAGCAGTAGATACAGACTATGTAGACACAGGAGTATCTGTAATAAACAAAGATGCAATAAAATAATATTGTTTTTTAAAAGCTAACCACAAAAACTAAAATCCTAGATTAACTAACGCTTATACAAGTGTTTTGAAAATAATCTAGGATTTTTCGATATTAAAAATAATTTCGAGCTATTTTATATAAGATTCTTTGATTCTAAAAATTCCCTTGCCACATCTCTATCAGTTCTTTTTTCATTTTCCACAAGATAATTCATTTTTGACATATCCTCATCTGTTATAACACCATCTAAGAGACTTATTATTTCTGATAGCTCAGGATGATCTTCAAGTGTATTAGTGCTAACTATAGTACCACAAAAGTAAGTGTGGTAAAACTTTTGATCATCGACTAAAACTTTTATCTTAGAATTACTAAGTCTTCCATCCGTAGTAAATATATTTATAACATCCACCGAATTTTTATTTAGGGCATCATACTTTTCTGTAATTTTTAGCTCTACAGTATCTTTGAAATTCATATTATAGAAAGTGGTAAGCTTTGAAAAACCATCCTCTCTTTGGAAAAAATCAGCTTCGGCTCCAAAAGTGAGTTTATCAGATATCTTTGCGAGGTCCGAATAGGTAGTTATATTGTAGTAAGTTGCAGTTTCTTGACTTATAGCAAGCCCATAGCTATTATTAAATCCAAATAAATTACTCCAAGCGAGGGCAAAACTTTCAGGATATATTTTTTGGAGCTGTCTATAAATCAAAGCATCATCAGTAGTGGGATTACTCTTTAAAATATAAAGCCAGCTTGTGCCTGTGTATTCAAAATACATATCATACTCTCCATTTAACATTGCAGGATGAATAGTTGCAGTTCCACCCCCTACACCCTTTGTAAGCTCAACCTTGAGATTACTTTTTTCTTCAATAAGAATAGAAAGCATTTCTCCAAGAATATATTGTTCAGTCATAGGTTTAGTAGCAATTTTTATGGTATTAACATAGTTATCCACACCACGAGGTGTAAAAAAAGCCATAAACATAACCAGTATAACTAAAAATGGAACCATAAGATTTATTTTTCTAATATCTTCACTATCGAATATACCTCTCATAAAAACACTCCCCTCATAATGAGTTATAACTATATTTACCCAAATTTAGGGTGACTAAAATTCAAAATTTTGCTAATATTATATATAGAATACATAATAAGGAGCCTAGATTATGCCAAAAACAGAACTTACAAATATGATTATGATAATGGATAGAGAAAATAATAAAGTCCTAGTTCAAAATAGAAAAAAACATCCTCAGGGAATAACCTTTCCAGGAGGTCATGTTGAAAAAGGGGAAAGTTTTGTAGAATCAGCCTTAAGAGAAGTAAAGGAAGAAACGGGACTTACGGTTAAGAATTTAAAATCCTGTGGAGTGATACATTGGTGCAACAAGGATACAGATGATAGATATTTAGCATTTCTTTATAAAACATCAGAATTTAAAGGAAATTTAAAAAGTAGCTCAGAAGAAGGAGATGTATTTTGGGTAGATATAGAAAAGCTTGAAACTATGGAGCTTTCCGATAATTTCCAGGAATGTCTGCCTGTGTTTTTTGTAGAAAACTATAGCGAAGGATTTTCAGCTTGGAATCAAAATGGCGAAGATTCTATGAAGTACAAATAAAATCTAATATTTGTGGTTGAAATTGTAGCCAAATATATTTCCCCTCACTAGGGCTTCGCCTAGATATTCCATTTACGAAATGCAAAAAATAGCCTCGAAAATCACTACGCTAAATCTCGGCTAACAATTTTTTGCTTATTCTATGGAATTATCTAGTCTGCAGAATTCGTTCGGGAAAATATATTTGGCTACAATTTAATTTCAACTATAACTATTAATTTTTACATCATAAGGCTACATACATCATCTGCATATTGAACAGGATCTTCAATAGATAATCCTTCAATAAGAAGGGCCTGATTGTAAAGAACTCTTGCAACCTTTTCAGCTCTGTCCTTATCAGATTCAAATGCTGATTTTAGAATATCAAAAACCTTATGAGAAGTATTTATTTCAAGTACTTTCTCAGC
>JBOFWC010000090.1:0-22286 GCA_051653405.1 Proteocatella sp. | reverse complement strand
CTGAACATTTTCTGATGGGGTAAGATGTTCGTCTATTTGGATAGTTATTTCCTTATATTCAGGGTCAAAATAATCAAGCACAGTTACTTCTTTCATGCCTTTTTCAAGTAGATAAATATTGGCAGTCAAAAGCTCTCCTACTTTAGAATATTTATCAAGTTCTTGAGCTTTATTCAGCTCGTCTGTCTGTTTTTCTAATTTACTTTTAAGTCTATCAAGCTTAATCTGAAGTGATTTTCTAAGTCCTGATGATTTTTGATGTATTCTTTCGTATAAATCTTTTGAGGCATAATAGTTTTCACATATACGGCTCATACTATCTGAGGTTTCAATATTGTAATCGCTAAGCATTGTAAGATTTACACATGAAAATTCATAAGGGGTATGCAGTCTTTTGTCAAACATTATATTTGGATAAAAATTTGCTTCTTTTATTTCTGAGAAGAGACGGTCAAATGAATTTTTTAGTCTTTCAAAGTTTAGCTCAGATAGCTCAAAACTGCTTAGGGAATCTTCTATTGAAGCTCTAAAACAGATTTCTTTTGCTACAAGGGGACTTAGGCCCTCAAAATTTGTATATATCGCCTTAAATATAGGCTGGTTTTTATTTTTTAGCGTAGAAATAAATTTTTCAAGTGTAATTACTTCAAGCGGATTAAGTTTGTTTTGTGAAGGAGGATTTAAGAATTCTCTATTTGGAAGCACTTCTCTTACAGAACTTACTGACATAGGAACTCTTTTTATAGCATCTATAACTTTATTTGTCTGAGGGTCTATTAAAATTATATTGCTATGCTTTCCCATTATTTCTATGGTTAGATTTTTTTTAGAAAGCACTCTCATTTCATCGTAGGCTTCTATAATAATTGAAATTGAACGGTCAAATCCATTTTGAAATATTTCAAGAATACGGCCGCTTCCAATATGTTTTCTAAGTATCATTAGAAACATAGGGGCTTTTAAGGGATTTTCTTTTTTATAGTTTTCTACCATATAAGCTCTTGGGTTTGCACTGTTTGAGCTTAGGAGCAGTTTATAATTTTTTTGATTGTTTCTTATGGTTAAAAGTACTTCATCGTTTTCTGCTTGATTTATTTTATCAATTTTACCGCCGGCTAAAGCTGTATTTAGTTCGCAGGCTACTGCACGTAATGTTAATCCGTCTAACGGCATATTTATCACCTTTTTCTTTTTTTATTACATTTTATCATATTTAATCCAATATGAACTTTATTTTTTTGTAAAAAGAATGTATAATAAAAAGTAATGTATATTTATAATAATGTCTAAGAAAGTGTGGTAAAAAAATGACAATTAGCATGACTGGCTATGGACGTGGAGAGTACTTAGATGAGAGATATCATTTTACAGTTGAGGCGAAGAGTGTAAATAACAGATATTTGGATATTCAGGTAAAGCTTCCGAGAAAGATAAATTATTTAGAAGAGTATATCAAACAAAGCTTAAAGAAATATGCTACAAGGGGTAAAGTAGATGTATATGTAAAACTTGAGCTTGGAAGTGAGAGTGACACTAAGGTAAGCTTTGATAAAGCGCTTGCAAAAAATTACTTTGATGTACTTATGGGGTTAGAGGAGATTACTGGTTCGTCAAGTCCTGTACGTGCGGTTGATTTAGCTAAATTTCAAGATGTCATAAAGCTTGAGGAGCGTGAAATTGATCAGAATGAAATCAAAAGATGTCTTGATGGTGCAATGGAGATAGCTTTTTCTAATTTTAAAGATATGAGAAGGATTGAAGGTCAAAAACTAAAAGAAGATATCTTAGAAAGATGTGAACTTTTAGGAAAATATTTTGATAAAATCGATGCTCTTTCTGAAAATATAGAATTTGAATATCAGCAGAAGCTAATGACTAGACTTACTGATATGCTAAAAAATTTAGGACAGAATATAGACGAACAAAGAATTGTTCAAGAAGCAGCTATATTAGCTGATAAGGCAAATGTCACTGAGGAGATTGTCAGATTTAGAAGCCACATTATTCAGCTCAAAGATACTCTTGAGGAAGAGGATTCTGTAGGGCGAAAAATGGACTTTATCCTTCAAGAGATGAACCGTGAAGTTAATACGATTGGGTCAAAATCCGCAAAAATTGAAATCACTAATATTGTAGTGGATTTAAAATGTGAGCTTGAGAAGATAAGAGAGCAAATTCAAAACATAGAATAATGAGGGAAAGATGAGTTTAATAAATATTGGGTTTGGAAATACCGTAAATGCTAGCAGGATAATAGCTATAGTAAGCCCAGATTCAGCACCTATAAAGCGAATAATAGAAGAGGCTAGAAATAATAAGAAGTTAGTAGATGCAACTTATGGACGTAGAACTAGAGCACTTATAATAATGGATAGTGAGCATGTTATACTCTCATCACACAACCCAGAAACTGTCGGACATAGATTTGGAGAGAGGGAAAATGATAATGATTAGTTTGAGAGGGAGAATATATGGATAGGAAAGGTTTACTATTAGTATTATCAGGACCATCAGGTGCGGGCAAAGGAACTATATGTGAAAGGTTTATGCAAAAAAACAATGATGTAAAGCTTTCTGTTTCTACTACGACAAGAGAAATGCGCTGTGGAGAGGTTGATGGCGTAAGCTATAATTTCATAACTAAGAGTGACTTTGAAAAAGCTTTAAGCGAAAATGGATTTTTGGAGCATGTTCATGTTTTTGGAAACTACTATGGAACTCCAAAAAAAGCGGTAGAAGAAAGCATAAATCAGGGAATTGATGTTCTACTTGAAATAGAAATAGTAGGCGCAATGCAAATAAAAGAAAAATATCCGGAAGCAGTACTTATTTTTGTACTACCTCCAACAATTACAGAACTTGAAAATAGAATAGTCAAACGTGGCACGGAGACTAATGATCAGATAAAAGATAGACTTTCAAGAGCGCTTAGCGAAATAAGAAAAATCAATGAATACTCTTATTTCATAATAAATAATGACATAGAAGAATCTGTAGATTATATGGAAAGTATCATAAAAGCTGAAAAAAGCAGTGTTAAAAGGTATTGTGAACAAATTTTTAATTTTTATCAGGAGGAAAAATAATGTTATATCCATCAATAAATGAATTATTAGAGATATCGGACAGCAGATATGTGCTTGTAAATCAGGTATCTAAGAGAGCAAGACAAATAGTAGAGGGAAGTGATGCCCTTGTAAAGACTATAGATACTAAACCAGTTTCTATAGCAACTCAAGAGGTTTTTGAGAAAAAGATAGGATATAGCAGTTCTTATACCATGGAAATGGAACAAAAAGACTATGAAGACAAATGCAATGCTTTCAGCAATATGATGGGAGAGTAGTATGAAAAATGTGGTTTTGGGAGTTACAGGAGGGATAGCCGTATATAAGGCCTGTGATATTGTTTCAAGATTGAAAAAAAATGGTGTTAATATAGATGTTATAATGACTAAGAGCGCTTCTGAGTTTGTGGGGCCGATGACATTTCAAAGTCTTTCTAATAATAGAGTTGTTACAGATATGTTTGATACAAATTTTCATTGGGAAATAGAGCATATCTCTCTTGCAAAAAAAGCTGATGTGTTTTTGATAGCTCCAGCCACAGCAAATATAATTGGGAAGATGGCAAATGGCATAGCAGATGATATGCTGAGCACTACAGTTATGGCAACAAAAGCGCAGATAATTGTAGCTCCAGCTATGAATACCAATATGTATGAAAATCCAGCAGTACAGGAAAATATTGAAAAGCTTAAGTCTAGAGGGGTTATATTTATAGAACCAGTAGCAGGACTTTTGGCATGTAATGATGTTGGAAAAGGAAAACTTGAAGATCCTGAAAAAATAGTTGATATAACTATGCACTATTTAAACCGAACAAGTGACCTAGAGGGTAAAAATATTCTTATAACTGCAGGGCCTACAATAGAAGCTATAGATCCTGTGAGGTATATAACCAATCGTTCATCTGGAAAGATGGGTTATAGCATAGCTGAGGAAGCGGTGAGAAGAGGCGCTAAAGTCACGCTTGTTTCAGGCAAAACGCAGGAAAAAGTGCCCTATGGCATTGAAAACTTTATAAGTATTGAATCTGCTGAAGATATGTACAATGCGGTGATGGCAAATGCTGAAAAGATGGATGTAATTATAAAATCTGCAGCAGTTGCAGATTACACACCAAGCGAGAAATCACAAAGCAAGCTTAAGAAAAAAGATGGCGATTTAAAAATAGAGCTTTCAAGAACTCATGATATATTATTTGAAGTTGGAAGTAAAAAACTTCCGCATCAAATTTTAGTTGGGTTTGCGGCAGAGACCGATGATGTGCTTGAAAATGCTAAAACTAAAATGAAGAAGAAAAATCTAGATTTTATAGTAGCAAATGACATAAAAAAAGAAGGCGCTGGATTTGGAGTAGATACCAATATAGTCAATATAATTGATAAAGAGGGGATTATAACTCCACTACCTATGATGAAAAAGAGTGAGGTAGCACTTCAGTTGTTTGACAGAATAATTGAGATTTATAAGGCTAGAAGTATATAGTCATAAGAGAGAGGACACTAAGCGGTGCCCTCTTTCATGTATAAGGAGAACTTTTTGATGCATAATATAGGAAACTCCAAAGAAGAGCAAGGAAAAATTAGAGTAGAAGTTTCGATAAAACATAAATCAAGATATGTAGATAGACTTTTTACCTATGAATCTCCATTTGAGCTAAAGCTTGGCCAAAGGGTTGAAGTGCCGTTTGGAAAAGGAAATAAGCTTCATGAAGGTATTGTGGTAAGTATAATAGAAGATTTTGAGGATGACGGGGATGTTTCGTTTAAACAGATAGCTTCTTTAAAATCTGAACTGCCACTTGTGAGTGAAGCATCTATAGAACTTGCCAAGTGGATTAAGGAAGAATATATGTGCAGTTTTTTTGAAGCACTTTCTCTTTTTCTTCCTAAAGCTGAGAATATTTCATTTAAATACAAAAGAATACTTTCTCCAAATAAAAATTTGGAAGAGCTTATTAAATACAAAGAAGCTCAGCGTAAAAACGCTAAAAATAAATTATTATTGCTGGATGAGCTTCAAAAAGGACCTGTGGATATAATGAAGCTTCAAGAAGAACATAAGGTTATCCTTTCAAGTGTCGTAAAACAGCTAGTTGAAGATGGAATAGCTATTATAAAAAAAGAAGCGGTTTATAGAGCACCGGAGCAAAGCTATCAGGTTATTGACCAAAACATCATACTAAATAAAGAACAGCAGGAAGTTTATGAAGCTATTTCAAACAGCTTTTCTAGTAAAAAGCTAAAACTTCTTCATGGAGTTACAGGTTCTGGAAAAACTGAAGTTTATATAAAGCTAATAGAAGAAAAGCTTAGACTTGGAAAATCAGCAATAGTGCTTGTACCTGAGATTTCGCTTACACCTCAAACGATTGCAAGATTTAGAAATAGGTTTGGGGAAAAGATTGCACTACTCCATAGCAATTTGAGCGAGGGGGAGAAGAAGGACCAGTGGGCACTTATTGAACAAGGCTTTGCAGATATTGTTATAGGTGCACGTTCGGCAATATTTGCGCCGCTTAAAAATCTAGGGATTATAATAATTGATGAGTGTCATGATGATGCGTATAAATCGGAACAAAATCCAAAGTATGACACTATAGCAGTGGCTGAAAAGCTTATGGAGTACAGCGATGCAGATGTGCTTATTGGAAGTGCAACTCCAACTATAGAGCAGTACTACAACTCTCGAATAGGAAGGTATGAACTTTATGAACTTAAAAATAGAGCGAGTGCAGTTATGCCTGATATTGAGATTATAGATACGATTGAAGAACTTAGAAGAGGAAATAATAGCATTTTAAATGAATATATAAAGCAGCAGATTCAAACTGAACTTAAACTAGGTAATCAGGTAATAGTGTTTTTAAACAAAAGGGGATTTGCACATAGCTTAAGCTGTATTGACTGCAAGACGGTTATAAAATGTCCTAACTGTGATATTACGCTTAACTATCATAAGATAGGGAACAAACTTATGTGTCACTACTGTGGATATACTAAGGATTATACTGGAGTATGCGATGAGTGTGGTAGTAGCAATTTAGTAGAATCTGGTGCAGGAACGCAAAAAATTGAGCAGGAAATAAGAACTTCAATAGAAGAAGCATCTATCGTAAGGATGGATAAGGATACGGTATCTCAAAAAGGCAGTTATGAAAATCTTCTTTGTAGATTTAAAAATAAAGAGGCAAATGTTCTAATAGGAACACAGATGATAAGTAAGGGACTGGATTTTGAAGATGTAACGCTTGTTGTAGTGCTTAATGCAGATCAGAATTTGAGGTTTCCGGATTATAGAAGTTATGAAAAGACCTTTAGTGTAGTTTCTCAGGTAGCAGGGCGTTCTGGAAGAGGAGATAAAGCTGGAAAAGTAATAGTCCAAACTATAGATTCTGAAAATGAAGTCTTTGGTTATATAAAAGATAATGATTATGAGGCGCTATATGAAAGCGAAATTAAAATCAGAAATCTTTTTGAATATCCACCTTTTGGAACCATTATAAGAATTGTAAGTAGTGGAACTGACTCAAAAAAAGCTGCGAATACCGCTGAAAAGATAAAAAATGCAGTAGCGTTTTATTTATCAAAGCGTAATGTAAATCTTGAACCACTGGGCCCAACTCCATGTATTATAAACAGGATTGATAAGAAATACAGGTGGCAATTATTTTACAAAGTCAAGGATTATTCACAAATAAAGCTTATAAAGCGTATAATAAACTTTATTTTATCGGAAAAAAGAAGTATAATTATAGATGGAGAAACTTCGGTTTCTGTTGATATAAACCCGAACAATATTATGTAATATATTAGATTGTATTAGATATAAAATTATAGGAGGCAAAATGGCAATAAGAAAAATAAGACAAGACGGTGATGAGGTACTAAGAAAAAAATCAAAAACAGTAGATGAAATTACGCCAAAGATAAAAGAACTTATCGAGGATATGATAGATACTATGTATGAGGCTGATGGAGTAGGACTTGCAGCACCTCAGGTAGGAATTTTAAAAAGAATATTTGTAGTTGATATCGGAGAAGGTCCAGTAGTGTTTATAAACCCTGAGATACTTGAAACAGGAGGTTCTCAAACAGGTGATGAGGGATGTTTAAGTATACCTGGATATTATGCACCGGTATGTAGACCAAACTATGTAAAAGTTAAGTTTTTTGATCAAAATATGGAAGAACATATACTTGAAGCAGACGACTTTTTCGCAAGAGCAATACTTCATGAAAATGATCACTTAAATGGGGTTTTATTTAAGGATAGAGTCGATAAAGATGTTAAATTAGAGAAGATAGAAGATTAGACTAGGAGGGAAGCTATGAAAATTATTTTTATGGGAACTCCTGAGTTTTCGGTATATTCACTTGAAGTTTTAAAGGAGAGAAATGATAAAGTGCTTTTGGTGGTTTCTCAAGAAGATAAACCAAAGGGCAGAGGTAAAAAACTTCAAATGACTCCAGTTAAGGAAAGAGCTTTAGAATATGGTTATGAAGTATTTCAACCTAAGAAGCTTAGAGAAGCGGATGCCGTTAAAAAGCTTAAAGACTTAGAACCAGATTTAATAGTGGTTACAGCTTTTGGACAAATACTGACAAAGGAAGTGCTTGATATTCCAAAATATGGATGCATAAATGTACATGCTTCACTACTGCCAAAGTATAGAGGAGCGGCACCTATTAATTTTGCTATAATAGATGGCGAAAAGAAAACGGGAATAACTACTATGTACATGGCGCAGGGGCTTGATACTGGAGACATGATTCTTAAAGATGAGGTTGAAATAACAGGAGAAGATACAGCAGGAACGCTTCATGATAAACTTGCAGTTTTAAGTAAAGAAACTTTAAGAAAAACACTTGAGCTTATAGAAAGTGGCACTGCCCCAAGAGAGGTTCAAGATGACTCTCTTTCTAATTATGCGCCTATGATGAGTAAAGAACTTGGACATATCGATTTTAGTAAAAATGCTCAAGATATAATAAATCTTTCGAGGGGCGTTGATCCATGGCCATCGGCATATGCAAAACTTGGAGAGGACACCATAAAGCTTTTTGGAATAAAACTAGGGAATGCTACTAAAAATACTAATTATGGGGAAATTGTTTCAGTAAATCCTGATTGTATAGAGGTTGTATCAAAAGAGAAGACTGTTCTTATATACGAAGTGCAATTTCCAAACAAAAAGCGAATGCCAGTAAAGGAATTTTTAAAGGGGAATGATATTAAAACGGGAGAAGTTTTTAGATAAATTTAGGAGGGAAACTTATGTACTATCCATTTTACTATGACAGCACAATGTTGATACTCATTCCAGCTATGATACTGACGATGTATGCCCAAAGTAAGGTAAACAGTTCATATGCAAATTTTTCAAGAATAAGAACGATTCAAGGATATACAGGTATGCAGACTGCAAGAGCGATACTTGATAAAAATGGGCTTTTTAATGTAAATATTGAGCTTGTAGGAGGCAGATTGAGTGACCACTATGATCCGAGAACTAGGATTTTAAGGCTTTCACATGATGTATATTATGGAACTACTATAGCGGCAAATGCTATAGCCGCCCATGAGGTAGGACATGCCATACAGCACGCAAAGGCATATTTTCCACTGACACTTAGAAATAGCATTGTGCCAGTTGTAAATATTGCTTCAAATATGGCGTGGCTTTTTATAGTTGGAGGTATTTTTATTTCATCTATGCCTCAACTGTTTACTATAGGGGTAATAATGTTTTCAGCGAGTGTACTGTTTCAAATAATTACACTTCCTGTAGAGTTTAATGCGAGCAGCAGAGCGATAAATCTTTTGGGTGAAATGGGAATACTTACGCCTCAGGAGATACCACAGGGAAGAAGAATGCTTAATGCAGCGGCGCTTACTTATATAGCGGCAGCGGCAGCAGCGGTTTCACAACTAATAAGACTTCTTATAATAAGAGATAGAAATAACGATTAATGACTTTTTACCGAAAGAGGAACTATGAAAAAACCAAGAGAATTGGCATATGAGATAATAAATAATGTTATAAATGAAGGTGGATATTCAAATATATCTATAAATAAAGTTTTAAGAAAACATAATCTAGAGAATAAGGATAGAGGTTTTTTGACAGAACTTGTATATGGAACTATTGAAAATAAACTATATTTAGATTATGTAATCCAAAAATACAGCAAGCAGAAGCTTAAGGATGTATCAAAGGAAGTATTAATAATTCTAGAAATGGGACTTTACCAAATAAGAGATATGGATTCAGTTACTGATTTTGCAGCGGTTGATGAGTCTGTAAAGCTTTGCAAAAAGATATACCCTAAGGGAAGTGGTTTTGTAAATGCGATTTTGAGAAATATACTAAGAGACAAAACTGCATTTGATATAGATATAAAAGATCCTGTAAAAAAAGTATCTGTAGAGTATTCCATATCAAGAGATATAGCAGAGCTTGTAATTTCTCAGTATGGTCTAGAAGAAGCAGAAGACATATTTTATGGGTTTTCACAAAAACCCCAGCTTTATATAAGGGTAAATAGATTGAAAACTGAGCCTAATGAACTTAAAAATCTTCTTGAAAAAGAAGGAATAGAAGTAGAATTTGTTTCAGAAAATCCTGATGCGCTTAGAGTTAAAAATATGAAAAATATTGAGAATAATCCTCAGTACAAGTCTGGTCTTTTTACTATTCAAGATATAAGCTCTATGAGATGTGTGAAAGAAGTAGATCCTAAAAAAGAGGAAAGAATTCTAGATTTATGTGCATGCCCTGGGGGTAAGACAACTTATATGGCGGAGCTTATGGAAAACTCTGGAGAAATAGATGCAAGAGATATATCTCAAAATAAGCTTGAACTTGTTCAGATGACTTGTAAAAGACTTGGAATAAGTATTGTAAATATAGCGGCATCTGATGCAAGCATATACAATTCTGAGTTTGAAGGTATATATGATAGGGTTTTAGCCGATGTGCCATGCTCAGGGCTTGGAATAATAAAAAGAAAGCCTGAAATAAGATATAAGAAGCTTAAAGATATAGAGTCTTTATATGAGATTCAAAAAAAGATTATAGAGAATGCATCTAAATATGTTAAAAATGATGGGATTCTTATTTACAGTACTTGTACTATAAATAAAAGTGAAAATGAGGATATTACAAATTGGTTTTTAGAAAATAATCCTAACTATAAAAGATTGCAAGATGATATATTAATGCTTCCATCAGAATCTGAAAATGATGGATTTTATATATGTAAGTTGCAACGTATTTCCTAAAATGAAGAGTGAGAATTTATGAAAATTGATATAAAATGTTTAAAACTAGAAGAATTAAAAGCTTTTATTGTAGAGCTTGGAGAGCCTAAGTATAGGGCGGAGCAGATATATCCATTTATAGCAAAGGGGATAAAAAACTTGGATGAAATTCCTAATATTCCTAAAGCTCTTAAAGAAAAAATGAGTGAAAAAGCTTATATTTCTAAGGCGGATATCTATAAAAAGCTTGAATCATCAGAAGATGAGACAAAAAAGTATCTTATAGAACTTGATGATGGAAACATTGTAGAAACAGTGCTTATGAAATATAAGCATGGGCTTTCTATTTGTATTTCTACACAGGTGGGATGTCGCATGGGGTGTAAATTTTGTGCATCTACAATAGATGGGCTTGTTAGAAACCTTACGGCAGGCGAGATACTAGGACAGATAATAACTGTTCAAAAAGATGCTGGAGAAAGAATTTCTAATATTGTTATAATGGGCTCTGGAGAACCTTTTGATAATATGGAAAATCTAGAGAAGTTTTTTGAACTTGTACATGAAGAAAAAGGGCTAAATATAGGATATAGACATATTACTGTATCAACTTGTGGGCTTGTACCACAGATAAAGAGACTGGCTGAGCTTGGAATACCAGTTAATTTAGCGGTTTCGCTTCATCAGACAGAGCAGGAAAAAAGACAGGAAATAATGCCTGTGGCTAAGAGTTACAATTTAAAAGAACTTATAGCAGCAGCTAATCAATATTCAAAACTAACTAAAAGAAGAGTTACCTATGAGTATGCGCTTATAAGTGGTGTAAATGATAATGAACAAACTGCATTATCTCTTGTAAAGCTTTTAAAAGGAACTCTATCTCATGTAAATATAATTCCTGTTAATGAAATATCTGAAAATAATTTTAAAAGACCTAACATGAAAAAAGTGAGAGCTTTTCAGGAAATTTTATTGAAAAATAATATAGAAGCAACTATTAGGAGAGAACTGGGGAAAGATATTTCAGGAGCTTGTGGACAGCTTAGAAGAAGCAGCATAAAATAATCTTTTTAAGCCGTGTGGAGGGAATTCGTTTATGAAATATTGTCTAAGAAGCCATGTGGGCAAGGTTAGAAGTAATAATGAGGATTTTATAGAACATTTTGCAATATGCGAAAATGCACATATATTTGTAGTGTCTGATGGAATGGGAGGACACAACAAAGGAGAAGTTGCAAGTAAGATTGCTACACATACAGTAGTATCTCTTATGGAAAAATCAAAAGAAAAAATTTCAGAATCTATACTCAGTGGAAAACTTCAAGATACTATGGGAATGCTTGTAGATGCGGTAAAACAGGCAAATCAGGTGGTATATGAAGAAGGTGAAAAAGAAGAATTTTTTGGAATGGGAACTACCATGGTTACGGCTTTAATAGCTGAGGATAGACTTCTTATTGCAAATGTAGGTGATAGCAGATGTTATCTTATAAGAGATGGCAGGATAAGGCAACTTACAAAGGATAATTCTTTTGTTCAAGAACTTGTAGAGTCTGGAGTTATAACTGAAGAAGAGGCTGTAAATCATTCTAAGAAAAATATAATAACAAGAGCAATTGGAACAGATTGTTATCTAAAAGTAGATACCTATGAATTTGAGCTTGAAAAAGAAGATTTCATAATACTTTGTTCAGATGGCTTAACTAATATGATACGAGATGAAGAAATTTTAAGCATATCATCTTCTGATTATAATTTGGAAGAAAAAACTGATAAATTAGTAGAAAGAGCATTAGAATATGGTGGGCTTGATAATATTTCAATAATACTAATAAAGTATGATGGTAAGGTTGGTGTAGAAGATGATAAATAGGTTGCTTGGAAATAGGTATGAAGTATTAGATAAAATAGGAGAGGGCGGCATGGCCTATGTATATAAGGCAAAATGCAGGCTTCTAAATAGAACTGTTGCAGTGAAGGTGCTTAAACCGGAATTTAATAATGATGAAGAGTTTTTAGAAAAGTTTAAAAATGAGGCTCAGTCAGCAGCTAGTTTAAATCAGCAAAACATTATAAATATATATGACGTAGGGCAAGAGGATGATATATCATATATAGTTATGGAGTACGTTGATGGAGAGAATCTAAAAGATTTGATTCATAAAAAAGGAGCGCTTCCTAAGGAGCTTATGATTTCTATTGCAAGACAGATAGCGCTTGCGCTTGAAGAAGCTCATAGTAAAAAAATAGTGCATAGAGATATAAAATCTCAAAATATAATGCTTACTAGAAATAATGTAGTTAAAGTAGCTGATTTTGGAATTGCAAAAGCAGTAAGCAGTTCTACAATAACAGCGGTAGGTTCTATAATGGGGTCGGTACATTACTTTTCTCCTGAACAAGCAAGAGGAGGATATGTAGACGAGAGAAGTGATATATATTCACTTGGTATTGTAATGTATGAGATGATAACAGGAAAGCTTCCTTTTGATGGAGATACACCTGTTAATATAGCGCTAAAACATATACAAGAAGAACTTGTGTTTTCTGATAATGATGATATCTCATCAGAGATAAAGGATGTAATAAGAAAAGCTACTCAAAAGAGTGCAGACAGAAGATATAAAAATGTAAGTGATTTGATTAAAGATTTAGATTATATAAAGGAAGAAAGAGTTTTTGATAATAAGTTCATGGATGATACCTACCATACTCAAAAGATTGTACCAGACGATGAGTATAAGATATTATTTACAGATGTAAAAGAAAATAGTTCTGAAAAATCAAAAAGACCTCAGGGGGAGCGATCTAAAAACAACAATGCTCCAGTAAAAAGAGATTCCGCAGAAAAGAATTCTGGTGAAGATAAAAAGAAGATGGTAATGGTTGTTGTTGGAGCTATTTTAGCCGCGATTATATTTGTTTCTGGCGCATTTTTGATAGGATCTAACCTTAAAGGTTCAGATAAGGATAAAATTGAAACTCCAGGATTTTTAGGGATGACCCTTGAAGAAGCTCAAGAAAAAGCCAAAGAATTAGATCTTACAGTAACCATGGATGGGGAGGAACTAAATAGTTCATATGAACCTGGCCAAATAGTTAGACAGACTCCTGAAGAAGGAACTAAGATAGCTAAGGATGAACCTATAAAAGTTATAATTGCAGCTGAAGAAGTAGAGCTAGTGGAAGTTCCAAGTCTTGTAGGAAAAACGCTTGAAGAAGCTTCTAAACTCATAAAGGAAGCTGGGTTTACTGAATCGGCAGAATATAAGTTTGATGCTGATTCAGCAGAAAATACTATACTAGAGCAAGTTCCTAGAGCGGGAGATGAATTAGAAAAAGGTAATGTAGTTAAGATAACGGTAAGTATGGGGAAAGAGGAAAATAATATAGAACTTCCTACTGTTTTAGGAAAATCTGAGCAGGAAGCTAAAAATATATTAAAGAACTTTAATTTGAAAATATCTTATAGAGAAGATAAAAGTCAAAGCGAAGGGATTGTACTTTCTCAAAATCCAAGTCCAGGACAGAAGATGTCTACGGGTTCTGAAGTTGGTATAGTTGTAAATAGGTATGAAAAACCTAAAGAAGTATCATACAGTATGGTTGTTACTCTTCCAGAAGATAAGGATTCTGTTAGAGTTCAAATAAAAGATGTGGCGCAGGATAGTTTTATTTATGATAAGACTGTAAATTCAAAAGAACTTGGGGGCTTACTTGAGGTTCAAGTGAAAGGTCTTCCGGGAGAAACTAAGGAGTATGCGGTATATCTTGACGGAGATTATAACAATGTTCATGCTAACCCAAAAGTTCAGTTTTAAGATTGAGAAATAAAAGGAGAAATTATGACAGGTATGATTGTAAGAGCTATTTCCTCATTCTATTATGTGGAGATAGATGACAAAGTATATGAGTGCAGGGCAAGAGGAGCGTTTAAACACAGAAATATAGAGTTTGTAGTAGGGGATAAGGTTGATGTAGAATTGACGGATGAGGAAAATTCTAAGGGCATTATCACAAAGCTCTACAGACGAAAAAATTTATTAAAAAGACCGCCTATTGCAAATGTTTCGCAGGCAGTACTTCTGTTCTCGGTAAAATCACCTGCTCCAAATTTTTCTTTGATAGACAGGTTTTTAATAATAACTGGTAGGCAAAAGGTTGACACAGTAATATGTTTTAATAAGATAGATTTAGATGATGATGGTTTAGTGGATAAAATGATTGCAAATTATAAAGATTCAGGATCTCCTGCATTTGCTATATGTGCAAAGACAGGATATAACATCGATGAATTAAAGAAGCATTTAAAGGATCATATAAATGTAGTTGCAGGGCCATCAGGAGTAGGTAAAAGTACGCTTATAAATAAGCTTGTGAAAGGCCTTGAACTTCAGACTGGAGATGTAAGTCATAAGATCGGAAGAGGAAAACATACTACAAGACATACCCAACTTATAGAGATTGAGAAAGGCTCATTTGTAGCGGATACACCTGGATTTAGTTCTATAGAGGTATTTGAAATTCCTGAAAATGAACTTAAAGATTATTTTATTGAATTTGAAGAGTTTGACCATTCTTGTAAGTTTGGTTCAAAGTGTCTTCATGAGAATGAGCCTCAGTGTGGAGTAAAGGACGCTGTTGAAAGAAATGAAATTCCTATTGATAGATATGAAAGTTATTTACAATTGTTAAGAGAAATAAGAGAAAATAAAAAAAGGAGAAATTACTAATGATAAAATTAGCCCCTTCAATATTATCAGCAGATTTTTCAAAGCTGGGAGAAGAAGTGAAATTAGTAGAAGAAGCAGGTTGTGAGTATCTTCATATAGATGTTATGGATGGTCACTTTGTTCCAAACATATCTTTTGGGCCTGTAGTTATGAAGAGCATAAGAAAGCAGTCTAATATGGTATTTGACTGTCATCTTATGATAGATGAGCCAGCAAGATATATAAAAGATTTTGCAGATGCAGGTGCAGATATAATAACGCTTCACTATGAAGCAACAAATCATCTTCATAGAGCAATTATGGCGGTAAAAGAATGCGGATGCAAGGTTGGGGTATCACTAAACCCAGCTACACCTATAAACGTACTTGAATATATAATTCAAGATTTAGATATGGTGCTTATTATGAGCGTAAACCCAGGATTTGGAGGTCAGTCATTTATACAGTCTTCTATTTCAAAAATAAGAGATTTAAAAAATATGATAGTAGAGAAGAATCTTAATGTAGACATTCAAGTAGATGGTGGAGTAAGTAGTAGCACAATAGGAGATGTTGTAGAAGCTGGAGCAAATATACTGGTTGCAGGGTCAGCTATATTTGGAAAAGGTGATGTGAAATCTGCGGTTCAAGAACTTAGAGAAAATGCAGAAAAAGAGCTTATAGTCTAATGAGAGCAGCGATTATTTCAAATGGAGATTTAGCCTGCTTGGAATACTTTAAAAATGTAATTTTAGAATATGATATAATAATATCAGCTGACGGAGCAAGCAACAAGCTTCGTCAGCTTAATATAATTCCAAACTACATTTTAGGGGATTTAGATTCAATCGACAAAGAAACTTTAGAATATTTTAAAGAAAAAGCTGTAGAATTTATAAAATTTAACCCAGAAAAAGACTTTAGTGATACTCATATATGTATTGATTTTCTTATGGGAAAAGGCTTAAAAAAAATTGACCTTTATGGTGCTTTAGGCGGAAGATGGGATCACAGTATTGCAAATTTTGGACTTATGTATTATGCATATAAAAAAGGGATAGAACTAGAACTTTTGGATAGATATGATAGAGCAAGAGTTTGTGGGATAGGAGAACATACTTCTTTAAAGAAAGAAAATCAGTGTTTTTCTATTTTTGCTGTGTTTGAAGATGCAGTAGTCTCGCTTGAAGGCGTAAAATACCCACTAAATGAGTATCCACTTTCGAGAGGAGAAAGTATAGGGCTTTCTAATGAATATATAGACGATTGTAAAGTGAGCATAAGAAAAGGCTCTGCAATTGTAATTGAGAGCCAGCTTGAAAGAATAAATTAAGTATTTTTAGAACACTTTAAAAATAATAAAAGCTTGGGATAGTATCTCAAGCTTTTTTATTACTATGCTCTTTCAACTTTTCCAGAACGTAGACATCTTGTACAAACCTTAAGTTTCTTTGGCGTACTGTCAACAATGGCTCTAACTACTCTTAAGTTAGGAGTCCAAGTTCTTTTGTTATGACGATTTGAATGGCTGACATTGTTTCCAGAAATTTTTCCTTTTCCGCATACATCACAAACCTTTGCCATGCAAAACACCTCCTTCAAATCAATAATCGTGAATTTAACAAATATTATAATACCATAGCTTTAGATTAATTGCAACATAAACTTACGCTAAAGTATAACAAATATTCATACTAGAATATTATAGCACATTAAATGGCTTGAATAAATATAAAAATTATTATACAATAAATAAATAGTCTTTTTACTAATTACAGATAGGAGGCAAATATGCTAAACATAGTAAATGAATATGGGACGATATCAATAGGGAAAGAAGTGATTTCCAAGATAGCAAGCCAAGCTGCGTTAGAATGCTATGGCCTTGTTGGAATGGCCTCTAAAAATAAATATGGAATTGTTGAACTATTATCTAGAGCAAATGGAAGCAAGGGAATAGAAGTAAATATAGAAAACGGATCGATAGAGATAGAGATTTCAGTAATTGTACAATATGGTACAAAGGTTTCTGTAGTTGCAGATAATATAATAGAAAGAGTTAAGTACTATGTAGAAAATCAAACAGGGCTTAAAGTATCAAAAATCGGAATAAATGTACAGGGCGTAAGGGTACAAAAGTAGCAGGAGGAATTTATGGATAAGATAGATGGTAAGTTGCTTAGGGAAATGATAATTTCTGGAGCAAATAAACTTACAAATGATAAAGCTGTTATAGATAGGCTAAATGTATTTCCTGTACCAGATGGAGATACAGGAACAAATATGTCGCTTACTATAGCTTCAGCTATATCAGAATTAAATAAGGTGAGTGAAAATGATGTAACTCTTATTGGAAAAGCTATTGCGAAGGGCTCGCTTATGGGAGCAAGAGGAAACTCAGGAGTTATACTTTCTCAAATTCTAAGAGGTTTTTCAAAAGGCGTTGAAGGCAAAGAATACCTTACTGTAAAAGATATTGCATCTGCACTAAAGCAAGCTTCGGATGTTGCATATAAGGCGGTTATGAAGCCGGTGGAAGGAACTATTCTTACAGTTATACGAGAGACAGCAGCGCACGCAATGATTCTAAAAAAAGAAGATATAAGCATGGAACTTTTTTTAGATAGTCTTGTAACAGAGGCTAGACATTCACTAAATAGAACACCAGAGCTGCTAAAAGCACTAAAAGATGCGAATGTTGTAGATTCAGGTGGAAAAGGACTTCTTTCGTTCATTGAAGGTATGCACCTTGCATATAAAGGCCAGATTGTTGAAGCAAAGCAAGCAAATGAGATAGACTTTGAAGAATTCATAGAAAATGACAATCACATATTTGAAGGTGAAATAGAATTTGGATATTGTACAGAGTTCATGCTTTTAAATGCGACTATTGAACCTGAAAACCTTAGAAGTAAGATTGAAGGTATGGGAGATTCGATGGTAGTTGTAGGGGATGAAGGCATAGTTAAAATTCACATTCACACTAATGAGCCGGGGAAAGTACTTGATATAGCTGGAAAACATGGACAGCTTGACAAGATGAAGATTGAAAATATGAGACTTCAACAAGCATCTCTAATAGAAGAAAAGACTAAAGAGAAAAAGCCATATGGAATAATATCGGTAGCTATGGGTGAAGGTCTTGCAAATATAATGAAGGATTTTGGAGTAGATCACATAATAGAAGGTGGTCAAACGATGAATCCTAGCACTCAAGATTTTATAAAAGCAATAAATAATCTAAATGCGGATAATATAATAATAATGCCAAATAATTCAAATATAATACTTGCGGCAAATCAAGCAAAGGAACTGAGCGATAAGAATGTGGAAGTTATTCCAACAAAGACTGTACCTCAAGCTATTTCTGCGCTAATGGTATTTGATCCTCAAGAAAACCTTGAAGTTAACTCAGAAAATATGATGGAAGCTATAAAAACTGTAAAATCTGCTCAAATAACATATGCGGTAAGAGATACTAACTCTGATGGTATTGATATAGAAAAAGATGATATCATAGGAATTGGAGAAGGGAAAATCCTTACTGCAAAGAAAAATATTGAAGAAGCAGTTTTAGAGCTTTTAGAAAAACTAGTAGATATGGACGACATAATAACGCTTTATTATGGAGAAGATGTTAGCCTAGATGAAGCTGAGAAGCTTAAATCAAAGCTTGAAGGAATTTATGATGATATGGATATAGAACTTCATAGAGGGGGACAACCACTTTATTACTATATAATGTCAGTTGAATAAATTTAAATTTAAAAATGCATAAAAAAAAGTAGACAAAATCACTATAAAGTGATAAAATCTATTAGTGTGCAAAAAAACACGTTTGAATCGACTAAATATAGCCGAATCAATACAAGATTGCAGTTGGCGGTGCAAAAACAATAATTTTAAAGAAGGAGGTGCCATAATGCCAACAATTAACCAGTTAGTAAGAAAAGGTAGACAAGAAATAGCTACTAAATCTACAGCTCCAGCGCTTCAAAAGGGATTCAATGCGCTTAAAAAGAAAAGTACTGATGCAAGTTCTCCACAAAAAAGAGGAGTTTGTACTTCAGTTAAGACAGTAACACCTAAGAAGCCAAACTCAGCGCTTAGAAAAATAGCTAGGGTTAGACTTACAAACGGAATAGAGGTTACAGCTTATATTCCAGGAGAAGGACACAATCTTCAAGAGCACAGTGTTGTGCTTATAAGAGGAGGAAGAGTAAAAGACCTTCCAGGGGTAAGATACCACATAGTAAGAGGATCTCTTGATACATCAGGTGTAGATAAGAGAAGACAATCAAGATCAAAATACGGTGCAAAAGTACCAAAAGCTGCTGCTGCTAAGAAATAGTCGTATTGTTACGGTGCGTTAATATATATATGATAAAGATGTATATGGCGCCCCGACAAAGCAGATTTTGTCGAGTACCGATGATTTAACCATTAATCATTAAGGAGGGAAGCGAAGTGCCAAGAAAAGGTAATGTTCCAAAAAGAGAAGTACTTGCAGATCCAATGTATGGAAGCAAGTTAGTTACAAAGCTTATCAATAAGGTAATGCTTGACGGAAAGAAAGGAACAGCTCAGTCAATAGTTTACGGAGCGTTCGAAGAAATAAAAGCAAAAACAAATGAAGATCCACTAGAAATATTCGAAAAGGCAATGAATAACATCATGCCAGTTCTTGAAGTAAAAGCAAGAAGAGTAGGTGGAGCAAACTATCAGGTTCCAGTTGAAGTAAGACCAGAGAGAAGAGAAACACTAGGATTAAGATGGCTAGTTAGATATACAAGACTTAGAAATGAGAAAGGTATGACACTAAAGTTAGCTAGAGAAATAATGGATGCGGCAAACGGAACTGGAGCATCATTCAAGAAGAAAGAAGATACTCATAAAATGGCAGAAGCGAATAAAGCATTTGCTCATTACCGTTATTAATTATTTCAGACTAATCCGGATTTAACATAATCTGGATTATGTGCCAGAAAGGAGTCAAATCAGTGGCAAGACAATTTCCATTGGCTAAAACGAGAAATATAGGAATCATGGCCCACATAGATGCGGGTAAGACAACTACAACAGAGAGAGTACTGTTTTACACAGGAAAGACTCATAAATTAGGAGAAACTCACGAAGGTGCATCACAGATGGACTGGATGGAGCAAGAAAAAGAAAGAGGTATAACTATTACTTCAGCTGCAACAACTGCAGAGTGGAAAGGTAATAGAGTAAATATCATAGATACCCCTGGACACGTTGACTTTACAGTAGAAGTTGAGAGATCGCTAAGAGTTCTTGACGGAGCAGTAGCAGTTTTCTGTGCAAAAGGTGGAGTTGAGCCTCAATCAGAAAATGTTTGGAGACAAGCAGACAACTATAGTGTACCAAGAATAGCATTTGTTAACAAAATGGATATAATTGGTGCAGACTTCCTAAGAGTTGTTGAAATGATGAAAGATAGATTAGGTGCAAATGCAGTAGCTGTTCAGCTTCCAATAGGAGCAGAGGACGACTTCGAAGCAATAATTGACCTATTTACTATGAAAGCATACTATAACATAGATGAACTTGGAAGAGAACAAGAAGCTAGAGAAATACCAGAAAATATGGTAGCTCTTGCAGAAGAGTACAGAGAAATCATGATAGAGAAAATTGCTGAGCTTGATGAAGAGCTTACAATGAAGTATCTTGAAGGAGAAGAAATATCAATAGAAGAACTTAAAGCTACTTTAAGACAAGGTGTTATTGATGTTAAGATAAACCCTGTATTCTGTGGTTCTGCTTACAGAAACAAAGGAGTACCACTTCTTCTTGATGGAGTTGTTGAGTACATGCCATCTCCAATAGATGTTCCTTCTATAAAAGGAATCCTTCTTGATGGAGAAACTGAAGAAGAAAGACATTCATCAGATGAAGAGCCATTCTCAGCGCTTGCGTTCAAAATAATGGCAGATCCATTCGTTGGAAAACTTGCATTCTTCAGAGTATACTCAGGAATATTAAAATCAGGTTCTTACGTTCTTAACTCAACTAAGAATAAGAAAGAAAGAATCGGACGTATACTTCAGATGCATGCTAATACAAGAGCTGAAATAACTGAAGTTTATGCAGGAGATATAGCAGCAGCAGTTGGTCTTAAGGATACTACTACAGGAGATACTCTTTGTGATCAGGATCACCCTATCATACTTGAGTCTATGGAGTTCCCAGAGCCAGTTATCTCAGTTGCTATAGAGCCAAAAACAAAAGCTGCTCAAGAAAAAATGGGTACAGCACTTCAAAAACTTTCTGAAGAGGATCCAACTTTCAGAGTTAGAACTGATGAAGAAACAGGCCAAACTATAATCTCAGGAATGGGTGAGCTTCACCTTGAGATAATAGTTGACCGTCTATTAAGAGAATACAAAGTGGAAGCTAACGTTGGAGCTCCACAAGTTGCTTATAGAGAAACTATGAAAAATCCAGTTGATATTGAATACAAGTATGCTAAGCAGTCAGGTGGTAGAGGACAGTACGGTCACGTTAAGATCAGAATGTTCCCTCAAGAGCCAGGTGCAGGATATGAGTTTGTTAATGCAACTGTGGGTGGTTCAGTACCAAGAGAATACATTGGACCAGTAGACCAAGGTATTCAAGGTGCTATGGAATCAGGAATACTTGCAGGATATCCAGTTGTTGACGTAAAAGTTGAACTTTATGATGGATCATACCATGAGGTTGACTCTTCTGAGATGGCCTTCAAAGTTGCAGCTTCTATGGCCTTCAAAGATGGTATGAAAAAAGCAAACCCAATTATACTTGAGCCTATGTTCAAAGTAGAAGTTGTTACTCCAGAAGAGTACATGGGAGATGTTATGGGTGACATAAACTCTCGTCGTGGAAGAATTGAAGGAATGGAAGCTAGAATAGGTGGAGCACAAGCTATAAACGCTATGGTACCACTTTCAGAAATGTTCGGCTACTCAACAGACCTAAGATCTTCAACTCAAGGTAGAGCAACATACACAATGATATTTGACCATTATGAAGAGGTTCCAAACTCTATAGCTAAGAAAATAATGGAAGCAGAAGGCAAATAAGAATAGAAAAAATAATATATATTTTTCGAGGAGGAAAAAACAATGGCTAAGGCTAAATTCGAAAGAAATAAACCACACGTTAACGTTGGAACAATTGGACACGTTGACCACGGTAAAACTACACTAACAGCAGCAATAACAAAAACACTTCATGCAAGATATGGATT
>JBOFWC010000089.1:0-20603 GCA_051653405.1 Proteocatella sp. | reverse complement strand
GTGGTGCATCATCTTATTGATGTAGTTGATCCAGAAGAAGACTTCAGTGTTTCAGATTTTGATCAAAAAGCAACTGAAGCTATAAAAGATATAATAAAAAGAGGAAAAACGCCTATCGTGGTAGGGGGAACTGGCCTTTATATAAATTCACTTATCTATGATATGGATTACAATAGAGTGGAGTCAGATGATACTTTAAGAAATGAGCTTTGGGATTTTTATGAAAAAAACGGCGAGGATGCGCTCTATAATATGCTTTTAGAACTTGATTCTGAGCCAAAGGTAGAGAAACAAAATATAAAGCGAGTAATAAGAGCTATTGAGATACTAAAAACTAATGGAGATATCCAAAGTTTTACTACTATACCAAAACGTAATGAGTGGGAATATAAGCTTGTAGTGCTTCATAGGGATAGAGAAAAGCTTTACGAAATAATAAATAGTAGGGTAGATTTGATGGTGGAGCAGGGGCTTGTGTCTGAAGTGAAGCATTTTTTAAAGACAGGTTTAACAAAAAACAATCAATCTATGAAAGCAATTGGATATAGACAGATACTTTCTTATCTTGAGGGTGAGATTACGCTTGAGGAAGCAATTGAACTTATAAAACGAGATTCAAGAAGATACGCAAAGCGCCAACTTACTTGGTTTAGAAGGTATGAAGATGCTCAGTGGATTGATGTTAATGGGTTAAATGCAGAATCAATTATTAATCAAATACTAGTTGATAAAAAATAAATAATCATGATTAGTGAAAAAAATAATCAGAATTAGTGATTTTATATAAAAAGTGTAGTATACTAATTAGTGGTATTTTCTATATATTTTATATAAAATAAAAAATTGCAATTGTGGATAAAAGTTTTATCATATACAATTATACAATTTAATTTTTAGGAGGATTTATATGAGAGTTCTTACTTTCAATGGAGGAATTCATCCCCCACATCATAAGTCAAGTACTGAGAATAAGAGTGTGGAAATAGCTACGCAGCCTAAGGTTGTGTACATACCTCTTGCTCAACACATTGGAGCACCATGTACAGCACTTGTAAATGTTGGCGATGCCGTAAAAAAAGGCCAAAAAATAGGAGAACCAGGAGGATTTGTTTCATCACCTGTTCACTCTTCTGTTTCAGGAGTAGTTAAGGCAATAAAACCTATGACTGTTCCAGGCGGACAAAAAGCTATGTGCGTAGAGATTGAAAACGATTTCAATGAAGAAGTGTTTGAAGGAATCAAACCTTACGCAGGAATTGACGCAATGTCAAAAGAAGAATTACTTAACATGATTAAGGATGCAGGAATCGTTGGTATGGGAGGAGCTACTTTCCCAACTCACGTAAAACTGTCTCCACCGAAAGAAAAGAACATTGATGTAGTTGTTCTTAATGGTGCTGAGTGTGAGCCTTATCTTACAGCAGACCACAGATTAATGCTTGAATCTCCAGATGATATCGTACTAGGACTTCAAGTAATAATGAAAATCCTTGATGTAGAAAAAGGATTTATAGGAATTGAAGATAATAAACCAGAGTGCCTTAAAGTTATGGAAGAATCGGCTAAGACTGATTCTAAAATAGAGGTTGTTGGATTTGAAACTAAATATCCTCAGGGCGCGGAAAAACAGCTTATTTATGCATGTACACAAAGAGAGGTTCCATCTGGTGGACTTCCTATGGATATTGGGCTAGTTGTTACAAACGTAGCTACTGCAGCTCAAATAGGAAAAACACTTAAGACTGGTATGCCTTTAATAGAAAGAATATGTACAGTTACAGGATCAGTTGTTAAGGAGCCAAAAAACCTTCTTATAAAAACTGGTACACTTTATTCAGAAATAGTTGAGCAATGTGGTGGCTTTACTGTAGCTCCAGCAAAAGTTATAAGTGGTGGTCCTATGATGGGTCTTGCTCAAGTTCAACTAGAAGTGCCTGCAACAAAAGGAAGTTCTGGAATTCTTTGTATGCCTAAAGAAGAGGTTAATTGTGAAGAAGCTAGTAACTGCATAAGATGTGGAAAATGTATATCTATTTGTCCAGCTAGAATTCAACCTATGTACATTAGTGCATTTTCTCTGCTATATAAATATGATAAAGCAGAAGAGTATAGAGCGCTTGATTGTATAGAATGCGGATCTTGTTCATTTGTATGTCCAGCAAGAAGACCACTTCTACAATCAATAAGAGTTGCAAAAAAAGAGATTTTGGCACAGAGAAGAAAAGCTAGTAAATAGGAGGAATATAAAGTGGAAAAATTAAATTTAACCATATCTTCATCACCTCATATAAGAACAAAACAAAATGTTTCTTCAGTGATGAGAGATGTATTTATAGCATTGTTGCCAGCAGCTTTAGCGGGCGTATATTATTTTAGAGTACCAGCGTTAATAAATATAATTGTAGCAGTAGTAGGTGCAGTATTAGCAGAGTTTATTGTACAAAAACTTATGAAAAGACCTGTTACAATAAGTGATTATTCAGCAGCAGTTACAGGACTTCTTCTTGCGATGAACGTTCCAGCAGTACTTCCTTGGTGGATAACATTTATAGGAGCAGTATTTGCAATTGTTGTAGTTAAACAGTTATTCGGAGGATTAGGTCATAACTTTATGAACCCTGCCCTTGCAGCTAGAGCGGTAATGCTTGCTTCTTGGCCAGTTCCAATGACAACTTGGGTTTCAACAGGAGCAGATGCAGTTACAACAGCTACTCCACTTGCAGTAATAAAAGGCTTAGAGGGAGCACAACAAGCTAATATTATGGATATGCTTTTAGGAAATACAGCAGGATGTATCGGTGAAACTTCTGCAATATTACTTCTTTTAGGAGGACTATACCTTCTTTACAGAGGAATAATTTCATATCACATACCAGTAGTTTATATAGCTACAGTAGCAGTATTAACATTTGCGTTCTCAGGATTCCAAGTTTCAGCTATTCCATACAATATTTTAGGTGGAGGATTAATGCTTGGAGCATTCTTTATGGCTACAGACTATGCAAGTTCTCCAGTAAATACAAAAGCTCAAATCGTATATGCTTTTGGATGCGGATTGTTGACATCGGTAATTAGATACTTTGGAGGATATCCAGAAGGAGTTTCTTATTCAATACTACTAATGAACGTAGCAGCTCCATTACTTGACAAGTATTTAGTGCCAAAAGTATTTGGGGAGGTAGCAAAATAATGAAAAATGAAATCGTAAAATTAGGAATAATCCTTTGTGTAATATCTGTTGTGGCATCAGGTTCGCTTGCAATGGTAAACGAGGTTACAAAACCAATAATAGCACAACAACAAATTGAAGCAAATGATGCGGCAAGAAAGCAGATAATACCTACAGCAGATTCTTTTGAGCAAGTTGACGGAGACTTTGGTGCTGGAGTAGTTGAAGTTTACAAAGGGGTAAAAGGTACAGATGAGATTGCATATATAATAAAAACTATATCATCAAGTGGTTATGGTGGAGATATAGAAGTTGTTACAGGAGTAAATGTTGATGGAACAATAGCAGGAGCTGTAATAAGTTCAATGAATGAAACTCCAGGACTAGGTGCTAAAGCAAAAGATCAACCATTTATATCTCAATATAATAGTAAATCAGTAGAAAGCCCATTAGTAGTTTCAAAAAATGCTACTGGCGCAGAAAATGAAATTGTTGCAATTTCAGGAGCTACTATAACATCTAAAGCGGTTACTGAAGGAATAAATCTTGCAGTTGACGTTTATAATAAGAACTTTAAATAGGAGGGCTAGTCTAAATGAACTTTTTTCAAGCAATAAAAAACGGGTTAATAGATGAAAACCCAACTTTTTCGCAAGTACTAGGTATGTGTCCAACCCTAGCAGTAACGACTTCTGCAATAAATGGACTAGGAATGGGACTTGCAACAACAGCGGTACTTATTCTTTCAAACTTTGCAATATCAGTTTTAAGAAAAGCAATACCTTCAAAAATAAGAATACCAGCATATGTTGTAATAATCGCATCGTTTGTTACTATAGTAGGAATGTTACTTAAGGCATATATGCCAGCGCTTGATGCTGCACTTGGACTATTCATTCCACTTATTGTTGTTAACTGTATAATTCTAGCAAGAGCAGAAAGTTTTGCATCTAAGAATGGTCCAGTAGCTTCAATTGGTGATGGATTAGGAATGGGACTTGGATTTGCGATGGCACTTACTATCTTAGGTTCTATAAGAGAACTTTTAGGAAATGGTAGTATTTTTGGATTTTCACTATTTGGAGCAAGCTTCCAGCCTGCACTTATAATGATACTTCCTCCTGGTGCGTTTTTAGTTTTAGGTATGATCTTGGCTATTATAAATAAATATAAGTCAAGAAAATCTACTAATTAATCAGGGAGGAATGAAATGAAATCAATATTAATTATATTATTAAGTTCTGTACTTGTTAACAACTTCGTAATGTCAAAGTTCCTAGGTTGCTGTCCATTTCTAGGAGTTTCTAAAAAAGTTGAAACAGCTCTTGGTATGGGAATGGCCGTAACTTTCGTTATGACTGTAGCATCACTATTTACCTATTTGGCTCAGAAGTTAATTTTAGTTCCACTAGGTATAGAATATTTACAAACAATAGCATTTATTTTGGTAATAGCATCACTTGTTCAGTTTGTTGAAATGGTAATACAAAAGACATCACCAACGCTTTATCAGGCACTTGGAGTTTTTCTTCCGCTTATAACTACAAACTGTGCGGTACTAGGGGTTGCGATACTTAATATTCAAAATGAGTACAATCTAATTGAAACTTTATTTAATGGTTTTGGTGGGGCAGTAGGTTTTACACTTTCGATTGTTCTTTTTGCAGGAATAAGAGAAAGATTAGAAATGTCAGATATTCCAAAATCATTTCAAGGTTTCCCTATTGCACTAATTACAGCAGGGCTTATGTCAATTGCGTTCTTAGGCTTTAGTGGATTGGTTAAATAGGAGGTAGTATAGTGAATCCAATAGTAAATTCAGTAGTAAGTTTATCAGCGATGGGACTTGTTTTTGGTGCGGGACTTGCTTATGCAGCTCAAAAATTTGCCGTTGAAGTAGATCAAAGAGAGACAGATATATTAGATGTACTTCCAGGAGCAAACTGTGGAGGTTGTGGTTTTCCAGGATGTGGAGGACTAGCGTCAGCAATTGTAGCAGGAAATGCTCCAGTAAATGCTTGCCCAGTAGGAGGAGCTGCTGTAGCAGAAAAAGTAAGTGCAATAATGGGTGTTGAAGCTCAAGCAGGAGAAAAACAAGTTGCAAGAGTATTATGTAATGGAACAAGTACTAATGCAAAAGATAGAGCTAAATATAATGGAATACTAGATTGTAAGGCAGCTGCTATGGTTGCTGGTGGAGGCCCAAAAGCATGTGAGTTCGGATGTATGGGACTTGGAACTTGTGAGAAGGTATGTCCGTTTGATGCAATTCACGTATTAGAGGATGGAATCGCTCATGTTGATCCAGAAAAATGTGTTTCTTGTGGAAAGTGTATAGAAGCTTGTCCAAAAGGAATAATTGAACTTGTACCAATGTCAAAAGAAGTTGTAGTTGACTGTATAAACAAAAATAAAGGTAAAGATGTAAAAGTTAACTGTAATGTAGGCTGTATAGCTTGTGGAATATGTGAGAAAAACTGTCCATTTGATGCAATTCATGTAGAAAACAATGTTGCAAAAATAGACTACTCAAAATGTACAAGTTGTATGATATGTGTAGAGAAGTGTCCTACAAAAGCTATAGCTGGAGATCTTTCTAAGCGTAAAAAAGCAGATATAGTAGCAGATCTTTGTGTAGGATGTACTATCTGTGCTAAGAATTGTCCAGTAGAAGCAATAACAGGAGAACTTAAGCAACTTCACACTGTAGATAAAGATAAATGTATAGGATGTTCAGTTTGTGCTAAGAAATGTCCTAAAAAAGCAATAAATATGATATAGTTTGTTTTAATACAGACATATAAAATATAAATCTCAAATTGTTCTAATTAAAAAAGAACAGTTTGAGATTTTTTTGTGACAAAAATGTCACCTTAACGTAAGTCAAATAGATTGTAAAGAAGGGCTTTTTAATAGTAAAATACATATACAGTAGCAGATAATTAATAAGAGAGGTTGATGAAAATGAGATTAGATTCGTTTAAGCTTAAAGTATTAGCATTGTTGTTGATGGTGATGGATCACCTGCACTATGCATTTTATACTCCGATTTGGTTTAACTGGATAGGTAGAGTTGTAGCACCAATATTTTTTTTTATAAGTGTGGAAGGTTTTTTTCATACTAGAAATAAAAAAAGGTATATTGCAAGGTTGTTCTTAGCGGGATTTATTATGTTAGCGGGAAATATTGTAGTAAGTAAAGTATTACTACATAATGAGGTTAGAATTAATAATAGTATATTCTTATCACTTGCATTATCTAGTTTATTCATTTATATATTAGAATGGATGAAAGAAAGTAAAAACTATTTTTTAGGATCGTTATTATGTATACTAATTGCAGGAGCATCTATTTTAACTGAAGCATCTATTTTAGGAATACCTATGACATTAGTATTTTATTATTTCAGAAAAAACAAAACAACTATGTCAATCGCATTTACTGCGGTATCGTTACTAATATGTATTGGTTTAGTAGCAATTCAGCCAGGCGGATTAAATTTAAGGGTTTTATTTTTAGAGCAATTCCAATGGATGATGATATTCTCACTACCATTTATATGGGCATATAATGGGGTCAAAGGAAGAAGTGCAAAATACTTGTTTTACTTATTTTATCCATTGCATATATGGGCTTTGCATATTTTAGGGTTTTATATAAATTAAATAAATAATTGTTTTAAGAAAGGGAAAATTATATGAAAAAAATGTGTTCTTTAGTATTATCGGCAACAATTGCCATGGGTGGAATATTCCCAATGTATCAACCTGTATTTGCGGAGGGAAAAGTAAGACCTCAAGACGATTTTTTTACTGCTTCAAATGAAGCTTGGTTAAAAGAAGCAAAGATTCCAGAAGGGTATTCATCTTGGGGAAATACTGATATTTTATACAAAAAAGCTTCAGATGATTTGAAACTTATTATAGAATCATACCGAAATAGGACTGATTTAAAAGAGGGTAGTGATGAAAAGAAGATTGTAGATTTATATAATGCTTTTGTAGACTATAAAAGTAGAAATGAACAAGGCGCTGGACCAATAAAAGGATACACTAAAAAAATAAATGATGCGACTAGTTTAAAAGAATTACAATTAGTTATGTCAGAACTTGCTAAGATTGGAAATGATAGTGTATTTACTTATATGATTACAGCGGATCCAAAAGATAGTAGTAAAAATATACTTGATATAGAACCAGGAAGTCTAGGGCTTGATGATGTTGAGTACTATTCGAGTTCAGATCAAGACACAAAGAATATTCAAAAAGCTTATAAAGAGTATCTTACAAAGTTATTTGTTTTAAATGGAGACGATAAGCAAAGCGCTTCTAAAAAAGCTCAAAATGTATATGATTATGAAAAATCTATTGCAGCGGTAATGCTTTCAAAAGAAGAGGCTATGGATTTAGAAAAACAATATAATGTATATACTATGTCAGAGTTGGAAAAATTAGCTCCAAATTTAAATTGGAAAGCTTCATTATCTGAACTAGGATTGGAGAAAGCGAAAAAAATAATAGTTGGACAACCTGAGTATTTCAAAAAACTAAATACTTTACTTGAAGAAAAAAATCTAGAAAGCTATAAAAACTATCTTGAGGCTATAGTTCTTAGAGAGTCAGCGGGAATGCTATCTAGTGATTTTGAAAAAGCTCAATTTGAATATGAAAAAATATTTTCTGGAGTAGATACGATGCTACCAGTTGATGAGAGAGCAGTATCAACGGTAGATGGGCTTCTTGGAGAGCTGTTAGGAAAAGTATATGTTGAGAAGCGTTTTTCAAAAGAAGCTAAAGCTGATGTCGAATTAATGGTAAAGGATATAATTGACTCATATGAAGATAGAATAAATGGCTTAGACTGGATAAGTGAAGCGACTAAAAAAAGAGCTATAAAAAAATTAGAAACAATGGATATAAAAATAGGCTATCCAAATAAATGGGAGGATTATTCTTCGGTTAATATAAAAACATACAAAAATGGCGGCTCTTTATATGAAAATGTAAAAAATATAAATGAGTATTTTAGATTAAGACAGCTTAGCAAATTAGATCAGCCTGTAGATAGAACTGAATGGGGAATGACTCCTCAGACGGTAAATGCATATTATAATCCAACGGTTAATGAAATTGTATTCCCAGCAGGAATATTGCAAGATCCTTTTTACAAATATGGAGCAGGCAAGGCTAAAAATTTAGGTGGAATAGGAACTGTTATAGGCCATGAAATATCACATGCATTTGATGATATGGGTTCAAAGTTTGATGAAAATGGAAATATGGTAAACTGGTGGACGGATAAAGATTTAAAGGAATATCAAAAAAGAACAGCACAGCTTGTAGCACAATATGACAAATATGAAGTTTTACCAAATGAATTTGTAAATGGAACATTTACATTAGGTGAAAATATAGCAGATTTGGGTGGTGTGGAAGTTGCGCTTGATTCATTGGAGACAACTCAAAAATCAGAATATGAGATATTCTTTAAATCATATTCAGGTATTTGGAAAGAAATTCAAACAGAGGAGTTATCAAAATTCCTTTTAACGGTAGATTCTCATTCACCTGTTAAATTTAGAGTAAATGGAGTTTTGACTAATGTAGATGAATTCTATGAAACATATGGAGTAAAAGAAGGCGATAAGCTATATACTAAATCAGAAAATAGAATAGACATTTGGTAAAAAACACATCTATTTAACTTTAAAATTTTAAAAATTCCCAAAAAGAAGTATATTGATTTTAAAATATTTCTATTTGGGATTTTTTTGTTTTGCAGTATTTAGAAAACAATAGTAGAATATGAGTAAAGACGGAGTTGATTATATGAAAATATTTGTAGTAGAAGATGACCTGAAATTAAAATCAGAACTAATAAAATTTTTGATTAAATATGACTATGAGTGTATTTCTAGTGAAAATTATAAGGATATGGTGAAAACCATTATGATCGAAAAGCCTGATTTGGTTTTACTGGATGTAAATTTACCTTATTTTGATGGCTATCATATATGTAGAGAACTTAGAAATATTTCAGATATACCAATCATAATTGTTACAAGTAGAGATAGCGATATGGATGAACTTATGAGTATGAATTTAGGGGCAGATGATTTTATAACTAAACCTTATAATTCTCAAATATTACTTGCTAGAATATCAGCTATTTTGAAAAGGACGGGTCGAAAAACTACAGATAATACACTAAACTATAATGGATTAACTTTGTATTTATCAAGAGGAATTCTTGCGTATAAAGAAAATAAAATAGAACTTACTAAAAATGAATTGAAAATTCTAAGTGTATTAATTGAAAATGCAGAAAATATTGTAAGTCGAGATGAGCTTATGGATGCGCTTTGGCAAAATGATGAGTTTGTGGACGACAATACATTAACTGTAAATGTAAATAGATTGCGTAAAAAAATGGAAGAGATAGGAGCGTCAAATTTTATTTCAACAAAAGAGGGTTAGGGTATTCAATATGAAATTTTTTGATTTTGTAAAGGATAAATTAGTATTTATATTTTCACAAATATTCATTGTATTTTTTATATCACTATTATTCAAAGTTCATAAAATAAGCAATCAGGCTACAATTTTAGTATCAATATTTATAATAGTAACTTTAATGTTCGCGTTACTTTATGAATATATTAAGAAGATGACATATTATAATAGATTATATGATTCTTTTAATAAACTTGATAAAAAACAATATATAGCAGAGTTTTTAGAGGAACCAGAATTTCTTGAAGCAGAGATTCTCTATGATATTTTAAAACAATCATCAAAAGCAATGAATGATGAAATTGCTACCCAAAAAATTGTACAAAAAGAGTATAAAGAATATATTGAAACTTGGATACATGAAATAAAATTGCCAATTTCGTGTATTGATTTGATATGCAAAAATAATGCTAATGAAATTACCAAAAGTATATCTGAGGAAGTAGCTAGAATAGATAGTTTTATAGAACAGGCATTATTTTATGCAAGAAGTTCCATGCTTGAAACAGATTACATAATAAAATCACTTAATATTGAGGCTATGGTTAAATCTACAATAAAAAAACATTCAAAGCAGTTGATTGCTTCAAAAGCTAAATTCGAGTTTGAAAATCTAAATTGTACTGTGTATGCTGATTTAAAATGGATGGATTTTATTTTAGGTCAAATAATTTCAAATAGCATAAAATATAGAAAGGAAGAGTTTAAACTTTCTTTTTCGGCTTTTGAAAATGATACTCAAGTTATTCTAAAAATACAAGATAATGGGATAGGAATACCCGATAAAGATTTGAAAAAAGTATTTGAAAAAGGGTTTACTGGCGAAAATGGAAGGAGTTTTGGTAAATCTACAGGAATAGGCTTATATCTTTGTAAAAAAATGTGCAATAAGATGAATTTAAATATAGACATAAAGTCTGAAGTTGGAAAGGGGACTTGTATTTATATTTTATTCCCAAAGGATAAAAGTATTATATTTGATTAGAAAGAGAATTTTATATGGAAGAAATATTAAGAGTTGAAAATATAGAAAAATATTACGGGAAAAAAGGTTTGATAAATAAAGTATTAGATAATATTAGCTTTTATGTAGATAAAGGTGAATATGTGGGGATAATGGGAGCGTCAGGCGCAGGGAAAACAACTTTACTAAACTGTATTTCTACAATAGACAGTGTTACATCAGGGAACATATATATATCAGGGGAAAATATAACTAATATGACCTCTAAGGAGATAGCTAAATTTAGAAGAGAAAAATTAGGATTTATATTTCAAGAATTCAATTTGCTGGATAATTTAACTGGTTATGAGAATATAGCCCTTTCTCTATCAATTTCAAAGACAAAGAATACTGATGTTGAAGCAAAAATAATACAGGTTTCAAAAGATTTAAATTTAAATGAGATAATGTATAAATATCCATATGAGATGTCTGGGGGGCAAAAACAAAAAATAGCGGCAGCTAGAGCAATAGTTACAGATCCATCACTTATTTTAGCAGATGAGCCAACCGGCTCGCTAGATTCAAAATCCGCAAGAGGTCTTTTGGATATTTTAAAAAAGCTTAATACTGAATTTGAAGCCACTATATTAATGGTAACGCATGATGCGTATACTGCGAGTCATTGCAATAGAATTTTATTCATTAAAGATGGAAGCATTTTTAATGAGCTAGATAGAGGAAATGATACTCAAAAGGAATTTTTTAATAAAATTATTGAAGTAATAGCTTTGCTCGGAGGAAATCTTGATGTTGAGTAGGTTGGTGTTTAAAAATATAAAAAAAACTTTAAATGATTATGTTGTATATTTTTTTACATTGGTTTTTGGTGTGTGTATATTTTATATGTTTAATTCTATTTATGCTCAACAAAAAATATTGAAAAGTAATTTTTTGCTGAATGAAGATATAAATGTAATTTCAAATGTATTGTCATATATTTCAGTGTTTGTATCTTTAATATTAGGATTTTTAATTGTATATGCGAATGGTTTTTTTATGAAGCGTAGGAAAAAAGAACTTGGTATATACATGATACTGGGGATGGACAAACGTGACATTTCCAAAATACTTATAATAGAAACTGTTATCATAGGAATATGTGCACTTTTAGCAGGAATAATAATAGGGGTATTTATTTCTCAATTCATGACAGTTTTTACAGCTAATTTACTAGAATCGGAATTAGTAGATTATAAATTTGTATTTGCACCACAAGCTATATTTAAGAGCATAATATATTTTAGTATAATTTTTAGTATAGTTGTACTTTTTAACAATATTTTAATTAATAAAGTAAAGTTAATTGAACTTATATATGATTTTAAAAAAAATGAATATATTAAAAGTAAAAATATTGTTTTTTCATACTTAGTTTTTATAAGCTCGATTATATTTTTAGGAATAGCTTACTATATTCTTACAAATTTTAGTATTTCTTATTATTTAGTAATGTGGGATGGTGTAATAGAAATCAATGATTCTTTTTTTGGTGCTATTTTTTTAATCTTCCTAGGAACTATTATGTTTTTTATATCTTTTTCAAATGTTTTTGTACATTTATTTAAATTTAATAAAAAACTGTATTTTAATAATCTTAATATTTTCATAATGAGGCAACTCTATAATCATATTAATAAAAATTTTATTTCAATTACGATGGTAAGCATTACTCTGCTTTTAGGGATATGGGTATTTTCTTCAGGATATAGTTTACAATATACTATTTTAGAAGATATGCGTTCTGCAGATTACGACTTTAGTTTATATAATTACTATGATAAAGGGAGTGGAATCAAGCCTATTTATAATAATCTTCCATATAAAATAACAAATTATGAAGGCGTTAAAAGTTACCATGAATATAATACTTATATAAAGTATGGGAATGGTGGTAAGCTAAAGGACTATGATTTACAAACAGATTATTTGAATTCTAAGATTAAAGATTTAAATTTAAACTTTATAAAATTATCTGATTATAATAAGATTAGAGCTTTAAATGGAATATCTGATTATGAATTGCAAAGCGATAACTATTTGATGGTATACAATAAAAATGTAGAACTTTTATTAGCAAAACAATTTAAAGAAAAGAATATTGATGTAGTTATTGGAGAATATTCTTTGAAGCCAGTAGGGATTCAAAAAATTAGCTTAGACAATTTTGGAATAGGGCTTGTATTTGTGGTAGATGATAAGCTAGTTGAAGGGCTTAAATTAAATAGTGTAGTTTTAAATATCCAATGCAAAGATGAGGCTTCTGGCCTAGCATTAAGTAGGAAATTTGATAATTATATCAAGAACCAAGAGCCTGCTCAGCTTGCCTATTTATACAAAATTGGGAAAATAGAAATTTATCAGGAATCTATTTTGATAAAAGCGTTAATATCGTTTGTTGCGATTTATTTAGGGCTTATATTTATGGTAACAGGTTCAGCAATTATTTCAATTCAACAGCTATCTGAAATCGCATATAATAGAAATAGATATACTATTTTAAAAAAGATCGGTGTAGATAAAACTCAAATCAATAAGATGCTCTTTAATGAAATTTTACTTTATTTTTTAATACCATTATTGGTTTCAATGATTCATTCTGTCTTTGGGATTGTTTTAGTAAATGATATTTTAGATATGTTTGGAGATTTAAATTTTATAAATACATTCATAGGAACAAGTATATTTGTAGTAAGTATATATAGCTTTTATTTTATGCTTACTTATAGGTTGAGCAAAAATATATTGAAATAGAAAAAATGCAGTTTTAACTGAAAATCCAGTTTAAGCTGCGTTTTTTATTTTAAATTATGATATAATTTAGAAAGGGGTTTTAGAAAGAAAGGGTCAATTTATGAATAAGAAAATAACATTTAAAATAACCGTTGCCGTCCTAGTTTTATCACTTATAGCTAATGGGATCTTTGCATCAAGCATAGTGTTTGATTTAGACCTGCCGTTTTTTAATAAGAAACTCGTGGACGAACAGCTATATAAGGATTATGAGATTTTTAAGAAGAATGTTAAACTAAAAAATGAAATAGATAAAAAGTATTATAAAGAGGTAGATGAAGAAAAACTTGTAGAAGGTTCAATTGAGGGGATGTTTTATTCGCTTGATGACAAGTATTCATATTATATACCTGAAGAGGAACTTAAGAAAAAACAAAATAGTGAAAAAGGCATTTCAATAGGTATAGGAGTTAGTGTTAATATCTTAGAGGATGGAAGAATAAAAATAGTTTCGCTTGATGAAGAAGGAACTGCAATAAAAGCGGGACTTAAACCAAATGATATAATAACCGAAATCGATGGAATAAAACTTAGTTTAGAAACGCTTTATGATGCCCTTGGCGTAATAAGTAAGGATAATAGAAAGTATATAATTTTTGGAGCATATCCAAATATAGAACTAAAAATTTTAAGAGAAAATGCTGAGTTAGAATTTGATGTAGAACGTAAAAAAATGGTGGATAAGGCATTTTCACAGGAGATATTAGATGCTAATATTGGTTATATAAAGATAGAACAATTTATAAATGATACCCCTGATTATTTTAGAGAAGCGCTTATAGAGATGAAGAATAAGGGTGTAGACAAGCTTATAATAGACCTTAGAGGAAATCCTGGAGGACTTTTAGGTTCAGTTGTAGAAACTACAGGTTATTTAGTAGGTCAAAAAACTATAATCTATACTGAAAATAAAAATGAGGAGAAAAAAGATTATAATGCAAAGGTAAATCAGATATATGATGGAGAAGTAGTAGTATTAGTAAATGAAAAGTCAGCTTCGGCGTCAGAAGCTATGACTTCAGCCTTGAAGGATTATGAGAGAGCGGTAGTTGTGGGTACAAATACTTTTGGAAAAGGGATTGTGCAGACCACTTATACTATGGGAGATGGGACTGGCTACAAACTTACCACTAATGAATATTTTTCACCAAAAGGAAATAGCATTCATAAGATTGGAGTAAAACCAGATTTTGTTATAAACGGAGAAGAAAAACAGCTTGAAAAAGCTTTAGAACTGCTTAAAAAGTAGAAATAAAAGTAGAAATAAAGGAGAAATGGGATGGATTTTGAAATTGTTTCTGGGTATAGTCCCACGGGGGATCAACCTCAGGCTATCAAGGATATTGTAAACTCAATAAATGAAAATAATAAATATCAAACACTTCTTGGAGTTACAGGTTCGGGAAAGACCTTTACTATGGCAAATATAATAAAGGAAACAAGTAAACCCACACTTGTAATCGCACATAATAAGACTCTGGCAGCGCAGCTTTACTCTGAATTTAAGGAATTTTTTCCTGAAAACAGTGTAGAATATTTTGTAAGTTATTATGATTACTATCAACCAGAGGCCTATGTAGTATCTACAGATACTTATATAGAAAAGGACTCTGCCATAAACGAAGAGATTGATAAGCTTAGACATAGTGCGACAGCTTCGGTTCTTGAGAGAAGAGATGTGGTTATAATAGCTTCAGTTTCTTGCATATATGGTCTTGGAGATCCTGATGAATACAAGTATATGATGGTTTCATTAAGACCTGGAATGGAAAAAGACAGAGATGAGGTTATAAGGTCGCTTGTAGAGATTCAATATGAGCGAAATGACATGAATTTCGTAAGAGGAACCTTTAGAGTAAAAGGAGACATTTTGGAAATTCTTCCTGCGAATACAGATATAAGAGGGCTTAGAATAGAGTTTTTTGGAGATGAGATTGAAAGAATAGTGGAGATAGATCATCTCACAGGTGAAATTATAGGAGAGCGAACACATGTGTCTATATTCCCGGCTTCTCACTATGTTACAAGCAAGGAAAAACTTGAGCTTGCGATAAAAGGTATTGAAGAAGAGCTGGAAGAAAGACTGCTTTATTATAGAGATAATGATATGTATCTTGAAGCACAGCGAATAGAGCAGCGAACAAGATATGATATAGAGATGCTGAAGGAAATAGGAACCTGCAAGGGTATAGAAAACTATTCAAGACATCTTACCGGAAGAAATGCTGGAGAGAGAGCGTTTACGCTTATGGACTTTTTTCCAGAGGATTATCTTGTAATAATTGATGAGTCTCATGTTACTATTCCTCAGCTACATGCTATGTATGCAGGCGATCAATCAAGGAAAAAATCGCTTATTGAATATGGTTTTAGGCTTCCTTCCGCCGCAGATAATAGACCTTTAAAATTTGAAGAGTTTCTTGAGGTTTCAAATCAAGTATTATTTGTATCAGCTACCCCTGCAAAATTTGAGCTGGAACATTCTGCGTGCTTTGCAGAGCAGATAATAAGACCAACTGGACTTTTGGATCCTAAAGTTGAAATAAAACCTACTAAAAATCAGATAGATAGTCTTATCCACGAGATAAATAAGACTATTGAGCATGAGGAGAGAGTGCTTGTAACTACGCTTACCAAGAAAATGGCGGAAAGTCTTACAGATTATCTAGAAAAAGCGGGTATAAAAGTAAGGTATCTTCATTCTGATGTAGATACGCTTGAAAGAATTGAGATAATACGAGATTTAAGACTCGGCGTGTTTGATGTACTTGTGGGGATAAACCTTCTAAGAGAAGGGCTTGATATTCCAGAGGTTTCGCTTGTAGCTATACTTGATGCAGATAAGGAAGGTTTCCTGCGTTCTGAGACTTCACTTATTCAGACGATAGGAAGAGCGGCAAGAAACTCAAACGGAAGAGTAATAATGTATGCGGATAAGGTAACGAATTCAATGAGATTGGCTATAGATGAAACCGAAAGAAGACGTGAGATTCAGGAAGCGTACAACACCGAAAATGGAATAACTCCTCAGACTATAAGAAAAGATATAAGGCTTAATATATCAACGCTTGTAGCAGATCCTGATAAGAAATACTCAGTTAAGGATACGGTTGAAGCAGGTAAAATAGAAAAAGAAATTATAGAGCTTACGGAAAAAATGTATGAACTTGCAGAAAAACTTCAGTTTGAAGATGCGGCAAGGGTTAGAGATAGAATAAGAGAACTCGAAAGGAAACTATAATGCACGATAAAATAATCATAAGAGGCGCAAATGAGCACAACTTAAAAAATGTAGATATTACGCTCCCAAGAAACCAGATGATTGTATTTACAGGCCTATCAGGCTCAGGAAAATCATCGTTAGCATTTGATACAATATATGCAGAAGGGCAAAGACGATATGTAGAAAGTCTTTCTTCTTATGCAAGACAGTTTCTTGGGCAGATGGAAAAGCCAAATGTGGAATACATTGAGGGCCTTTCTCCAGCAATTTCAATAGATCAAAAAACGACATCAAAAAACCCACGTTCTACAGTAGGAACGGTTACAGAGATATATGACTATCTTAGACTGCTTTATGCTAATATAGGGATTCCTCACTGTACTCATTGCGGGCTACCCATTAAGCAGATGACGGTTCAAGAGATCGTAGACAAAGTGATGGAGATGGAAGCAGGTACCAAAATACAGATAATTGCCCCTGTTATAAGAGGTAAAAAAGGAAGACATGAGAAGGTACTTGAGGCAATAAAAAATGAAGGTTTTGTAAGAATCAGAGTTAATGGGGAAAACCTAGAAGTAGGCGATGAGATTGCGCTTGATAAAAACAAAAAACATACAATTGATGTAATTGTAGATAGACTTATAATAAAGGATTCAATTGAAAGCAGACTTAATGACTCGCTTGAAACGGCACTAAAGCTGACAGAAGGGCTTGTGGCAGTAAATATTATAGATGGCGAAGAAATTATGTTCTCTACAAAATTTGCTTGTCCAGAACATGGAATTGGGATTGAAGAGATTTCTCCAAGGATATTTTCATTCAATGCCCCGTATGGAGCGTGCCCTGATTGCAACGGTCTAGGGATGAATAAAAATGTGGAACCATCACTCATAGTTCCTGATGAAAATCTTACCCTTAGAGAAAATGCAGTGGAAGCTTGGGCTTCAAGTGACAAGAATGAGAATTCGATATATTTCAGTATGATAAGAGCGCTTGCGGAGCACTATAAAATATCTATGGATATTCCATACAAGGATCTCCCAGAAGATTTTAAAAACAAGTTACTTTATGGGTCTTCGGATAAACTGAAATTCACATATGAAAGTAAATTTTCAGATGGAATGAGACAGTATGAATCTACCTTTGAAGGGGTAATAAATAATTTAGAAAGACGTTACAGAGAGACGGCTTCAGATTATGTAAGAAACAAGATAGAAACGTATATGATAGAAAGTCCATGTAGAACCTGCAATGGCAAAAGGCTAAAACCTGAAGTACTTGCAATAACTGTAGGAGGGGTTAATATATCAGATCTTACAGAGCTTTCAGTAGAGGAACACATAAAGTTCATCAAAAGTCTTAAGTTTTCTGAAAAAGAAGAGTTTATTTCAAAGGAAATAATAAAAGAAGTTCTTCAAAGGCTGAGCTTTTTAAAGGATGTGGGACTTGAATATCTTACGCTTGCACGAAAAGCAGGGACGCTTTCAGGTGGAGAATCACAGAGAATAAGACTTGCGACTCAGATTGGGTCAGCGCTTGTAGGTGTACTGTATGTGCTTGATGAGCCAAGTATTGGACTTCATCAAAAGGACAATGAGAGACTGTTAAAAACGCTTAGACATCTTACAGATATAGGGAATACGCTTATAGTAGTAGAACATGACGAAGACACTATGTTTGCGGCAGATCAAATTGTAGATATAGGGCCTGGGGCAGGAGTTCACGGTGGAGAGATAATATTCCAAGGAACGGTTGAAGAAATTGTAAAATGTGAAACTTCTATAACGGGACAGTATCTGAGTGGTAAAAAATCTATTCCTATCCCTGAAAACAGAAGAACAGCAGATTTTAAAAACTGCATAGAGATAGTAGGGGCTAAGGAGAATAATCTTAAAAACATAGACGTTAAAATACCACTTTCAGTATTTACTTGTGTTACTGGGGTTTCTGGTTCTGGAAAGAGTTCACTTATAAATGAAATCCTTTATAAAGGGGCTTTTAATGAGGTAAATAGATCTAAAACAAGAACTGGCCAGTACAAGAAAATGTTAGGACTTGATAAAATCGATAAAGTTATAGATATAGACCAAAGTCCTATAGGAAGAACTCCAAGATCAAATCCAGCAACCTATACAGGGGTATTTGACCATATAAGAGATCTTTTTGCAACGACATTGGAGGCTAAATCTCGTGGATACAGCAAGGGAAGATTCAGTTTCAATGTGAGCGGAGGCAGATGTGAAGCTTGCAAGGGTGATGGTATAATAAAGATTGAAATGCACTTTCTTCCAGATGTGTATGTACCTTGTGAAGTTTGTAAAGGTAGCCGTTATAATAGAGAGACGCTTCAAGTTAAATACAAGGGAAAAACAATATCAGATGTATTAAATATGAATGTTGAAGAAGCCTATACTTTCTTTGAAAATATTCCAGCTATAAAGCGAAAATTGGAAACGCTTGTGGATGTTGGACTGTCTTATATTACACTTGGTCAGCCATCTACACAGCTTTCAGGTGGAGAGGCCCAGAGAATTAAGCTTGCCACAGAACTTAGTAAACGTTCAACTGGGAAGACCTTATATATACTTGATGAGCCTACGACAGGGCTTCATATTGCAGATGTGGATAGGCTTATAGGAGTGCTAAACAAGCTTGTAGATAATGAAAATACAGTGGTTGTAATAGAACATAATCTAGATGTTATAAAAACTGCAGATTATATAATTGATTTAGGGCCAAATGGCGGAGACAAAGGGGGACAAATAGTCGCAAGTGGAACTCCTGAAGATATTATGAACTGCCTTGATTCTCACACTGGGCATTTTCTAAAAAAACATGTTAAATAGATAATTATAAAACACTTATGAAAAGGAACACTTATGAAACTTAGAACATTAACTATAAGTGAGTTAAATGGATATATTGCAAAGGTTATAAAGGGAGATCCCATTCTTCAAGGTGTTTATGTTGAAGGAGAAATTTCTAATCTAAAATTCCACTCTAGTGGAAATGTATATTTTGCACTCAAAGATGATTACAGTAAGATAAACTGTATAATATTTAGAGAAAATCCAAACTTTGATAAAACAATAAGCGAAGGCGATAAAGTAGTATGTAAGGGTAAAGTGAACTACTACGATAAGGATGGAAACGTAAGCCTTATAATCACTAGTCTTGAAAAAAAGGGGCTAGGAGAGCTGTATAGACAGTTTTTAGAACTTAAACAAAGACTTGAAAAAGAAGGGCTGTTTGATTTTGATAAAAAGAAAGCCATTCCACAGATGGCAACTAGGATAGGGGTAATAAGTTCTGCAACTGGAGCTGTAATAAAAGACATATACAATGTTATAAAAAACAGATTTCCAAAAGTAGAGATTCAGCTGTATCCATCTGCGGTTCAAGGCGAGGGCGCATCTACTGAAATTATTGAAGGCATACAATTTTTCAATGGCGTAAAAAAATCAGATAGAGTAGAACTTATAATACTTGCAAGAGGTGGAGGTTCCTATGAGGAACTTATGCCGTTTAATGATGAAAAGTTAGCGTATAGTATATTTCATTCCAAAATACCGATTATTTCGGCAGTGGGGCATGAGACTGATTTTACTATTGCTGATTTTGTATCAGATATAAGAGCATCTACTCCATCTATGGCAGCAGAACTTGCAGTCCCAAAACTTTCATCTGTTATGCAAGAGCTTGAATCAAAGCTTAGCATAATAAATAGAGAAATGCACAACAAAACTTTATTTTATCAGGAAAATCTAAATGGAATAAAGACGGCGCTTACTCATATAATGGAATCCAAATTTTCAAATCACAAGGTATTATTAGACTCACAAAAAAATCAGCTACTACTTTTAAATCCGCTTAATCTTTTAGAACGAGGCTATGCGGCAGTT
>JBOFWC010000088.1:0-1547 GCA_051653405.1 Proteocatella sp. | reverse complement strand
TTCCCTTTACAGGTGTAAATGCAAATAAACTAATTGTTATATTGTAACCTTTCAGAGTTTTATATAAATCATATATATCTTTGTGGCTTTCTCCTAATCCTACGATTATATGCGTACTAATTCTATTTGGATATATAAGCCCTGCTTCTTTTATAAAATCTATTTTTTTATCAAAATTAGTTCCTTTTATCTTCTCATATAATTCCTTATTTGCAGCATCTATAGCTATACCTATTTTTTCAACTCCTAGATCAAAGAATTTTTCAATTTCATCCATATCTTCTAACTTGGCTGATAAAGATATCGGTATATTTAAATTAGAATTGACATATTTAATAAATTTTCTTACTTCGTTAAGAGATTCTTCACTATCCATTGATTGTAAGCATATTCTTTTTATATTTTCGCCTTCATAGCTTTTAAATGCATCTAAAATTTCTTCTTTTGTATATTCTGGCCATAAAACTCTAGACAGTTTATCTTTTCTACTATTACTTTCAATGGATTGTGAACAAAATGAACATCGATTATTACACTGATTTCCTATCATTATATAAGCAGTAGTAGGAGGTATGTCGCTTTGGCCTCTTTTTATACCAAGTTCTATTGCAGTTCCAATAGACAATCTAATCATAATATGCAACACTCCTTACTCTCTTTAATATCTAACTTCATTTCAAGTGCTAAGTTTTTACATGATCTTGACGGTAATACAATTTTATTTATTCCACATTCTATCGCTAATTTATCTAAATCACTTCTATATTTGCCCCTGGGCCTCATACAGCCTAAATTTATTTTAGTTTTTGGAAGTCTTATTCTCGCTTCACATAATACATCTATAACTTCATCTAAATTAGGTGGCTCTACATTTTCATACTCAGTATTTTTTGTAGGTATCAAAACTATAAAAGTTAATTGATCTGGCTGGTTTTTTTCAAGATAGTCTATAATCTCATATTCTCCTTTTACCTTTCCACCCTTTAGTCCTATGCATATATGTGGAGCTACCTTTGTATATCTTTTTATATATTCATATGTAGCTATGTATTCTTCTCTGCTTTTATTAATTTTATATACTTCTTTTATAGTATCCTCATCAAATACAAGGTCAAATGATACATAATCTAAAAAATTGCAGACCAAATCTATATTTTCTTTATTCATAAGTCCTATATGTGAATTTAATTTATAGCCCTTTTGTTTTAAATTTTTTATAGTTTCTATATGACTATCTATAGGAACATCTCCATCTTGGCTGCATCCACCACTTAATAATATACTAGTTATATTTCTCTTTTTTATATCTTTTTCATATTCAGCTATAGGTGTCATGTTTTTTAAATAATGACCATTGCAATGAGCACATCCTAGACTACAGTTTGTATCTGTTATACTCACTGCTAAAGTTTGGGTTGGATATGCAAACTCAATATCATTTCCAAAGTTTTTAACTTTTGTATCATATGCTAAATTAATTTTTCGATTTAAATTCATAGATTTATTCTCCTAATATATTTTTAACTGAAGGAAATTGTTCTATATTT
>JBOFWC010000087.1:0-8444 GCA_051653405.1 Proteocatella sp. | reverse complement strand
CAGTAATGCTCTGGAAGGGAATTCGCTCACCATATCGGAAACAAAAGTTATTTTAGAAGATGGGCTTACTGTTGGGGGAAAACCGTTAAAAGATATTTTAGAAGCTGTGGGACATAAAAAAGCCTATGATTTTATGTATAGTTTAAGCAAAGAAAAAATGATATTGGAAGATAATATAAAGCAGTTGCATAAATTATTTTATCAAGGAATTGATGAAACAAATGCTGGTGTATATAGAAAACAACGTGTATTTATCAGTGGATCAGAATATAATGTTACGCCATATGATCAAATAGAAATGTCTATGTCAGCAATGATTAAGAAATTTAATGAAGTAAGATCTATAGAGCATCCAGTTGTTTTTGCAGCTAAGCTTCATCAAGAATTTGTGTACATTCATCCTTTTGTTGATGGGAACGGTAGGGTAGCAAGACTTTTATTAAACTTAGCACTTTTGCAGGATGGATATCCAATTGCCGTTATTCCTCCAATTTGTCGTAGTGAATATATTGCAGCATTAGAAAAAGGGCATGAGAACGAGAAGGTATTTATACAGTTTATTATGGAACGAGTAGTAGAGGCACAGAGAGATTATATTCGATTAATCGGATGAAATTCTCGAGTTCTTCTTTAAATTCGTTGCTGTATTTTACCATTCATTTTATGTCATTGATAGTTTCTAAAATGATGCACGTATTTCATTGTTAAATATGAGATATAGCGTTTATTTTTATAGACAAGATATCTTCAAATAACTTTTTATTGTTAATTACAATAATACAAAGTTTTTGTCGAGTCCTTGTTACGGCTTGAAATAATAATTTATGATATAAGTAGTCTGGATTTGGATGAGTACATGTGCATAAAACTTTTTCATCATTATAAAAAAAAGAATTATCTAATAGGACTAGTACATTATCGAATTCTTGCCCTAAAACTTTATGGGTATTAGAGTCATTTATATCAGCAAAAATATCAAATGGTGAATGTTTGTAAGTTGATGATGTATAATTTATAAAAGTATAATGTGCATTTTTATAGTTTTCAATTATTAAATGTGCTTCTTTAGGAGAATTGGCCCAAATTACATTGATGTTATTGTATAGATAATGGTCATTGCTATTTATAGCCTTGTGGTTGAATAGGATTTTCATAAAACTGGAAAGTTCTTTGTTAGTTCTAATCTTTTTTGACAAAGTATAAATTTTAGGTGTTAATTTTTTGATTTTTTCACAAATATTATTGCGCACTTCAGATTTTGATAAAACTTGATTCGAATCAAATGAAAGTATGCAATATTTTTTGCTTTTGTTTATTATGGCTATTAAGTGATTAAATTGAGTTGTGTATATCCTCTGCGTTTCGTCAACAAATATGAAGTCATAAGAATCTAAAGGGACATCGTTACGTAGATTTTTTATAGGGTATATATCGAGATTATCGATTTTTTGAGATAAACTAATATGCCCATCTGATAAAATTCCACAATGGATAATACATACTTTTCCGTGCATAGTGCATTCTCTTGCAATATTATACAATAAAAGAGTTTTTCCTGTTCCGGCAAATCCTGTTAGACCAATGAATTTTGTAGCTGTTTTTGAGTAGATAGATTGAAGAATATTGCAAGAAATTTCTTCTTGTTGTGAGGTTAAAAAGTATTGATGATTAATAAATTTATCGGTGTGATTTATTGGAGAAACTAAATAGTCTGAAACTTTAAATAGCAAGTTTAAATCGATAGTAAGAAAGTCTTCGAGATTGTTTATTGACTCTATTAATGAAGAAAAATCTGCTGGTTGTAAATTTTTTTCTTTGTCAAGATAGTATAGTTTATTGGTTGAAGATATATAGGTATAAGATGCAATGTTTTGAGATATATGTTGCAAATAGTGCTGATTTTGAATAAGTTGTTTTTGAATTTTTTCCAAAGGGATATCATCGCTTTTTAACTCAATATTTAATATAAAAGATTGATCTTTTGCTATTTTCAATAAATCGAATTCTTTACTAATTTGGCTTATTGTGAAAGAAAAGTAAAATCCATTTAAAGCAGTGACTTTAATGCTATTTAAAAATAAATTGTTTATAAGAGCTTGTAAAGAGCTTTGTTCATATGGTTTTGTAAGATGTAATTCTTCTCTTTTTGACAACAATTGTTCATATTTGGAAAATATGTTTGGATCATTTATACATGAAAGAACAAAGATATTGATGGGAAACATGGTATTCATACTCCTCGTAAAAGAATAAAAAACTAGTTATGCCTAATAAGGAAGATATTTGCAATTTTGCATATTGGTAGATATGTATCATCGATAATTTTTATTAAGTCTAATTATAACATGTAAAGATATAACTGTCAGGCGCTGTGGAAAAAAAGGGGGGGGGGGATAAAAGCTTCTGAAGGTGATATAAAATAAGAATTTTAGAATTTAAAATAACGATGATATTAAAAATATAATAAGTGATTAAATGGTTGTTTTTTTAGAAGGGAAAATATAAAGTGAAAATGTGTGGGAAAATAGTGGAATTGAATGAAATATTGAAATTTATTGGGAATTGTGGTGATTTTTAATGGATGGGAAAAGAATACAAAAATACTGGTCGAATGAAATGAAAGCATTACTTGATACATATTTGCAGTTTCAAACATTGATACCTTCCAGCATAACTCAAGGAGCTGCTCATACAGGTGAAGATGGACGATATGTTGAAATGCTTATTAAGGAATATTTGAAACGTTATTTGCCGCGTAATATAGAAGTGTTGACTGGCTTTATTTTAAGACCAGCGGTAAAGACGGGTGTAGATTCTCGCACTAGAAAAAAAGAAAAAGATAGTCATTCAACGCAACTAGATATACTTATATATGATAGCTCAATGTATCCGGTTTTCCAAAGATTTGGGGATAGTGTAATTGTTCCGCCGGAAGGGGTCTTAGGGATTATTTCGGTCAAAAAAACGTTACATGAAGTAGATATAAAAAATGAACTGATTGCTCTGAAAAATGCAGCAAAATTATGTCGATGCATTGATAATCAAAACCAACCGTTGAGAGGTCCTTATTTAGCATTAGTATCAATGAATTCTTTTAAAAAACAAAAAAAATCTACTGAAAAGTGGATTTTTGAAAAAATATCCGAATGTTACTCAAAAACAACAGATACATTTGATGAAACAATTGGGTATATTGGTGACTTTAATAGATGGAGTATTTTTAAAAAAAAGCCAACTTCGGGTAAATTTGATGCTGAATATATTTTTTTTGAACATAATAAAGATGAACAGCATTTGGGTTTTCAATTTTTACTTACGGGGATACTTAGCGTGTATTATGATTCTTCTCGAAATAGTACTACAAGACCTGGTTTTACAGGATTTCCTTCTAGAAGAAATCCTAATACAAACTTAGGTAGCATAAAATTATCAAAACTTAGATGAAGTTAAAACTAATTGTCAATTCAAGTGCAATAATTCTTAATAAGCTCATCCTTGGCAATTAAGGCTAAATCGGTTTTCTTGGGATTAAAATTTCCTCAATAGTCCTTTTATTCTATGTTGCAAGGAATAGTAAGAATCGGAAAAATATTACGTTAAGCGAATTTTTCCATATAGGTTGAAATACTTGTTTTATTATGGAATGTGTAGCAGCGTTGCAGTGGGATTATATTCGATTAATTGGATAAATAATGAAGAAGTAACTCAAAATCAATTGCATGATAATATGTTATGGATTGTGCTTCTACATGTTTATTACTATATTTTTACAGGGTTGGGTGTTTTTCTTATATGTCAAATTTGTAAAATTTTAATGTGTTTTTAATGAATTAAGTGTGTTTGTAAAGAAAATTCTAGGTGGAAGGAATATTGAATATGAAAAAAAAAGTATATTTAGATCACAATGTTTTTATATTAGCAGAAAGCAGTAAAGAGATATTTGAATATTTATGTAGTATTAAAAAAAATTATACATATTATTATAGCCCGGCGCATATTGAGGAAATATTTAAAAAATATAAAGCGATATTAGTAAAGTCGGATGTTAAAAGAAAATGTAATTTTCATGATAATAAATTGAAAGAATTAGTACAATTATTTTTGGTTTTAAAGGGGTATCCTATTAAAAATAATATAGATCATTTAATATCTTTGATGAAGTGTATAGAATTAATTACAGGGAAAAAAGACATTTTACCAGCGTTTTTTTCATATGGAAGTATAAATTGGGAAATAATTGAATCTACACTTGATTGCTTTGGACGAGTTGCTGGTGAGGACACAACAGATATAATTAATTTGCGAGGAAGGGAAATTTATGATAGCGCGCAAAAAATAAGGCAAACAAGAAAAGATGACAAAACTATCATGAATATTCCTAATTTAAATGAAGAAGATATATGGAATAATAAATATATTCAAGAATCAATTCGTGATTTTAATGAAAATAAGATTATCGAATATATAGAAGATATAAATAAGAAAATAAATAAAAAAAAGGATTTGAATAATTCATACACTGAAATATCTAAGGATTTTCGTTTAAAACCTTTTTTGCTTAAAGATAGAAAATATTTAAGGCATGAGATGGAGTTAGCTTTTGAGGGATTGTTTGAAATTTTAAATGTTAATGGATATAGGAGTGAAAAAGATTATAATAAAGCAGTGTCTAGTATACATGATGTTTCTCATGCAATATATGGATCATATTGCGATATATTTATAACATGTGATTTGAATTTTTACAAAAAAATAAAAGCTGTTTATTATTATATAGGGATTAAAACGGAGGTCCATTATTGTTGTCAAAAAAGTGCCTATAATAGTATCCTAAAATCTATTGGGACATAAAAAGTTAAAAATAATGTGTTTTTAGTGATATCCTTTTTGTTTAAAGCACCTATAACATGTTGGTATGTTATAATACTTTTATAATTAATATAAATTTTGAGGTGATTAAATGGCTATTAAAGTAATAGGTTTGACTAAAGATTTTAGAACTAATACGCAAGTGGTTTATGCACAAGCAAGCATTAATGATTATTTAATTTTGGTGGGTACGAATTTTGATGAGTTTGAAATTCAACGTAAGCGACAAAAACATAAAGCATATCATCGAATGAGTGACGATATTAAAAACGGTGGACTGTTGCCTACGATTACATTAGCTGTAAAACCTGATTTTGTAGATGAATTATTGGGATTTATAGCGAAGAATGACACTCTTGAATTAGGGAATAGGCTAGCCTATCCTGAAAGAGTAAATATATTAGATGGATTGCAAAGAACGTTTATTATAAAAGACTTGAAGGATGCAGGGGTGAATTTTCCACCTGAGCAAGAAGTACTATTGGAGTTTTGGTTAGAAAAAGAAGTCAAACATTTAATTTATCGTTTAATTGTACTGAACGCGGGGCAAAAACCGATGTCAATGAGACATCAAGTGGAATTGCTTTTTACTACTTTGAGAGAAAAATTAGAAGGGACTATTCCTAATCTTAAAATTTATGCTGAAAGAGAGGGGACTCGGCGAAGCAGAGCAGGAAAGTATCCACTTGATAGAATGGCAACAGCTTATCAAAGTTTTTTGAGCAAAAGTCCAGAAATTGAAAGAGAAAATATTATTGCAAGACAGCTAGTTGAAGATAGCGTTTTTGATTTTGATGAAGATAAGTTAGGCAGACAGTTTGAGGAGTTTACACTTTATTTAAAATTGTTAACGGATATTGATAATGAAGCTTATAAGATTTATACAGAATTGTATCATAGTTGTAATGATAATGTAGAATGGCCGAATTGGATTGCACAGGAAAATGTAATAAATTCTTTTTTTGCTGCGATTGGAGATTTTGGGTCTAATAATAATCGGGTGGAGAGAATTCATAAGGCGCTCGGATCTTTATTACGTGGCATGCAAGAAAATCGGGAGGACGATCCTTTTGGATTAAAGGCGTTACATCTGATTTTGCCAGGCATAAATTCAAAAAAACAAAATGTTGGGCATGCAACGCGCAAACTTTTAACTGCCGGATTTAAAGAGTTTTTCAGAGAAGAAGGAGAGAAAAGTTTAGCTGAGTGTTGGAAAACGGAGGCGTAATAGTGGATTTTCAGAAATTGACTCTTCTTAGAGAGGATGGACAATATTGTTATTTAACTAGAGAAGTAACATCTGCTAGCGAATATAAGGGACAATTGGTTGTAAATGAGTTAATTGCACTCGCTGTTAAATGTGTATCTCAAGTATATATTCAAGAAGATGATATAGAAATTAAGGATAGTGATGGTAATTTTTTAGGAATGTTATGTTTTTCTTCTAATATCAATAGAAATATTAATGAATTAACAATTTATCAATATGTGGCATTTCTTGCAGAACTAGAAATAGAAGAAACTATAAATAGTCAGATCAATAACCATTATGTTGTATTAAAAGTTGATTGCTATGATGACTATATGGATAATTATTATAGTACAGCTCCACTGTGGGGACGGTTTAGTCATGGCCTTGAAATCGTGCCACCAAAACATTTAGAAGAAGCGTATATATGTGTGAGAAAAATAAAATTACCTTCAATATATCATTCGGGGAATTGTTTAAGGGCAATTAATGAGCCGTATGCGTTCGAAAGATACTTAAAATACTATCACTTATTAGAACTCCATTTTGATTATCATTTAGTTGAAGCGATAAAACAATTAGGTGATGATTTATTAGGTGTTGGAGAAATTTTAAAAAATTATAAACGAGAAGATATGGAACGTTTAAAGAAAATAATTACTTTAGATAACTGTAAAAAAATAGGTAGTATAGCGAAGAAATTAAATGAAGTTAAAGCGTTCCAGGCTGTTGCAGATAATATTTTTAATAGATTTGGAAAAGAAAATAATCCATTAAAAGATAATTCTTTTAATGAAATCATAGATTCTGTGGATGGCTTTGCGGATGAGCGTCAGGTTAGACAATTTGTGAAGAAAAAGACTTATGAAGAATGTATTTTGGCTGTTGCAATTTATTGGATTTATAGAGTAAGATGTTGTATTGCCCATAATAAGATAGGAGAATATGTAATGGTTCAAAGTGATGAGGAGTTTGTTGCTAAATTTGCAGAACCACTATTGCACGAAGTTGTTATACAAGTATTTGAAGACATTTAGTGTTATAAATCGAAAGTTGAGTTATATATTATAATCATGAACCGAAGCAGCTTTGCGAATATATCGCAAACCCTTGCAAAGGATCATAGGAACGTAGATAACTGCATAGAGTTGGCACAGGCGAAATCGCCTGTGCCTATTTTTATGCCCAAAACAGGGAACCCTAAAATTCATATAAAAGAAAATGGAGGAAAAGATCATGAAACAAGGCAGAACGCTAGAAGCAGTAGGAAGAGAACTTGAGCGCCAGCGGCTGGCAAGAAAGGACTTTGTGGCAGATACCCGAAGCCTTGAAATGGTAACAGATAAAAACGGCACCAAGTTATCTCTCTTTTTAGAAGACGAGCTGCAGAGCTTTTCGGTCAGCGATTTAGCGCACCAGCAGATTGCATCGAGGCTGCAAATCCCGCTGCGATACTACCAAAAAATGAGGCAAGAAGAAGCCCCGCTCCTAGATGAAAACGTTAACACCTGGTTTACCAAGCTGCCGGAGCGAAGAATGGTCCGGGTGATGGACGGAAATGTCCGGGCCTTTTTATCCGACCGATACCGCCGGCTCGATCACTTAGAACTTTGCAGCGCCGTACTTCCGGTCATTCAGGACATGAAAGGCGCCGAAATTGAAAGCTGCGATGTTACCGATAGCCATTTGTATTTGAAAGTCATCAATAAAAGGTTGAAAGCCGAAGTCAGCGTGGGTGATGTTGTCCAGGCTGGCTTTGTTATTTCTAACAGCGAAGTCGGCCTTGGGAGCCTGAAGGTAGAACCGCTCATTTACCGGCTTGTCTGTAAAAATGGTCTTATTGTCAAAGACTATGCCCAAAAGCGTTACCATGTCGGGAGGCAACTTGAGGGGGAAGAATCCGCTTATGAACTCTATTCAGATGAAACCTTGGCCCAGGATGATAAAGCCTTCTTTATGAAAGTCCAAGATACCGTTCGCTGCGCTGTGGATGAAGCTAAATTCATGCTGACCGTAGATAAAATGCGCGAAGCCAAGCAGATTCCCTTGGAGCATGATCCTGTACAGTCCGTAGAAATTCTGGCAGATAAATTCAGTCTTAACCAAAATGAGCGCGGGGATGTCCTGCGCCAGCTCTTTATGGGAAGAGACAGCAGCCGTTATGGTCTGATCAATGCCGTAACCGCTGCCAGTCAGATTGCCGAAAGCTACGAGCGGGCAACCGAACTGGAGCGCATCGGCGGGGAACTGCTAGCCTTGCCTTCGCCGAGAAAACTGCTTTTGGATACCAGGGCAGAGGGCAATATCAAAAACGTAACCCCTATCC
>JBOFWC010000086.1:0-4000 GCA_051653405.1 Proteocatella sp. | reverse complement strand
ATAAGGGAATTCCTGGTGATTTTATACTTGATAACTATGAAGATAAGCTTGGAGTTACCATAATGCAAGGCTCTCTTGATAGACTTGTGATTAAAAATCTAGGCTCTCAAGGAAGAGAACAGGTACTAACTAAATATCTACCTTCTTCGATCGTGTTTGAAAAAAGACTTCAAGAAGAAAGAATTGATATTCAAGGTGACATAAACTTTGATATACATAATACAAGTCGTGAAGAAGCAATAGAGGTTGCAAGATGTATATATGATGAGTTTGGATTTAGCTATATTTCTGAAGTCGTGTATTACCCCGAAAAATTTTTCAGTGCATGCCAAGAAGGCAAAATATACTCTATAGTTGCTACTGCTCCAAATGGTGAAATAGCCGGTCATCTTGCTCTTACTATGCTTGATGATTTTCCGGGAATTGCTGAAATGGGCATTGGCGTTGTTAAAAAGAAATACCGAAAGTATTCCATAATGAAACATCTCACCGATAAGATTGTGGAATATGCCGAAAAAGCGCCTCATGTAACTGCACTTATGGCTGAACCTGTGGCCTATCATCCCATCACTCAAAAACTCTGCGAAGCTTATAGTCTAACTCCATGCGGTTTTAACTTCCATTATGTAAGCAGTGAAATGAAAAACAGTTTTACCGATGCAGATGAAAGATATACTGTTGGATTTGCTTTCAAAGTTTTTTCAAATAATCCTAGAAAATTATATGCTCCTGATGAAATTAGACCTATGTTAACTCACATATATTCTAACTTAGAGCTTGATTTTAAATTTGCAGATAGTACTAATCCTAAAATTGATAAAAGCTGGCTAATTACTAAATCTATACCTTCCTTAAAAATAGGAAAGATACTGGTCAATCGTACTGGAAATGATTTCAACGACCAGCTTAAGCTCTCAATTTTAACTCTTAAAAAAGAAAAGTGTGAAGTTATCTTTCTCTATATAAATATGTATGATGAATCATCTGATTCTGCGTACAAACATGCACTTGAACATAATTTTTTCTGTAATGGATGCTTTCCAATGTCTAAAGATGGAGATTTTTTATGTATGGAGCTTCTTTTAAATTCTGTGCTAGACTACGATAAGCTAGTGACCACGCCTGAGTTTACAAAGGTTTTAGATATAATAAAGTCTATGGATATTCAAAATTGTTGATTTTACTTTTATAGTTAATTTTATCTTTATGGTTAGTTTTATTTTTTACTTTATATAAGGAGCAATCTATGAATTTATATATAAGAAATTTAAACGATCCTGATGTAAATGTACCTTCCCCTGATTTAATTTCAGTTCAAAAACTTTGGGCTTATAAAGATCCTTTTGATTTAGAAGCTACTGAAAGAAAGTTTATAAAATCAATTCGTGAGATTTCCTCATATCACTATCACAACAATGCTTTTTACAAAGTATATCTTGATATGAATGACTTTAACCCCGAAAATATTCATACAATGGATGACATTACAAAAATTCCGCTTATTCATGCCAACTTTTATAAAACTCATGTAGTTAAAACCGCTAAAGATAAAGATATAATACTTAATCTTACTTCATCTGGTACTACAGGTCAAAAAAGTCAGATGTTCTACGATCCTTTTACAATATTTGCTTCAGATAAATCTGCTGATACTCAATTTGAAAAATATGATCTCATTACCGATGAGCCCGTTAATTTTCTGCTTTATTCCTATGAACCTGCTAAGAATGTAAATGTAGGTACTTTGAGAACAAGACAGATGATGAGAAGATATGCCAAGGAAAATGAAGTGGTATATGCTTTAAAATATACTGGTGATGGTCATGAATTTGATCTCTTTGGCTGCATAGATGCTCTCTTAAGATTTGAAAAGCAAGGTCTGCCAGTAAGGCTTCTGGGATTCCCTGCATTTTTATATTTCACATTAGAAAAAATGCGTGAAATGGGGTATCCTCCACTTAAGCTTAACCCTAAATCGCTTGTCATGATGGGTGGAGGCTGGAAAGGCTTTGTTGACAAACAGCTTTCTCCTCATGAATTTAGAACATATATTAAATCTCGCCTTGGACTAAGTCATGAACGCTGCCGTGAAAGCTATGGCGCTGTAGAACATGGGGTTGCTTATATAGATTGTCCTAATCATCATTTTCATGTGCCAATCTACAGCCGTGCCTTTATAAGAGATGTAAAAACATTAGAAGTTTTACCATATGGTAATCCAGGATTTTTAAACGTAGTATCCGCTATGAATACTGCTGTTCCAGTTGTTAGCCTTATGCTCGGAGATTTGGCAATTCTTCACGAGGGTGATTCTTGTGGATGTGGAATTTCTACTCCATGGTTTGAAATAATAGGTAGAGCTGGAACATCTAAAAACAAAAGCTGTGCTATTGCTGCTGCGGAATTATTGAGAAAATAGGAGGACTTATGGTTAAACATATATGGAAAGGACTTGGGATATCTGATTCCCAATTACATGAAAAAATTGAGATTCTTGAGAATGAAATCAACTCTATTTTAAAAGATAACTTATCCACCGAAGATGTGATTTCTGCGTGTAATACTATTTCTAAAAACTTAAAAAATCAAGCTTATCCACATTTTATTGAAGCTTTGAAAAATGATGGTTGTGAAAATCCAGAAACCGTTTTAACAGCACTCTCTTTGAATCTGTCTAGAGAGTCGCTTGAAAAAAAATTGCTCTGCGAACTTGGAACTACTGACCCATTTGATATAAGAAAAATGGATTTTACTACAAATAATTTTGAGTCTTGGAAACCTATGGGCGTACTTGTCCACATAACTGCGGGAAACTCTCCTATCGTAGCTCCTATGGCAGCTGTAGAAGGTCTTCTTAGCGGAAATATAAACATAATAAAAACTGCTGGAAATACAGGATTTTTCCCTCTCGTATTTCTAAAAGAGCTTAGTAAATTCTATAATCTTAAAAAATTTATATTCCTATTTGCTATTTCTTCAAAAGATACTGCCCTTTTACAAAAAATGCTCGATGCCGCTGACTGTGTAAGTGCTTGGGGAAGCGAAGATGCTATAAATTCAATAAGAAATATGGTACCTAAGGGAATTCCAGTGGTTTCTTGGGGACATAGAATAAGCTTTTCCTATGTAACAAAATCTCAAATTTTACAATCAACTGCAGATGAACTCGCCAAATCTGTGTGCCGAAATAATCAGCAATCTTGTTCAAGTCCTCAATGCGTATTTATAGATAGTCAGGATAAAAAAGATATTTTAAAATTTGCTAAATTTCTAGCTCAGAGTCTTGAAAATTCAAAGGCTTTATATCCTCTTCCTGACCCAGATATTCATCAGCAAGCTGAGATTTCAGCAGTGTCGCTTCAGCACAAAACCGACCTTTGTTTTAATTCTGGAGATATCATCGAGGATGACGAATTTACTTATAGAATTTTGATAAATTACGAAACAAAGTTCATGCCTTCTCCGCTTTTTAGAACAATTTGGCTATCTCCTTTAAAGAGAGAAAATATCGCTCCGACAATTAGAAGAATGAGAGGCTATCTTCAAACTTCTGGTCTTGCCTGTGATTTATCTGAACTTGAAGAACTTAGCAATCTGCTTTATAGAGGCGGCGTTACAAGAATTACGCCTATTGGTTCAATGAGTGAAAGTTATTCTGGCGAACCTCACGACGGAGTTTATGCCCTTCCACATTTCATGAAGCGAGTTTCACTTAGAACCACATTAAATACAGATAGTATAAGTAGCTTTTCAATGCTAAAAGAACATCCTCAGCCTAGTTTTGTTTCTGAAAAAATTCAAGGCAAGGCCGATTACCCTCCTATCCCAGAAGATGGTACTAGAATTCTTATGAAAAGTGGCGGAACTACCGGCGAGCCGGTATACTGCAGCTATACCGAAAATGACTACCAAAACTATATAGTAAAAGCTGGCGCAAAAGCTATATTATCTGCGGGACTTGACCCTAAAAATGATATTACCGCCGACCTTTTAAAAGCTG
>JBOFWC010000085.1:0-33075 GCA_051653405.1 Proteocatella sp. | reverse complement strand
TATAAACTTGAAAAATCAAGAGAAGAAAATTCAAAAAAGAACTTTGATTCTTCTAAAAAGTGGATAAAAAATAAGAAGTAGTTTAAAGGAGAATTTAGTTGATAGAACTTAATTTTGATATAGATATATATGAGGATATTGTAAAGGAAGATACAATAAAACTTATAGAACAAATTGTAGATGAAGCACTAAAAATGCATAATATGAATGGAAATTATGAAGTATCGCTTAGTTTTGTAGATGACGAAGAGATAAGAAATATAAATAGACGTTTTAGAGATAAAGATTCAAAAACGGATGTACTTTCATTTCCTCTTTTTTCTGAAGAAGAAATTGTTAAGGTTATTGCAGACGGAAGCACTTCATCTGAAACTTCTGAGCTTGTAGTTCTAGGAGATATAATAATTTCTGTGCCTACTGCAATAGAACAAGCAAAAGAGTATAATCACTCAATAGAAAGAGAGCTATGTTTTCTTTCGTGCCACTCAATACTTCATCTTTTAGGTTATGATCATGATACGTCAGAGAGAACCGAAAAAATGGAAACAGCTCAAAGAGAAATAATGAATAAAGTTGGCGTGACTAGGGAGTTTTAATTATGGGTGAAGACAAGGAAAAACTTAAAGCTAGGCTTGAAGAAGAATATAGAAGAGATAGTGAAATACATCAGAGTTTAAATCAGAAATATAATGATAAGAATCCTCGCAAAATAAGCATGATAAAGAGTTTTAACTATGCAGTTGAGGGCGTAATCCATTCGCTAATGTCACAGCGAAATATGAGAATACATTATTTATTTGCACTGTGTGCGCTTTTTTCTTCACTTTTCTTTGAACTGACAAGGATTGAAATGGCGCTTTTGATTATCACTATAAGCCTTGTGGTAGTATCAGAGATGATAAATACGGCGGTAGAAAGTGCAGTTGACCTAACGACAACCGATTATTCTCCGCTAGCTAAAATAGCAAAGGATGTAGCAGCAGGAGCAGTATTAGTATCGGCATTAAATGCGGTGGCAATGGGATATTTGCTGTTTTTTGATAAGCTTAATCCCATAACTATCAATGTATTAACCAAGATAAGAAGAGAAGGAATACATGTAACCTTTGTTGGAATTATAATTATACTGATTTTGGTTGTTGTAATAAAAACCTATGCAAAGTCAGGGACAGCGTTTCAAGGCGGGATTGTAAGCGGGCATGCGGCACTTGGCTTTGGACTTGCAACTTCAATTTCACTTCTTTCAGAGGATCCACTTGTAGCGACAATGTCATTTATGATGGCAGCGCTCGTAGGACAATCTAGGATAGAAGGTAAGATTCATACCTTTAGAGAAGTTGTGTTTGGAGCGATAACAGGAACTTTAGTAATAATTTTGATGTTTAAACTTTTTAAGATATAGATATGAAAGGAATATATGAATAGTAAATTTAAATCAGGTTTTGTAAGTATCGTAGGAAGACCAAATGTGGGGAAGTCCACACTTATTAATCAGCTTGTAGGTGAGAAAATAGCTATCATGAGTGATAAGCCTCAAACTACAAGAAATCAGATAAAAGCAATATATAATGATGAGGAAGCTCAGATTATATTTGTGGATACTCCAGGTATGCAAGACCCTAGAAATAAGCTGGGAAGATATATGCTTAGATCTTCTGAGGAATCTATGAAGGGAATGGATATAATCCTTTTTGTAGTAGATGATTCAGACTTTATAGGGAAAGCGGACTCTAAGATAATTGAAAAGCTTAAAACTAGAAGAGAAAGTAAGATTCTTATAATAAATAAAGTAGATAAGCTTTCTAATGAAAAGCTTATGAAAATAGTCTCTATGTATGATGATAAAAAGGTTTTTGATGAAATAATACCAGTGTCTGCACTTAAGGGAACCAATAAAAACAGAGTAGTAGAGGTTATAAAGAAATACCTTACTTACGGGCCTAAGTTTTTTCCAGAGGATATGATTACAGATCAGCCAGAAAGAGTACTTGTTTCAGAAATTATAAGAGAAAAAATTCTTCATTATACAGAAGAGGAAATTCCTCATGGAACTATGGTTCAGATAGAATCTATGAAAAAAAGACCAGATAAAGATATTATGGATATAGCCGCAATTATATTCTGTGAGAGAGAAAATCACAAGAGCATAATAATTGGAAAAGGCGGAAGAAAGATAAAAGGAATTGGTTCCTCAGCAAGAAAAGAACTTGAAGCAAAGCTTAACATAAAAGTTAATCTTGAAATTTGGGTTAAAGTAAAAGAAAATTGGAGAGATAACGAGAATTATATTAGAAACTTTGGATTTAACGAAAAGGAAATCTAGTTAAGAAATATGTAGCTAGTTAAATATGGTGTAGCATGATAATACAAACAGAGGCAGTAGTTATAAGGAATACAAAATATTCAGATTCAGACTGTATTCTTACCTTATTTACAAGGAAAATGGGTAAGGTAGCAGCATACTCTAAGAATTCTAGGCGCTTAAAAAGCCCGCTAATGGGAAGTTCTCAGCTGTTTGCTTATTCCAATGTAAGCTTAACCACTAAGGATGGAAGATACAGGCTTTCTAATGCAGATTTGATAAATAATTACTACAAGCTTTCAAGTGATGTTCAAAAGACATATTTAGCGTATTATATGATTGAACTGATTGAAAAACTAAGTATAGAGGGACATTCTAACATAAGAATGTTTGAACTCATTATAAATTCTTTAGAAGCATTGCAAAAAAACGAAAATTATTTGTTACAAAAGATTATATTTGAAATGAAGGTTTTAGAATACAATGGAATTAAACCAAATGTTACAGCGTGTATAAGCTGTGGCAAAAAAGAAGGTTTAGGAAACTATTTTTCATCTCAAGAAGGTGGAAGAATATGCAGTAGCTGTAAAGACGAATTTAGAAACAAATCGCTCTATGATAATACAACTTTTAGACTCATGGAGTACATTCAAAGAAATTCTTTGGATAAGATACTTGAAGCGAAAATTTCTAATCAAATTTTAACAGAGCTAAGTAAACTTTTAGACGAATATATAAGATATCATTTCTCAGAGATAAACTTAAAGACAAGAGAATTTCTTATACTTTAAAATATTTTTGTCATTTTATTATCATAATTAAATATTTATAATGCAAATAATATAAATATGGTGTAGAATTAAATAAAAAGCAAACAAGGAGGATTTCAAATGGTAACACTAGAAAAGATTGATCAAGTTGTAGAGAGAACAGGTGTAAGTTTTGAAGCAGCAAGAGATGCCCTAAATGCTTGTGATGGAGACGTTATAGAAGCTATAATAAATATAGAAAAAAGCTACGGGGAGTCAGCAGGAAAGGGATTAAAGATAGCTGATTTGATTGATACCTTAAAAGAGTATGTAAGAAAAGGAAATGTAAGTAAGATTATAGTTGAAAATGATGGCGAAGTAATCCTTAATCTTCCAGTTACTGTAGGGGCAATAGGAATTATACTTGCACCGGTTGCAGCAGTACTTGGTGCTGGCGCAGCAGCTGTTATGAAAATTCAAGTTAAGATTCAAGACCATGAAGGCAATATAATAGACATAAATAAAATTACAGCAGAAAAAATTGACGTTTTAAAGAAAAAAGGCGAAGAGCTAAAGAATAAGATGACACATAAGGATGACTCATGCAACTGTGGTTGTGGATGTAATGAAAGTGATTGCAATTGTGATGGAAACTGCGACTGTGATTGCGAAGAGGACTTTGACTGTGAAGAAGATTTAGACTGTGAAGAAGAATGTGGTTGCAGTTGTGACTGTGAAGAGGTTGAAGAGGAACAAGAGGAGAATAAGTAAATGATTAAAACTGACTATCATCTCCATACGGCTTACTCATTTGATTCGACAGAAATGATGGAAGATATAGTAAAGCGTGCTATAGAACTTGACTTAAACGAAATTGTATTTACAGATCATCTAGAAACGCTAGATCCAGATATAGGAATCAATAGAATAATAAATTATGATAAATATGTAGAAGAACTTGAAACTCTAAGGAAAAAATATGGAAAATCCATAGACTTAAAACTTGGAGCAGAAATTAATCTTGAGCCTTCTATAAAAGATGAGATAAATAATTATCTTGATAAATACCCGTTTGATTTTGTCATAGGCTCGCTTCATGCAGCAGAATTTGAAGATTTTGCAATGTCAGATTTTAGCGATGGAAAAAGTCGTGATGAGTATTACGATGCTTATTTTAAATGGGGGATAGATTGTGTTAAGAAAGATTTCAACTTCTGTGTATTAGGCCATATTGATTACATTGTAAGATATGGAGGATACAAGAAAAAGTATCTAGATATGGATATTCATCAAGAGGCTATATCAGAAATTCTAAAAACACTTATATCAAAAGGTAAGGGTATAGAAATAAATACAGCTGGAATAAGATATAACTTAGGGCATGTTCATCCTAAAATTGAGATTTTAAAGCTTTATAAAAGTTTAGGTGGAGAAATTATAACTGTTGGCTCAGATGCTCATAGAAGATCTGATTTAGCTAAAGATTTTGATACCGCTAAACATTTACTCAAAGACTGTGGATTTGAATATTACACAAGATTTGAAAAAATGAAACCAATATTTGAAAAAATATAAGTACATTTTTTAAATAAAAAATAAAATTAAAGTGAGCTTGAGAGATAAAGTTGCCGTTAAGCGGTGACTTTTTCTTTTTAAGTTAGTTAATGGAGGATAAAGGATGAAAGACTCTTTTTTTAGAAAAGCGAGTATAGATAAAATTTCATCTCCAGAACAACTCAATGACTACATAAAGGTATCTAATCCAAGCGTATGGGTTATTTTAGGTGCGATGATTATTTTATTATCATCAGTTTGTATCTGGGGGTTTTATGGAAGGTTAAATACTGTCATTTCAGTTAATGGAATCGCTAAAGATGGAATACTTACTTGTTATATAGAGGAAAAAGATATTGATAATATTAAAGAAGGCATGCTTGTAAAAATAGGAGATTTTGATGGAAAAATTAATTTTATAGAGAGTGTTCCAAAATCAAAGAAAATGCTTGAGGGAGAACTAGATGAATATCAAGCATATAAGCTTTTTCTTAAGGAATGGAATTATAAAGTACTTATAGACGTAGCGCAAGTAGAAGATGGGATTCATCAAGCTTCAATTGTGCTTGAAGCTGTAAAACCTATGTCATTTATATTAAACTGAGGTGTTATTTATGAAAATAGCTAAAAAAGTGCCTATGGTTATGCAGTTAGAAGCACTTGAATGTGGAGCGGCATCTCTAGCGATGATACTGGCTTATTATGGTAAATGGATTCCTTTAGAACAGCTTCGTGAGGACTGTGGAGTATCTAGAGATGGTTCGAAGGCGAAGAATATTTTAAAGGCGGCTAGAAGCTATGGGCTTGTGGCGAAGGGATATCGTTATGAAATAGAACAATTAAAAAAAGTTGGAAAATTCCCGTATATTATTCATTGGGAGTTTAATCATTTTGTAGTATTGAACGGTTTTAAAGGAAATAAAGCGATTATAAATGATCCTGCAAGAGGAGTTGTTAAGCTTTCTATGGAGGAATTTGACAAAGCTTTTACAGGGATATGTTTGGCATTTGAAACTACCGAAAACTTTGAAGTAGGTGGAAAGCCTGAGAGTATATTTAATTTCGCAAAAAAAAGACTTAAGGGGACAGGTATAGCTTTTATATTTGTAATTTTAACGACCATTATTTCAGCAATAGTTGGCATTATAATGCCCGGATTTTCGCGGATTCTAATAGATAGATTGCTTACAGGTCAAAATTTGGAATGGTTTAAATTTTTTATAACAGGTTTAATTTTAATTTCTACAATACAAATAACGATGCAACTTATAAAGGCTGTATATATGCTGAAAATTCAGGGGAAATTTGCGATTGTAGCAAATTCTGAATTTATGTGGCATCTTCTTAGAATGCCAATGCGATTTTTTTCTCAGCGCATGGCAGGCGATATCGCTATGCGTCAGACTTTAAATGAGACAATTGCAGAATCATTGGTAACAAAGCTTGCTCCACTTGTAATGAATTTAGCGATGCTGATATTTTATTTACTAGTAATGCTTCGCTACAGCATTTTACTTACTATTATAGGCGTTTCTTCTATTTTTATTAATATTTTCTTAGCTAATGTAATTTCTAAAAAAAGAGTTAATATAACGAGGGTACAGCTTAGGGATGAGGGGAAATTAGTTAGTGCAACAGTATCTGGAATAGAGATGATTGAAACGATAAAAGCAAGCGGGGCAGAAACTGGTTTTTTTGAAAAATGGTCAGGGTATCAAGCGTCAGTGAATACTCAAATTGTAAAGTTTGCTAAATTAAATCAATATCTTGGGGCACTACCGAATTTAATATATGCATTATCAAATATTGCAGTTTTGATAATCGGCGTAATGCTTGTTATAGATGGCAAATTTACAGTAGGTATGATTTTAGCATTCCAAGGCTTTATGTATGCGTTTATGGAACCTGCACATGAATTTATTTCTACAGGTCAAAGTATGCAGGAGCTACGAACAAATATGGAACTTATTGAAGATATTATGAATTATCCAATAGATGATATGGCAGCTAAAAATGAGATTTCAGATGATATTTCCTATGAAAAATTACTTGGCAATATTGAACTTAATAATATTACCTTCGGATATTCTCCTTTGGACGAACCTCTAGTTCAAAATTTTAACTTTAGTATAAAGCAAGGAGAATGTATTGCAATTGTAGGACTCTCTGGATGTGGTAAGTCAACGGTTTCAAAACTAATATCAGGATTATATAAACCTTGGCGCGGAGAAGTACTTTTTGATGGACACTCAATTGAACTAGTTAATAGAGGCGTACTGACAAGTTCACTTGCAGTTGTAGATCAGGAAATTACTTTGTTTGAAGATACTATAGCAAATAATATTAAAATGTGGGACACTTCAATAGAAGATTTTGAGATGATATTAGCGGCTAGAGATGCTAAAATTCATGAAGATATAATGCTTAGAGAAGATGGCTATCAGTACAAAATGCTTGAAGGTGGAAAAGATTTTTCAGGAGGGCAAAGACAAAGAATTGAAATCGCAAGAGTATTAGCACAAGACCCAACAATTATTATAATGGATGAAGCTACCAGTGCGCTTGATGCAAAAACAGAAAATGAAGTAGTAAAGTCAATAAAAGCTAGAGGGATTACCTGCATAGTTGTGGCCCATAGACTTTCTACAATAAGGGATTGTGATCAAATAATTGTAATGGACAAGGGGAGCATAATAGAAAGTGGTACACATGAAGAACTTTATAATAAAGACGGTATGTACAAAAAGCTGGTTAGCAATGAATGAGGTGAACTTATATGGGCTGGTTTGATGAACAGATAAAAACACGCATGAAAAATGATGACGAGGCTTTTGCTGAGTCCTTTGCTAACATGTCGAGTGTTATAATGGGAAAACACATACTCTCAGAGTTTCAAAATGATGATGAAAAGATATCTAAAAATGCCATTGATGAAATTTTAAATCATTACAGTATTAAATCAAAGGAAGTTCCAAATAATATTATTGGAATAAATGAGCAGTTGGAATATCTACTTAGAACGTCAGGCATTATGAAAAGAAGAGTTAAGCTTAAGGGTAATTGGTATAGAGATGGAATAGGAGCGCTTTTAGGAAAAACTAAAGAGGGAGTAGCTATTGCACTTATTCCTAAGGGTTTAAACAGTTATTGTTTTTATGATTACAAAAGTGGAAAAAGTATAAAAGTAAATAAACAAACTGCAATGAATATAGCAGAAGATGCAATTTGTTTCTATAAACCCTTACCACTTAAATCGCTAAACATTTCAGATTTATTGAGATATATCATGCATACTTTGCAGGCAGCTGATTTATTAATGCTAGGAGTTACTACGTTATTAGTAGCAATTTTAGGACTGTTTTTACCATATGTAAATAAAGTGATATTTGAAAATATAGTTCCAAGTAAAACTATGGGACTACTTTTACCAGTTGTAGTATTAATGACAGGGGTTATTTTATCACAAACTATGTTTACAATTACAAAAACGCTAATAATGACTAAAATAACTACTAAAATGAATATATTTGTACAGTCAGCGTCAATGATGCGTATGCTGTCACTACCAGTAGAATTTTTTAAAAAATTTAGTTCAGGAGAACTTGCGAGTAGAATAGAGCATATTAATGAACTATGTAGTATATTAACAGATACAATATTTTCGGTAGGTTTAACAGCTATGTTTTCTTTGATTTATATATTTCAAATTTTTAACTATTCACCAGCTTTAGCAATGCCTGCACTTACAATTGTTTTTTTGACAACAGCATTTTCAGTAGTAAGTGCGTTTATGCAAGCTGATATTTCGAAAAAGAAAATGGAAGCAAGTGCAAAAGAAAGTGGCTTTTTGTATGAAACGATTACAGGAATTCAAAAGATTAGATTAGCAGGAGCAGAGAAAAGAGTTTTTGTAAAATGGGCAGATTTACATAAAAACACTTCAGAATATAGATATAATCCACCAATATTGATTAAAATAAATCAAGTGATTTTAATCGCGATATATTTATTTGGAACGGTATTTATTTATTATGCTGCAGTTTCAAAAAATGTAAATGTAGCAGATTATATGGCATTTAATGTATCTTATGGAATGCTCAGCACAGCATTCATGTCTTTTTCTAATTCTGCAATTGTTTTTGCGAATGTTAAACCGATCATTCAAATGGTAGAGCCAATATTAAAAGCAGTTCCAGAGGTTTCAGCTAATAAAAAAATTGTAAATAAATTATCAGGTAATATTGAACTAAATAACGTAAGCTTTAGATATAGCGAGAATATGCCTCTTGTTATAGATAATTTATCCTTAAAGATAAAATCGGGACAGTATGTAGCTATTGTGGGTGCAACTGGTTGCGGAAAATCTACACTTATGAGGCTTATGTTAGGGTTTGAAATTCCTAAAAAAGGAGCGATTTATTATGATGGAAATGATATTTCAAAAATAGACCTTAAGTCCCTTAGAAAAAATATTGGAGTAGTTATGCAAAATGGATCGCTTTTCCAAGATGATATTTTTTCAAATATTACACTTTCAGCACCACAGCTTTCTTTGCAAGAAGCGTGGGAGGCAGCTGAGTTAGCAGGGATTGCAGATGAAATTAGAGAAATGCCTATGGGAATGCACACTTTTGTTTCTGAAGGAAGTGGCGGTTTTTCAGGTGGGCAAAAACAAAGACTAATGATTGCTAGAGCAATTGCACCCAAACCGTCAATATTGATGTTTGATGAAGCAACAAGTGCACTAGATAATATTACTCAAAAAATGATATCAGATTCATTAAATAATTTGAAATGTACTCGTATTGTAATTGCGCATAGATTATCTACAATAAAGCAGTGTGATATGATAATAGTTTTAGATGGTGGAAAGATTGTAGAGCAAGGGAAATATGAAGATTTGATTTTAAAAAATGGATTTTTTTCGGAATTAGTAGCTAGGCAAAGACTGGATGTTTAGAAAAAACTACTCATGTTTAAATTTTTTGGGAAACCAAATTGGGTTTATTAACATGAGTAGTTTTTTATTTAAAAAATAGTATCTAGCTTTTTTAATAACTCAAGGGCTTCTGGATGTGATAAGCTTTGATTTATTTTTTTTGAAATATGATAATGAGCAAAGGCTGAGCTCTCATTACTAAGTGAAAGTTCTATAATTGCAGCATATGCCTCAGCAAAGCCTCTACCCCATAAAAAGTTATTTTTTTCAAAACAATCAATAGATGAGGAAATATAGTCCTTTGCTTTTTCATAGTTTTTTGTATCATAAAAAAGTTTAGCACTATTTGCGTAAAACATACCAAGTGCATTTAGGGAATAGTCATTTTTACATAGTGTTATACCTTCTTCAAAATATTTAAGTGCAAGTTCATAATTATTATTTGAGATAGCTATTTTACCAAGATAGTTAAGGGAGGCAGCGATTGCTATGTTGTAATAGGGTTTTGTGATAGAATCAGTTTTTAAAAGGGTTATTGATTTTGTTAGAAGTTTTTCAGCATCTTTTAAAGCGGATATTTTATATAGATAAAGCCCTTTTAATCTCATCATTATAGCTAGATTTTCTTTATTATAGGAAAACTTCAAATAATTAAACGCCTTATTTAAATAGGTTTTCATATTTATAATATCATCAGTTTGGATGCATTGAAATATTAGCTGAATATATGAAGAAAATAAATAGTCATAAGCTTCAATTTCTTTTGCAAAAGAGATGCAGTTATTTACATACTGAAAGCCTTGTTCATACATACCCTGGGATATATAATATCTTCCAATTATATAATAATATTTCATATATATTTTTTTTACTTCAAATTCACTTTCAAATTCCAGTGAAACGGTTTTTATCTCATCAAAAAGCTTAAAAATATAGGCTTCATCGACAGATAGCTGTTCATCGCTGTATGAAGAAGCTTCAAAGTAGATAAGTGGATATATTTCGTGCTGAGCCTTGCATATTTCATTTAAATAATCTAATTTATAATTATAGGTTTTAGAAAGCGCATATGATTTTTCGTAGTGATATATAAGCTTGGAACATATTTGAAGATTAGGGCTTAGTATATACTGGCTTTCATAGTATTCGCCGATTAAGTTATGAAGATAACGCCTTTTTGATAGGGATTGAGCTTCATAAACTATTTGTTTTATTTTATCGCTGGTAAAGGAATAATATACTTTATAACCGACTGGAAATTCTTTTATAATAAGCTTGGATATTAGATTTTCTAAATAAGAAAATATTTCAGGCTCGGATATTTTTGAAAATATTTTTATTTCTTCAAAGCTACATTTTTGAGGGAATATAGCTATTATTTCTGCAATTGTTTTTTCTTTTGAATTTAATTTTAAAATCTTGTTTTTTATTAAGGCTTGAGATTTGGTCGGGAATTTTCGATTTTCAAGCTCAAGCTTTCTATTGTTTTCAAATGAACTATAATAAAGTGAACGAGATTTTGCATTATCAGATTCTATTTTTAGTAAAATCTTTTCGAAAAGATCTTGGGTTTCTTTTTCAGGCGAAACCTTTAAATCTCTATTTAGGGTTTCACAAAGCTGGCTATAAAGTGTGATAGCGTTATTGCAGCGGTTTAGACTTGAAAAAGCACTCATAAGATTTCGGTATAAAGTTTCATCATAGGGATGGGATTTTATAAGTATTTTGCTGTAATATTCAAGCTGTTCAGCATTTTTACTTTCAAGGGTTTCTTGGATTTTTAAGTACAATAGATTGTTGTATTCGATTTTTACAAAATCTCTAGTTTCTTCACACCAAGCATCAAATTCATAGCAATTTTTCACATGGAAGTTTTCTAAAAAGTCTGTTTTATATATTGAAATATCTTTGTTTTTTAAAAAATCATCCATATCTATGGATATGTCATAATCATTATTTAATGTTATGTATTTATTTTTTACATTGAGAATTATATCGAATCCAAAAAGTTTTTTTAAGTTATAAAGCGCATCTCTAAGATTTTTTTTTGCATTGCTTTCGTTATGGTCTGACCAGAACAGATAGGTAGCTTCATCTCTGCTTATCTTTTTTTTGACGCATAGATAGTAAAAAAGGGCTTCGAGCTTTTTATATGGGAAAATAATTTCTTTATCATTTAATTTAACGCTGGGAAAATCCAGCATGGTAACCACTATTTTATACATATTACACCTTCCTTACATAAACGTTAATTATATACTATAGTATTAATTTTCATTTTTCAAGCAAAATTCAGAAAAAATAGACGTTTTATCGACGGCTGATTTGATAGAATATTCTTAAATAAGAAGCAAATAAGAAATCGGAGGTAAGATTATGTTGAAAAATGCTGAAATTTCAAATGCAATGACTATAAAATTGGATGATGTTCTTCCTGAATATCCTGTTTTTAAAGAGGGGATAAGAAGAGCGCCTAAGAGGGAATTAACTCTAAATGAAAGAGAAATTAAACTTGCGCTAAAAAATGCACTTAGATATATACCTGAAAATCTTCATGAAGAAGTTATTCCAGAGTTTATGGAAGAACTTATGACTCGTGGAAGAATATATGGTTATAGATTTATGCCAAAGGACAGAATATATGGGAAACCAATAGATCAGTATAATGGAAATTGTGTAGAAGGCAAGGCTTTTCAAGTCATGGTAGACAATAACCTTGATCATGAGATTGCGCTGTATCCTTATGAACTTGTTACTTATGGGGAGACAGGACAGGTAGTTCAGAACTGGATGCAGTATCAGCTTTTAAAAAAATATTTAGAAGTACTTACTGATGAGCAAACACTTGTTATGATGTCAGGGCATCCTATGGGACTGTTTAAATCTAGCAAAACAAGTCCAAGAGTAGTAATTACAAATGGACTTATGATAGGTATGTTTGACAATCCTGAGGACTGGGCAAAAGCTACAGCTATGGGAGTTTCGAGTTACGGCCAAATGACAGCGGGAGGCTGGATGTACATAGGGCCTCAAGGTATAGTTCATGGAACATTTAATACTATACTTAATGCAGGTAGAAAAATGCTTGGGATAGCTCCTGAAAAAGACCTTGCAGGCCATTTATTTGTTACGTCAGGCCTTGGTGGAATGAGTGGTGCTCAACCTAAAGCGATTGAAATAGCAGGAGGCGTAGGTATAATAGCAGAGGTCGATTATTCGAGAATAGAAACTAGATACAATCAAGGCTGGGTTTCAAAAATTACAGACTCAGCAAAGGAAGCGTTTGAAGCAGCTCATAAATACATGGAGGAGAAGAAGGCTGTATCAATAGCATATCATGGAAATATTGTAGACTTGCTTGAATACGCAGTAGATAATAATGTTCATATAGAATTACTATCTGATCAGACTTCATGCCATGTTCCGTATGATGGCGGATATTGTCCCCAAGGGATTGATTTTGAAAAAAGAACAAAGCTGTTAGAATCTGATAAAGCTACATTTGTTAAGTTTGTAAATGAAAGCTTAATAAAACACTATCATTTAATTGCAGAACTTGTTTCAAGAGGAACTTATTTCTTTGACTACGGAAATGCATTTATGAAGGCTGTATTTGATGCAGGCTGCAAAGATATAGCTAAGAATGGACATGATACCTCAGAAGGTTTTATTTTCCCTTCATATGTTGAAGATATAATGGGGCCAGAGCTTTTTGACTATGGATATGGTCCATTTAGATGGTGCTGCTTAAGTGGAAGTGAAGAAGATTTAGATAAAACGGATAGAGCGGCTATGGAAATAATAAATCCAGATAGAAGAGGACAAGATAGAGATAACTATATATGGATTAGAGATGCTAAGAAAAACAATCTTGTAGTAGGAACTAAATGCAGAATTTTATATCAAGATGCATTTGGAAGACGAGATATAGCGCTTAAATTTAACGATATGGTTAGAAATGGGGAAATTGGCCCAGTTATGCTAGGAAGAGACCATCATGATACAGGCGGTACAGACTCTCCTTTTAGAGAAACTTCTAATATCTATGATGGAAGTAATGTTACCGCAGATATGGCAGTACATTGTTTTGCTGGAAATGCAGGAAGAGGAATGAGTCTTGTAGCACTTCATAATGGCGGAGGTGTAGGAATTTCAAAATCAATAAATGGCGGATTTGGAATGGTACTTGACGGAAGCGAAAGAGTTGATGAAATTTTAAGAAATGTAATACCTTGGGATACTATGATTGGAGTAGCAAGAAGAAGCTGGGCTAGATGTGAGAATTCAGTATCGACTGTGGCAGATTACAATGAGGTTTCTAAAAGCACAGATCATATAACCCTGCCTTTTATTGCAAATGATGAACTTATTGAAAAAACTTATAAAAAATATATGAAATAGGGGAGAAACTGACATGAATAGAATTGTAGAATGTGTACCAAATTTTAGTGAGGGAAGAGATTTAGAAAAAATTGAAAAAATCGTAAATTGTTTTAGAGCAAAAGAAGGCGTAAAGCTTTTAGATTATAGTCCAGATAAAGATCATAATAGATGTGTGGTGACTGTAGTAGGCGAACCAGAAGCTTTAAAAAAGGCAGTAGTTGAATTTATAGGAAAAGCAATTGAACTTATAGATATGACTAAACATGAGGGGCAACATCCTAGAATGGGAGCCGTAGATGTAGTGCCATTTATTCCTATAAGAAATGTGACTATAGAAGAAGCAGATATTTTAGCTAAAGACGTAGCTAAAGAAGCGAGCGAAAAATTTGGACAGCCATTTTTCCTTTATGAAAAATCAGCATCAGCACCTCATAGAGAAAATTTAGCAGCTATTAGAAAAGGCCAATTCGAAGGCATGGCAGAAAAAATGAAAGATGATATGTGGAAACCTGATTTTGGGCCTTCTACTATTCATCCAACTGGAGGTGCAACTGTTATTGGAGCAAGAATGCCGCTTGTAGCATACAATATAAATCTTGGAACTTCAGATTTAGCAGTAGCGGATAAAATCGCTAAGCAGGTGAGACATATTGGCGGAGGCTTCAGATATGTTAAGGCGATGGGCGTTATGCTTGAAGACAGAAACGTGGCTCAGGTTTCAATGAACCTTACAGATTATACAAAATCTGCAATATACAGAGTGTTTGAAACTGTAAAGATGGAAGCACAGCGATATGGTGTAAATGTTATAGGTAGTGAGGTTGTAGGTCTTGTACCTATGCAGGCCCTTGTAGATTGTGCAGAATATTATTTAAGAATAGAGAATTTTAGTATGGATCAGGTTTTAGAAACTAGACTTTAGGATGGTGAATTATGAATAGATTTATAATAAAAAATGCAAGCGAATTAGTTACTTCTAGTGGCTTTAAGGCAAAAAAAGGTAGCGAGATGATGGATATCGGGCTAATAAAAGATGGTGCGATTGTCGTAGAAGATGGTATAATAAAAGCTATTGGAACCACTGAAGAGATATTTAATAAATATGAGGAAACGCAGTATGAAATTATAGATGCTTCAGGAAAAGCAGTACTTCCAGGATTTATAGATTCACATACCCATCTTATTTTTGGAGGGTACAGAGCAGAGGAATTTTCATGGAGATTAAATGGAGATACCTATATGTCTATAATGGAACGTGGGGGCGGTATAGCAAACACTGTAAATGCGACTAGAAAGACTGAGCTTGAAGAATTTGTAGTTCTTGGAAAAAAACGTCTAGATAAGATGCTCGAATTTGGAGTAACTACAGTAGAGGCTAAAAGTGGCTATGGACTTGATGAAGAAACTGAATTAAAACAGCTTAGAGCAGTAGAACTTTTGGATAAAAATCATGTAGTTGACATCGTGAGCACTTTTCTTGGACCACATAGCGTACTTCCACAGTGGAAGGGAAAAGAAGATGAATTTATCGAGTATATGATAAAAGTGATGGAAACTGCGAAAAAAGAAAATCTTATCGAATTTGCAGACATATTTTGCGAAAAAAACGTATTTTCTATTGAGCAGTCAAGACGATTCCTAACTGCAGCAAAAAATATGGGCGTAGGTCTAAAAATTCATGCAGATGAAATTGTTCAGCTTGGAGGAACCGAGCTTGCATGTGAGCTTGGAGCAAAATCAGCAGATCATCTACTACAAGCTTCAGATAAGGGAATTGCTATGCTGTCTTCAGGAAATACAGTAGCGACACTTCTTCCCGCAACAGCATTTTCGCTAAAAGAAGATTATGCAAGAGCTAGACATATGATAGATTCAGGCTGTGCAGTAGCGCTTGCAACTGACTTTAATCCAGGGAGCTGTTTTACAAACTCAATTCCACTTGTAATTGCACTTTCAGCAATTCATATGGGTATGAAAATAGAGGAGATAATAACTGCCCTTACGCTTAATGCAGCATGTGCTCTTGGAAAAGAAAATGAAGTAGGAAGTCTTGATGTTGGAAAGAAGGCAGATATTTTGATACTGGAATATCCTTCTATAAATTTCTTGCCTTATAATGTGGGGATAAATATAGTGGAGACCGTTATAAAAAATGGGGTTATAGTTAAAAAATAAAGGAGATTGTATAATGAAGGAAATGACGCTCATAGAATTTACTCAAAAAACAGCATCTAGCAGTCCAGTACCAGGTGGAGGAAGTGTAGCAGCGCTGGCAGGTTCTCTTGCCGCAGCACTTTCTCAGATGGTTGCAGAGCTAACTATAAATAAAAAAGGTTATGAAGAAGCTGATGCTGAAATGAAAGTTCTTATTGAAAAAGCAGGAAAGATAAGAGAGCAGCTTTTAGATGATATAAAACGAGATTCTGAATCATTTAATAAGTATATGGAAGCCTTAAAACTTCCTAAAGATACTGATGAGGAAAAAGCATTTAGAATAAGTGTTATGCAAGAAGGTCTGAAAGAAGCGGCTATAGTGCCTTTTGAAGTAGCTTCTCTTGCTTATGAGATAATGCCGCTTGCAGATATGGCAGTCACAAGTGGAAATAAAAATGCAGTTACAGATGGTCTCGTGTCTGCGATGATGTCAAGAACGGCTGTATTATCAGCACTTTTGAATACGAGAATAAACCTGAGTTCAATAAAAGATGAGGCTTTTGTAAAAGAGTATTCTGAAAAAGTAGAAATTCTTGAAAAACAAGCAATCGAAGCGGAAAAGAGAATCTTGGATAAATTTTACTCTAATAATTAAACTCGATTAAGAATTCTTAATAAGTTATGATATAAAAATATCCTATAGGTTTCATATGAAATACCTATAGGATATTTTAGTTTGCTATGTAGCTTAATTTGTTTTAAGAAATATCAGCCTGCATATGATTTGCTAGAAAATTATCAAGAGCAGTGGAGCTGCTTGAATTTATCCTTACTACAGGTACATTATTTTTCTTTGCTTCACTTACAGCACTATTAACCATTTTGTGAGAAACCGTATTTGTAAGAAGTATTAACATATCAGGAACCCCAATTTTTTTCTTTAAAGGACCATTTTCCTTAACTAGAATTTTAGCTTTGCAACCATGACATTTACATACATCTGCATATTGACAAACCATACGTTCATTGCCACCGATTATTACAAGTTTCATAAACTTTTATACCTCCAATTTGTTAAAAGAGTAACGTTAAAAGGTTTGGTTAGTACATACTAACCAGTATATTAAAAAATAATGGGTTAAAACCCATTATATATTTCGAATTAGTTAGTCAAGGCTAACGCTATTGATATATTACCATAGTGGTAAATTAAAGTCAATTGAAAATTATAAAAAAATGGGATTATTGTAAAAAATATTTGATTATGATATAATTAATCAGCATAAATAACTTAAACAAACCTCTTGGAATCAAGAGGTTTATTGTTTATAAGCGATAAATTCAAAATAGGAGAAGATATGAAACTTATATTTGACTGCGACAATACATTTGGGGTTAAAAATTGTGATATAGATGATGGCTTAGCACTTTTATATTTATTAGGAAAGGATACAGATATAGAAGGAATCACAGCTACATATGGAAATAGCGATATAGAGACTGTTTACAATAATACTATAGCTATGCTTGCGGATTTAAAAAAGGATATTCCAATTTTTAAAGGCTGTGAAAAAGCTGGGTTTTATGAGAGTGAAGCCGTAGATTTTTTATTAAGGAAAGCGGATGAGTTTGAAGGGGAACTTGTTATTTTAGCTACGGGTTCGCTTACGAATATTTATGGAGCATATTTAAAAGATAATAATTTTTTTAAGAAAGTGAAAGAAATTTGTCTTATGGGAGGTATAACGGAAGATCTTATCATAAATGGAAAACTTATGAGAGAGTTAAATTTTTCTTGCGATCCAGAGGCTTCATATTTTGTACTTAAAGAGGCAAAAAATATCTCAATAGCAACAGGCAATAATTGCTTAAAAGCTTTTTTTTCACATAAGGAACATGAGAGAAGACTTAAAAGTTCAAATCTTAAGATTGCAGAATACATCTACATGAAAACTAACTATTGGTATGATTATATGAAGCTTTATAATTTAGAAGGATTTTATAACTGGGATGTAGTTTCCGCAGCTTATCTTCTAGATAAAGAATTATTTAAAGATAACTATGTAACTATAAATCCTGATGTAGAGTCATTGAAAGAAGGAAGGCTTTTTGGAAACGGAGACAATATAAAGATTAACCTGCCACAGATAGTAGATACAAAGATTTTTGAAGATGCAGTTTATGAAACATACTTTAATATAAATTTATAGGAGGATTTAAAAAAATGAAAAAATTTGTTGCAAAACTAATGATTTTTGCATTATGTGCAACTTTACTTACGGGATGTGCAGGAAAAGAGATATCTTCGACAGAGGGTTTTGATGCTGGAGCTGATTTTGAGAGTATTTCGAAGCAGGCAGAAAATACTACCGTGACATTTTATGGTTGGGGTGGAGATGATAAGCGAAACGAGTGGCTTGATACTGTAGTGGCTTCTAAACTTAAGGAAAAATATAATATCACTCTACAAAGAGTACCTATGGATATTGATCAAATTCTTGCAAAACTTTCTGGTGAAAAGCAAGCAGGAAGTGAGGATGGCACTATTGATATGATATGGATAAATGGAGAAAACTTTTATTCAGCTAAGGAAAATGGTCTTCTTTTTGGATCGTTTGCAGACAAACTTCCTAATTATGAAAAATATATAAATGCAGAAGACAAAGAGAACCAGTATGATTTTGGATATCCTATAGAGGGATTTGAAGCTCCATATGGAAAAGCTCAGTTATTACTTATAAATGATAGTGCAAAGTCTGAAGAAACTCCTAAAAATACAGAAGAACTTATGGAATATGCTAAAAAATACCAGGGGAAAGTAACTTATCCAGCGCTTCCAGATTTTACGGGAAGTGCATTTGTTAGAAATGTAATATATGATATAGTTGGATATGAACAGTTTATGGATATGGAAGCAGACAAGGAAGTTGTAAGAGCAGCAATTAAACCTGCAATGGATTACTTAAGAGAGTTAAATCCTTACTTATGGAATCAAGGAAAAACTTTCCCTGCATCATCAACGCTTTTAGAAAATATGTTTTCAGACGGAGAAGTTTATCTAAATATGAGTTATAGTCCATATTCAGTAGCAGTTAATATTGAACAAGGCAAATATCCAGAGACTGCTAAAACATTCTTATTTGAAAATGGCATGATAGGAAACACAAACTATATAGCTATTGCAAATAATGCACCAAATAAAGCTGGAGCTATGGTGGCAATAAATGAAATTATATCAGCAGAACTTCAAGCAAGTCAGTTTGATAGTTTAAAAACGGTTTCAGTTGTAGATTATGCAAAGCTTTCGGAAGAAGAAAAAGCTATGTTTGATAAAGTAGATATAGGTAAAGGAACTGTAGCTCAAGATGAACTTTTAGCTAAGCGCCTTCCTGAAATGCCAGCCAAACTTATACCTATAATAGAAGAAATATGGCAGGAAGAAGTGGTAGGTAAGTAATGAAAAAGATTTATCCATATATTCTGCTAATGCCTTTTATATTTTTAGTTATTATATTCGCTTTGGGTGTGGGTAATGCTCTCATCCAAAGTTTAGGATATATTCCGGCATTTGGAATGAATGATATAACTCTAAAATACTATATAGATGTTTTTTCTAATAAATCATTATTTACATCGATTAAATTAAGTTTCTTTATTGCACTTATTTCTTCGGTTATAGCAGTTGTGATAGGTGTTTTACTATGTATGATAATTATACATAGTAAAACACTAAACTCTAAAGTTATGAATTTTATAAAGCTTCCTATAGTTGTGCCACATACTATAGTGGCTTTTTTCATAATATTGTTTTTTTCACAAAGTGGATTTATATCTAGATTTTTTTACAATATTGGAGTTATAGACACTATGGAAAATTTTCCTATGATTTTATTTTCAGAAAATAGCATAGGGATAATTTTAGGCTACTTGTGGAAAGAAATTCCATTTGTAGCTTATTTTGTTATAGCCTTTATGTCAAATATAAGTGATACTTTGGGAGAAGCGGCTGAAAATCTTGGGGCAGGAAAATCTAAAACTTTTTTTTATGTAACACTGCCGCTGTCGCTACCGGTTATCAATAAAGCATTTTTAATTATTTTTGCGTATTCTTTTGGAGCCTACGAGTTGCCATTTTTATTAGGAGCTACACTTCCTAAGGCGCTTCCTGTTCAAGCGTATATTGAATATATGCATCCTGATCTTAGACACAGAGCATATTCTATGGCGCTTAATGGAATTATGCTTGTAATGACTCTTGTTATTTCAGGACTGTATTATTTTGTATCGAAAAAGATAGAAAGAATAGATGGAAAACATTATGAGTAATAGAAATTTAGTTACAAAAATATTTTTATATATTTCCTTTGCGTTTATAATAATACCTATAATGACGCTTCCTTTATGGTCGCTTTTTGGAAGATGGGCATGGCCAGATATTTTTCCCAGTGGTTTTTCATTAAGAACTGTCAGCTATATTTTTTCAAGTAGTACTAACATAAAGAAAGTATTATTAGATAGTTTTATATTATCATTTTTTGTATCTATTATAGCTTCTGCAATAGGGCTTATGACAGCTAGAGCCCTTGTGTTTTATGACTTTAAGTTGAAAAAAATAATTTCTTTTTTATCTATTCTACCAATAATAGTACCTGCAACAGCGTTTGCAATGGGAATACATGTAGTTTTTATAAAGCTGGGATGGGCAAATTGCTATTTAGGAGTAATACTAGTCCACCTAATATATGCTGTGCCATATACTATAAATATAATGATAGATATAACATCTTTAATAGGCGATAAACTTGAAGTTCAAGCACATGTATTGGGGGTTGAACCATATAAAGCTTTTTTATATGTTACATTACCTCTTATGATTCCTGGAATCCTTTCTTCAATGAGCATCGCATATATAATCTCCTTTAGCCAGTATTTTTTAACATTATTGATAGGTGGAGGAAATGTTGAAACGCTTTCAGTGATTATGGTACCTTTTATACAAGGGGGCGATAGAAGCATGGCTTCCGCTTATTCACTTTTATTTATTCTATCAATACTAATGGCATTTGTTATAATGGAATTTATTTTGAAAAAATTCATAAAGAAGTTTGAGGTTTAGATTTTAGGAGGAAATTTTTTGAAATTAGCTTTAGAAAATATATCAGTAAAACTTTCTAATAACATTATATTAGAAGATATAAATTTAGTTGTAGAAGAAGGGGAGCTAATATCTCTTTTAGGAGCTTCAGGATGCGGAAAGAGCACTTTACTAAAAACAGTAGCAGGATTAATAAATCCAGTTAAAGGAAATATATTTTTAGGAGAAAGTGATGCGAAAAACATTAAACCGCATAAAAGAGGAACAGTTATAGTTTTTCAAGATTTAAGGCTTTTTCCACATATGACGGTTTTAGAAAATATATACTTCGCTTTAAAAATGAAAGGGGTTCCTAAAACTGAATATTTATCAATTGCGGAGGAATTTTTAAATAAAGTCCATCTTTCAGGTTTTGAAAATAGAAAAATAAAGGAGTTATCTGGAGGTCAAATGCAAAGAGTTGCAATTGCAAGGGCATTAGCATCTAGTCCGAGTATATTACTTCTAGATGAACCGTTTTCAAGTTTAGATGAAAATTTAAGGCAAGATATGAGGGAGCTTCTTTTAGTGTTGCAAAGAGAATATAGAATAACTACTATTCTTGTCACTCATGATAAAGCAGAAGCTTTGAGTTTGTCGGATAAAATAGCACTAATGAAAAATGGGAAAATTCTTCAATATGATATACCAGAACAAATTTATAGCTTTCCGAAGAATAGAGATGTGGCTGATTTTTTTGGAGATAATATATACCTAGAAGGTTTTGTAAAAGAGAAAATGTTTAAAAGTGAAATGTTATCTTTTGAATATAATTTGCCTGATGGAATCTATAGTGCTATGTTTAGAGCAAAAGATATTTGTCTATCACAAGAAGAAAATAACGCAGCTTTTAGAGTAAAAGAGATATTTTACAAAGGGGACGAATACGAAATTCTGGTTGAAAGCTTAAATGAAGATAAAAAGATAAAACTTAAAGTAGATAAGTTGTATAGACATGGAGAAATAGTATATTTAAAATTTAATATCAAAAAAGGTATACTTTTTGCAAAATAAAAATAGCATAATATCAGCTATTTTTATTTTTTTTGAATAAATGATTATATTTTGGGGAATAATTATATAAAACTTTGATATTTATAGGCATTATAAAAAGAGGGGAATTTATGAAAAAAAACAGTGAATATAGTATTCGTATTCTAATTAAAAATAAAAGATTTTTGTTACTAATGTTAGGCTTTATATTATTGGCTTTAATGTTTATTGTTTATTCATGGAATGAAGCTATTTTAGAAACTGAAAATGAAGCTAAACAAATAGCAGAAACTGCTGAAGCAGGAATTTCAAATACAATAATATCAAATTTAAATTTAGATGATTTGGAAAATATTTCAAAAGATAAATTTTATAAAGAACTTAAAAATGCACTTAAATTTATAAAAAATATAGATTCTGATGTCACATTCACATATGTGCTATTAAACAAAGATAATAAAATATTGATTCTTGCTGATTCTGAAGAATATGGCACTAAAGACTATTCGCCTCCGGGAGATATTTATTTTGAGGCAACTGAGGATGATTTTAGGGTTTTTGAAGAAGGTAATACGTTTATAACCAAATCTACTGAAGATAGATGGGGTGTTTGGAAGAGTGTGCTTGTTCCAATAAGAGATGATAAGGATAAGGTGGTTGCAACTTTTGGAATAGATTATGATGTGAAATTATGGTATAGATATGCTATTATCCAAACCGTATATGCAGTAGTAATAAGTTTAGCCTTATTGTTTTTAGTAATCGCTATATATTTTTTTATATGTAAAAATGAAGAATTAGAAAAAGAGAAACAGAAGCTTATAGAATCTGATGAAAAGTTAAAAGAAAGTGAAACTCTATTTAGATCTATATTTGAACAGGCGACAATTGGGATTGCAATAGGAAACTCGAAAAAAAATGTAGCAGATTTAATAGAAGCGAGAAGTACAGTTAATCCAACATTTCAAAAAATACTTAAAAGAAGTGAGTCTGAACTTATGAGTATAAATTGGGATGATATAACTCATCCTTTGGACCTTGAAAAAGATATAGAGCTATTTGAAAAATTTCAAAATAAAGAGATTGATGGCTATGATATGGAAAAAAGATATCTTAGACCGGATGGAACATATGTGTGGGTCCATATGATTATATCACCTCTTGATTTGGAAAATTTAGAAGGAAGAAATCATCTTTGTCTAATTGAGGATATAACTAAAAATAAAGAAAAAGAACTTAAACTAAAATATATGACGGAACACAATGTTTTAACTGGGATTCAAAATAGAGTTTGTTTTGAAAAGATTTTGAGATCAGAGTCAAATAATATTTATGACAAAAAAAGAGCTGTAATTTTAGTTAATGTAGAAAAGTTTAATCTTCTAAATATAACATATGGATATTTTTATGCAGAAAATATCATAAAACTTTTAGGAACAGAACTTCAAAAACTAAGTTCAGACATAATAAAAGTTTTTCATATAGCTATAGATAGATTTTTATTATATTTAGATGGCTATAAAGATAAGGCAGAGGTTTCTGAGCTTTGCAAAATAATAAATCAAAGTGTAAGTAAAATTTTAGAGAGAAATAATATAAGAGTTTCTGTTGGGGTAGTTGAATTAGAATCCAACTTTATAAGTGCAGAAGATTTACTAAAAAAAGCATCAATAGCAGTAGATGGCACTTTTTGTAATAAGGAAGATAATTTCTGTTACTTTAATAGTTCTATGGAAAAAGAGATCGTAAGAAAAGAAGCGATTAAAAATGAGTTAGCGTTAGTATCTAGAGGTATAGGAGAGGATTCATTAATCTTGATGTATCAGCCTATAATAAATTTAAAAACAAATCAGATATATGGATTTGAAGCATTAGCAAGATTTAAAAGTAAATCGTTTGGGTTTATATCACCACTTGAATTTATTCCTATAGCAGAAGATACTAAGCTTATAGTTCCACTTGGAAAAATAATAATGATCAAGGCACTTGAATTTTTATATATATTAAATAAGGATATTGATAAGGATATAAAGATGTCAATAAATGTTTCTGGAATTCAACTTCTTAGAGATGATTTCTTTGATGAAATTAAGGAAGTTATTTCAAATATAGGAGTTTTAAAATCCAATATAAAATTTGAGATTACAGAATCGTTTTTTTCAAATGATTTAGAAGAAGTAAATAAGAGGATAAATAGATTAAAAGAGATGAATATATTTGTGGCAATAGATGATTTTGGGACAGGCTATTCTTCTTTATCCAGAGAAAGAGAGCTTGATGTAGATTGTTTAAAAATAGATAAATCGTTCATAGATACACTGCTTACAGTCCCTGAAGAAAATTCTATAACTGGAGATATAATTTCCATGGCTCATAAGATGGGGCATTATGTGATAGCAGAGGGAGTTGAAAATGAGTCTCAAAGAGACTATCTTGTAAAATATAACTGTGATTTTGCGCAGGGGTATCTATATAGTAAACCACTATTAAGCGAGGATGCATTAAAATTCATTCGTGAATACAAATGAATTATTAATAATAAAAAAAATAAAGCTTTTTACAATGAAGGTTAAAAAATAATCTCTTGTAAAAAGCTTTTTTAAGTTAAAATTAAATTTACTGTATATTGCTTAAGTTTTTGGTTTCCCAATATGATGAAGAAATAGCTTTCATTATAGCATCTTTATCTGATTCACATAAATTTCCATGTTCAAATAAAGTTGTAAGTTCACTTACTAGAGTTTGAGCCTGTTTTAGAGGGCAAGCACCAATTTTATATGTATGGGGCAAGTCAGATTCGCTGTCAGAAATTAGATAATCAACGCTAACATCAAACATTGAAGCTATTGAAGCATATATTTCGGTTTGCTTTGGATAGCATTTACCACTTTCATAATTTATAAGTGTTCTAGTTGTTATATTAAGTTTACTGGCTAATTCTCCCTGAGTAATCTTAGAATTTTTTCTAAGTTTTCTAAGTTTCTCTCCAAAAGACATTTTAAATTCGCCTCCTTTAGAATAAAATGAAAAACATTTCATTAAAATCATATCTAAAAACCCCAAATATGTCAATATATTTGACATTATTTTTTGAAAATTCTGCATGATATGTTGATTAATCATGATTGATATTACTTATTTAATAAAAAAATATATATTTTAAAATGAATACAGAAATACTAAATTTGAGACAAAAGTATTATAATTTAATGACTTTTAATGACTTTTAAATAACTGTATGGTAGAATATATCTATATAAAAATTTTAATATTATAGACGAAGAAAGGGTTGTTTTATGAGGGTAACAATAAAGAGAAGATTGGCATCATTTTTGGTGCTAGTTATGGTTCTTACCTCCGTAATTCCTGCATATGCAGCTACGGGGAAAAAATCCAAGAATGATATAGCAGGCCACTGGGCTGAAAATGATATTCTTGCAATGGTAAACAGTAAAATAATAGGAGGATATCCGGATGGAAGCATGAAACCAGACAGGTATGTTACTATAGCAGAAACTGTAAAAATAATGAATAAAGCATTTAATATCGTTGGGACAGGAGACGTATACTCAATCCCATATACAGATGTAAGCCCATATGAATGGTATTCTGGCGAGATAGCACTTGCTGCGGAGAATGGTTATTTGCTTTCTATTGCTCCAGGACAGAAGCTTAAGCCAAATGCACCTGCAACAAGAGAACAAATTGGTGCAATGTTTGCTCAAGTTATGGGGCTTGAAACAAAAGATCTTGATTCAATCAAAGGGTTCAGTGATGTTTCAAAAATAACTCCTGGCTACAACTATTATTTTGCAGCAGCAGTAAAAGAAGGCTTGTTTGCAGGATATCCTGATAATACGCTAAAGCCTCAGGCAACAGTTACAAGAGGAATAATGGCGGCAGTAACAAATAGAGCTATGATGCAGAATCAGCCAGCAGAACTACATCAGGTATTTGTTGGGCCAAATGACATACTTATAGACACTCCGGGATCTGTGCTTTCAAATAGAACTGTAGATAATTTATGGATTTCAGAAAGTGTGGCAGAAGGAAATGTTACTCTAGATAATGTCAAGGTAAGAGGGAAACTTGTAATAAAGGGTGGAGGCCCTAAATCGGTAATTGTAAAAGGCGATTCAGACATACCACTAGTATATATGGAGAAAGAAAAGGGAGATCTTAGACTTAAAGTTGAAAAGCCTGCGATTGTAGGAACTGTTAATGTTAATGCGGGATCGAAAAACTATATAACAGGTGACGTTGAATCGTTAATACTAAATACGAGAAGAGGTCAGGTTGATGTTGAAAAATCTAAGATAAAAAGCATTGAGGTTAAAGCAGAAGATGCAGACCTATACACAAATAAAGATTGTGAAGTAAGTAATATAACAGTCAGTAGATCAGCGACAAATGCATATATGTCACTTGATGGCAAAGTTTCATCGCTAGTTATATCAGCGCCATTTACAAAGACTCAAGCATATGGGAAAATAAACAGTATTTATTTAACATATTCAGGAAGAGCTTCAGAAATAATTGCTGAGAAAAAGAGTCAAATAACCACAGTTAAGACGGATGCCGATAGAGTATCTATTAGAGGTGGTGGTGAGGTTTCAAATGCAATAATCAATGGGAATGATTGTAAAATAGATACTGTGCCAACGAAAGTACAAGTTGATAAGAATGCAAGTGGAACCACATCTAATGGGAAACCTATTGCAGGCGGAAGTACTGGAACTACAACGCCAGGTGGAGGAGTTGACGGAGGAACTGTAGGGCCACTGGATCCAAATGCTAAAGTTTCATCTATGGAGGTTACTAAGTATCCAGCTACAGAAAAGCTTGTATATACAGTAGGAGATACACTTAATCTTGATGGACTTGAAGTTACATTTAAATACAGTAATGGAGCTACTGCAAGTGTACCTCTTGCAGATTTTAGCAAAAATTCCATTTCGATAGATCCAAATCCTAATGGGACTACCAAAGTTCTTGCAACTACTAAAACTGTAAAAATAACACATGTTCCTACTGGAAAATCTGCAACATTAAATCTTACAGTTAAGCCTATTCCAAAGGTTAAAGATATAATGATAATGACTTCTCCAAAAACAACTTATGTAGATGGAGAATTATTGGATCTTAATGGTATGGAACTGCTATTAATGTATGATAATGAAACTACAACTTCAGCAGCGTTTAAACTTACAACAGTTAATGGGAAGCCGTCAAACTCATTTAAAGATATGGGTATTGAAACTTCAATAAGTCATGGAACCCCACTTACACTGAAGAGACCAGGAACGACAGCTGAATCGAAAAATATAACAGTTTCATTTAGAAACTCAGACAATACGGTAATTAGTACTAAAAATCCACTTTTTGTTAATATAAATCCACTGCCTAGAATAAGTGCAGTATCAGCTTCGGGCTATAAATTTTCATATATTTATGGAGATAAATTTGATTTTACAAATCTCGAAGTTAGACTGGTAAGCAGTAATCCAGATTTACCACAGATAGAACTTAGATATATTCCAGCACTTAAAGACTTTGTTGTTAAAAAATTAAATACGACAGATGATCAATATACAACTGCAGATTTATATAAAACTGTAGCGCCAAATGGAGATATTCTAAGAGAGGTTAAACTTACTCAATCTATTGCAAATAAAGATGTATTAGTTGAGCAGGGAACTGATGTTGGACTTGGAAATACAGATAACATTAAAGTTCTTAAGATAACGCATAATGCTAAAGATGTAGCACCAGCATATGCAGAAGTAAATATACAAATAAAACCACCTTCAAAAGCAGTTAGTGCCACTGTTACTGGACTAGGCGTTCAGTTTGAAGAAGGGGCGCCTATAAATATGAAGGATTGGGATATTACAGTATTTAGAGATTCTATAGTAAATCAAAATCCTAACAATCCACAGGCATCAGACAGTACAAAAGTACTTTATGGAACGTCAACTACCAGTGGAGCTGCAAAATTATATGAATATACAAGTAGAACTGATCAAAACACTTGGAAACCATATAACTATTCAATTGGAGATACTTTTAGAAGTATGCAGATACTAGTTATGCAGCAAACTGCATCGGGGTCTATAATTCCAGGACCAGACCTAGTGACATCGCCAGATTATAAATGGCAGAGAAAAGACGTAGCAATTAAGATAATTCATTCGGAATCAGGAGTACGACTTGATGCAAATGGTAATCCAATACCTACAAGCTATAACAATGTTCAGCTTGCATATATACCAATAGTTGTAAAACCTGAAAAAGGGGTAGAATTATTTGAATTACTAGTTGACCCAACGCAAGAGGGGACTCCTCCAAAAACTAAGATGTTCCTTGTTGATGATCCTCTTGATATAAAATCATTAACTGTACTTCTTAAAGAGTATGGAAAAGATAGTGAGAACATTGTTTTTGGAGATACTGGAACAAACTTTACTGCTAAGGGAATTAAGGTAACCCTTCTTCTTAAAGATGGAATTACTGAGATTGGAAGCACAAATAGTGATCTTAACGGAATAACATTAAACAAGACTCATGATGGGGCTAAATTAAAAATAAGTATCCTTGACGGAGGACAGCCAAGAATAATATATTCTAAGGAGTTAAAGGTTAGAACTAAGATTAAAGGTGTGGATATATACACAATAACTCCAAAGGTAGGAGAAATTCCAAGAACTACTTTAGCACCTAATCCAGAGTGGTATCCAGAATATGGAAGTGAATCTATAAGCTGGATAGGAGAACTTGATGTAAATGGAAGATTTAAATCGGGAGTATCATATCAAGCGCTTATTAAATTAAGAGCTAAATCTGGATATACTTTCTATGGGATAACTGCAAGTGATGTATTAGTAGACAATATAAATGGAGTTAAGATACCGCCTGAATCAGGCTCATTTATACTCTCTGAGGATTATGAGACTATAACGTTTAGGGTTAAGTTTTCAGAAATGGCAGCGGTATCATCGTTTGTAGCACCTTCACCAGTGACTGCGCTTAGTTATACTGAGCCTACAAAATACACAGATGTTGCGACCGCTACGGAATTCTATAATGCGCTTAAAAATCCAAGTGTAGCAGCTATAAGAGTAACTAAGAGTATGACTCTAGCTCAAGATACAGTAGTAAATAAACCTGTTACTGTGGTAGATGGAGCAGTGCTAAGCTATAGTGCAGATGCTCCAGCTTCTGGAAGAAAAAGTGGAATTTCTGATAAAAAATATAGCGTGACTAAGCAGTTTAGAATAACTGGAAATGGAACAATATTAATAAAACCAGGAGCTGTGCTTAATAAAGCGGGCAAAGGTGATTTTAGAGTAGACAATGGTGGAAAAATAATTGTAGAAGGAACTCTAGCTAATGCAGGAACAAAGACTATAGGAAAACAGGGAACAAAACTTAAAACCTATGGAACTGCAACTATAGTTATAACAGGATCTTCATCAGGTCCAGTTATGACACTTGAAGGAAGTGCTGATTTACTTCAATCATTATCACTTGAGCAAAATCTAGTTGTATCACCTTCAGCAAAACTTAATGTAAAAAAAGGAACTACCCTTACTGCAAATAACAATATTTCTATAAATAATAAGGGAACAATAAATGTAGAAGATAACGCAATGATAGTTGGAACTGGTAAATATACTGGAGAAAGACCAAATGGAAACTTCTTAGGTGGTTTTGTTATAAACACTAAAGATCCAATTAAATACGGTTCTAAGTCTACTACATTGGATCAAACTCAAAATGGATCGGAGATAAAACTTGCTTTAAATGTGCCAAAGGGAACTAGTGTAGTGTATTTAAGAGATACATTTGTTAATGCTACAGATGTAAGATCTGGAACCTATGCACTTAAAGGCAATGGGGCAATAACCACAGCTGTAATAGAGATAGATAGACCATCTCCTAGCACTGGGTTATCAAGAGTTTATTTCGGATATAGAGATAGAGGAATAATTATACCAAGTAATGCTTCTTCAGGAAAATATGTATTAAGTGGTGTAATTGGAGGCGCTAATGTAGTTCTAGAAATAACTATAGATTAACAATTATATTGATTTTTAAAAATTTAAACAAAACTCTGTATTTTTTCAGAGTTTTGTTTTTTTTGTGCAAAGTTAGGGTAAAAACTTTATAAGTAAAAAATAGGAGGTATTATATGAGAAAAGGAATAGCGAGTAAGTTGATAGCAATAATAGTAATATTAGTTATAGTTTCGGTATCATCGATTGGGTTGTTTACTTATATTCGTTCATCAAAAATAATCAGAGATAATTTTATAGACTCAAATTATGAGTTAAACCAAGAAATTGCTAATTCTATTGATAAGGAATTTCAAGGGTATATGAATGGGCTTAAAATGGTAGCGGCTAGTAATAATACTAGGTCAATACCAGAAAAGGGGTTTGATGTATGGAGACAAGACGTGTTCAAATCCTACTTAAATAGTTTTGGAAGTCCATTTCAAGTTTTTATAGGACTGCCTGATGGAAGAATTTTCATAGAACCGTACTATAAATTTGATGATAGCTATGATCCAAGAAAAAGAGGATGGTATATGGGATCAGACTCTACAAAATCAGATTTTTGGACGGGGGTATATACGGATGCAGTGACAGGAGCATTTGCAGTATCGGCAGCAACACCGGTTACGGATATTTCAGGAAAACAGATAGGAATACTGGGAACCAGTATAAAACTAGATGATCTTTCGGAAAAAATAGCTTCAATAAAAGTTGGAAAAGAAGGTTATGTATTTATAATAGATAAAGACGATATTGTAGTTGCTCACCCGAATAAAGATCTAAGAGGAACTCAAATGGATATTAAAGAGATTGCTCAAGTTATTGCAGATGGGAAAACGGATGGAGTGGTATACTATGATTATGTAGATGATAAGGGGAATAAAGCTCCTAAATATGCAGTATATCAAAAAATAGAGGGCTTAAACTGGTATGTCATGACTTCGATGTATTTAAGCGAGGTTTCAGATCAAACTGCAATTTTGGTATGGTATACAATTTTAGGCGGAATATTTATAACAATTATAGCAGTTATTATAGGGCTTGGATTTGCTAAAAGAATAACTACTCCACTTAGAAAACTTGCGATTGCAGCAGATGAAATTGCAGCAGGAAAGCTTGATGTGGAAATTGATATAAAAACAAATGACGAGACTGGAAATGTTGCAAATGGGATGACAGCTCTAGTAAAAAGGCTTGAGAACTATATACTTTGCATAGATGAGATTTCTGAAGTGCTCTTTAATATATCAAGGGGAGATCTTATATTTGAGTTAAAGCAGGATTATGTAGGAGCTTTTGAAAAGATAAAACTATCACTAGAAGAAATTTCTAATGAACTTAGAAGTACCCTTTCTCAAATAGCAGTTGCATCTGATGAGGTTTCAAGTGGTTCAGAGCAAGTTGCAGGAGGGGCTCAAGCTTTAAGTCAGGGTGCTACAGAACAAGCAAGCTCTATACAAGAGCTATCAGCATCTATATCAGAGGTTTCTGATAAGATAAAGAAATCGGCAGAAGGGGCAGCGCATGCTAAGGAAATTGCTAATGAATCGAGCGTAAATGTTCAAAAAGGAAATTCTTATATGCAGAACATGGTAAGTGCTATGGAAGAGATAAATGCAACGTCTAATGAAATAGGAAGTATAATAAAAACTATAGATGATATTGCTTTCCAAACAAATATCCTTGCGTTAAATGCAGCAGTTGAAGCAGCAAGAGCAGGGAGTGCAGGTAAAGGTTTTGCGGTAGTTGCGGATGAGGTTAGAACACTTGCTAGTAAGTCGGCAGAGAGTGCTAAGAATACTTCTGCATTAATAGAAAAAGCACTTTTAGCAGTTCAAAACGGCATGAATATAGCAGAGCAGACCGCGGAAGTATTAGGAAATATTGTAGAAGGTGCAGAAAAATCAGCAATAGTTATAGAAGAAATTTCAAACAATGCATTAGAACAAGCTGATAGTGTAAGTCAGATAAATATAGGCGTAAGCCAGATTTCTTCTGTAGTTCAAAATAATTCAGCTACAGCAGAAGAAAGTGCGGCGGCAAGTGAAGAGTTATCTGGTCAGGCACAGATGCTTAAGGATCTTGTAGGTAAATTTAATATTTAAATATGATAGCATTGTATAAATAGTAGTAGCCTTATAATTAAGAAAAGATATACTCTTAATATTTATTTAGGAGTATATCTTTTTTTTAGTTTAGATTGGATGGTTAAATGTATTTTCTTCGTAAATACTGTTTTCTATTTTGTTGCTTATAGACCATCTATTTTCTAAGAATTTTCTAGCCACATCGGGGAACATGGCGTAAGCGAGTACGTCTTCTTCGGAAAGTGCTAACCCGTTTATTTCTTTTTTAAACTGCATATAGCTTTTGATTGAAGTTTCCTCGTAAACGTGATTTTTAAGAATTATATCCTTAACTTCATCAGATATAGCTATAGGAGGATTTCCGTACTTTCCAAGTACATAGTCTTTTATTTCTGTTGGAACCATCTTATAGCGTTCGTTAAGCATTACGTTAAACACGGCCTGTGTTCCTACCATTTGACTCATTGGGGTAACAAGTGGAGGGTATCCAAGGTCTTTTCTTATGCTTGGAACCTCTCTTAAAACCGCTTCAAACTTATCAGAAAGGCCTTGTTGTTCAAGTTGGAACATAAGATTAGAAAGCATTCCTCCTGGAACCTGGTATACTAGAGTTTTTATATCTGTATCAAGCATTCTTAAATTGAATATACCATCTTCAATATATTTATCACGTACACTATGGAAATGTTCAGCGATAGAATTAAGTTTATCTAATTTTAATCC
>JBOFWC010000084.1:0-3852 GCA_051653405.1 Proteocatella sp. | reverse complement strand
AATTTATCAACATCTTGAGGCATAATTATAACAGGATGCTTTACTAGAGGCTCTTCCATTATAAAATCAATCTTAGCATTTCTTGGAACATCTTTTAAAGATTTAGATGCATTTTGAGCCAACTGTATAAGTACATCTCTATCCATACGGTGAGTGTAAGTATATACACTGTTAAACCCATTAAAAATTCTGATTCCTACTCCCGCAGTTCTTCCTGCAATAGAGCGTTCTACTTTACCTTCAATCATTCCTATTGCACTGTCAAATCTATCTTCAACAAAAATCTCGGCAAAATCTCCTCCGTAAGAAAGAGCTGCCATAAGTACATCATGCACAATATTTTTTTCTAACATAGCCACTCCTTTAATCTTTTTTATATCTATAATAACACAAAAAGAGAGCTAAAATAGCTCTCTTAATAAAAATCATTTTAATTTTTTATAGTTTTGAATCAAATTTTAAAATTATAATCTTACTATATTCTCAGCTTGATCTCCACGTGCTCCTTTAGCAACGTCAAAGCTCACTGCTTCACCTTCGTTTAAAGTTTTGAATCCTTCAGATTGGATTTGTGAGAAGTGTGCGAATACATCTACACCGTTCTCTGTTGTAATAAAACCAAAACCTTTATCTGCGTTAAACCATTTTACTGTACCTTTCATATTGTGGTACCTCCATCTTTTTTTTAAATTTCTGTAAATTATGGAAATAAAAAATTCACATAATATTACAGATTATATTTTTTGCTAGTACTTATAATCTCTAATATTATATGAATCAGAAATTCCAAATCATATACTTTAAAATTAATAACTAAACAACTTATAGTCTTATTATACATGAGACCAGTACTTTATGCAAGCCTTTTATATTTTTATTTTTTTTTATTTCATTATCATCTTTTCAAACGTCTTAAGCGCCTCAATATATTTCTCAGCTAATTTACTAAGAGGCATATGTTTTTTCTTAATATATCCTATCCTCATCTTCTCATCACAGTCAAGAGGAACGGCGATATATTCATCGCCATTCAAATCTTCACATATAATTCCTGAACACAGAGTATATCCGTTTAATCCAACCATTAAATTCAGCATTGTTGCCCTATCGTTAGCTTTTATAATCTGATGATACTGGTTTGTACTAAACACTTCTTCTGCGAAATAAAAAGAATTATTATCTCCTTGTTCAAAAGAAAGACATGGATAGCTATCTAAATCCTCAAAAGTAACCCTATCTTTCTTTGCAAGGGGATTATTTTTCCAAATATATGCATATATATTGCACTGAAATAGATCGACAAATTCCAGTTTATTCTCATAAAATATTTTATTTAAGACGTTTTGATTAAATTCATTTAAATAAAGTATTCCTAATTCACTTTTTTGATTTTTTACATCTTCAATAACTTCATAGGTTTTTGTTTCGCGAACTGCAAATTCATAATCATCCATTCCAAATTCTTTCGCAAGCATTATGAAGGCTTTAACTGCAAAACTATAGTGTTGCATAGATACGCTGAACTTTTTCTTTGATTTCTGGTTCTCAATATATCTATCTTCAAGAAGATTATATTGATCTAGTATCTGTCTTGCATAACCTAAAAACTCTTCACCTTCTGGAGTTATAACTACACCTCTGTTAGATCGTATAAATAAAGTTATACCCACCTCATTTTCCAGATCCCTTATCGTACTTGATAAACTAGGCTGCGTAATAAAAAGTTCTGCGGCAGCTTTATTCATCGACTTATTATTAGCCACACTTACTGCATATTTTAATTGTTGTAAGGTCATCTAGACCCTCCTCGCATATAGTTTCTTTTATATAATACCATATTTCACTATAAATATGCATTAGAATACTGGAAGAACCGCTCCAGAATAAGTGTCTTCAATATATTTTTTAACTTCATCACTAAGCACAGCTTTAACCAATGCTTTTGTTTTTTCAGTTTCTTCATTTCCAGCTTTAACCGCTATAATATTAGCATAAGTTTCTGCTGCAAGCGAATCTGCACCTTCTACTGCAAGCGCATCACTTACACTTAAGCCTCCATCAATTGCATAGTTTCCGTTTACGCATGCAACATCTACATCTTGAAGTGAACGAACTATCTGTGCAGCTTCAATTTCTTTTATATCAAGCTTTAAAGGATTTGATTCAATATCTAATATAGTAGCTGATAACCCAGCTCCTTCTTTTAATTTAATAAGTCCTTGTGATTCAAGTAAAAGAAGCGCTCTTGCTTCATTTGTAGTATCATTTGGAACTGCAACTATTGCCCCTTCTTTTAGCGCCTTTAGATCATTGGATTTTCCAGCGTATATTCCAAATGGTTCAAAATGAACTGATGCTGCAGATACTATATTCGTATTGTTCTCTTTGTTAAAATCATCTAGATATGGCTGATGTTGGAAATAATTAGCATCTAATTCCCCTGACTCAAGCGCTGTATTTGGAAGTACATAGTCATTATATTCCACAACCTTTAAAGTATATCCTTCTTTTTCTAGGTTGGCCTTAACTACTTCTAAGATTTCTGAGTGTGGAGAAACTGATGCTCCCACCGTAATCGTCTTATCCTCACTTGAAGCTGATTCCGCTGGCTTTGAACCACAGCCTACTGCTCCTACCAGTAGAGTTAATGCTAGTCCTAATGTTAAAAATCTTTTTCTTTTCATAATTTCTTCTCCTTATATCTTTCTTTTTTTATTTTGTTTTGTTTTTATTATTTCATTAATTTTTTATTCGTTTATCTATTTTATTTGCAATTCTCATTCCTGCTTCTTGGAAGAATTGTACAATTAAAACCAATATAACCACCGTCAATAACATTGTTTTTGTATCATATCTGTAATAGCCATAGTTTATAGCAATTGCACCAAGGCCTCCCCCACCTGTAAATCCTGCCATTGCAGAATATCCTAGTATAGTAGTTATTGCAATTGTACAGCCTACCATTAGTGATGGTCTAGCTTCCGTAAGAAGCACCTTTAAAATAATCTGCCACGGACTTGATCCCATAGCCTCTGCAGCTTCAATAATTCCGCCATCTACTTCTTTTAGTGAAGATTCAACCATTCTCGCTATAAATGGAGTAGCTGAAACTACAAGTGGTACAACTGTTGCAGAAGATCCAATAGTCGTGCCTGTAATAACACGTGTAAGTGGAAGAATTGCCACGAGAAGTATTATAAATGGGACAGATCTTAAAAAATTAACTATCATACCAAGACTTGCATTGACTAACTTACATTCTAAAATACCTCTTTTGTCAGTTAAAAATAATATTACCCCGATAGGAATCCCTATCATATATGCAAAAAGTACCGATAAAAATACCATATATAATGTTTCTTTACTGCCTTGAATAAGCAAAGCCAATAGTTGATTAAACTCCATATGAAACCTCCTTTCCATAAGCTTCAGTTATATGCTGTTCCTGTTGCATACGCTTTATAGAAAACTCATCTTTAGGCACAATTAATTTTTTCCCTATGTGAGATTTTGGTGATAGGAAAATATCTTTTACATCACCTGTTTCTACAATTTCACCACTATCTAAAATTGCCATTTTGCTACATATCTTTTCTACCACACTCATCTCATGAGTTATTATCACTATAGTAACGCCCATCTCTTCATTTATATTTTTTAGAAGTTCTAAAATTGAATTTGTAGTATCTGGATCAAGCGCACTTGTTGCCTCATCACAAAGAAGAACTTTTGGATCAGTTGCTAGAGCTCTTGCAATTGCAACCCTTTGCTTTTGACCTCCTGAAAGCTGTGATGGATAACTGTTTTTCTTTTCTAGCATTCCAACAAGGGATAGTAGTTTCTCCGCTTTTT
>JBOFWC010000083.1:0-4335 GCA_051653405.1 Proteocatella sp. | reverse complement strand
GGTCTAATAAAGAAAACATACTCATACATTTTTTGCTTCAGAACTACAATATCGATAAATTTGGTCTTATCATCCGTTTCCGTAAATAAATCATGATAAAACTTAACTCTTCTATCTGTTTCTTCAATTTCTGGCTTTATTTTATCAATAAGCAATGCCTTAAATATATCTTCATGCAAGACATAGTAGTAATTTTCATTATTTTCTTTATCTTTATAATGGATTTTATAAGATTTTGTTGGATTTTTAATAATATCATCATAGAGTGAATGGGGCGACATCCTCATCTTACTCTCTAAAAGAATCTCTTTACCATCAATTGTCATTTTAATATCAGCAGGTTTTAATTTTTCTATTCTAGGTCGTTTAGTCTGCTTATCTTTTCCACTTCTGGGTATTCGTCTATAAGTAATAGCACCAGATTCTTTTAAATTCCACTTATTAAATGTTCTAATAATCCCTTTTTCCGCATTTTTTCCTGCATCACTATTTTTTTTATCCCATCTTAATGTTGCCTCTTCAATAGAAATACTATATTTCTTGGCTATTAATGAAATTGCTTCTTCTCTCAATATTCTTTTTGCCGTCTGAAGATTACAATGACATTTTGTCATACAATTTTTTTCCTTAGTAGTTATCAACCATATATCACTCCTATATCTTATAATATATATACATTAGCTATATAAGCTAAACTCATACTACCCAAAAGAGACCTTTTTAACAATCTCTGTCTACCCCTATATATATAGCATAGCCAGTCCTTATAGGGAATAATTATATATGTCAAAAAAAGGGTAAAGTTTATATATTTAGTATTAAAACTCAAGTATATCACATTAGTTATTTATAAGCAATATATAAATTTTAATACTAAATATATATTTTAAATCTCTAATCGCTCTTGACCTTTTAATATAGACCGGTTAAGGAAGTGGAGGCAGAGTTTGCCCTGCCCTGCATACTTTGCAAAGCAAGGTATAAGTCTATAGACCGTATATCGGTCGTATCGGCTTCGCCTGCTATAACACGCTCACTCTCGGTCTGGCATTATGTGTAGGGTATCACTCCCTCTGCGTGTCTGCCTCATCTACAGCTTATGTCAGCTGCATCCCAGGACGGTTATTGCTCTTGGCACATCTCCAAAAGCTCACCTGCAGGAATTGCACCTGCAGGGCATCGAGAAAAGAAACTCCCTCAACGGAGCAATCATCCACTGATTAACGCGGATGAACTGGCTAGGTTAAAATAAAAAAGCCTATCCAACCGGATAAGCTCTTGTAATTTAATGGTTTCTTTGTTATCATAATCTCAAGATAACAGGTAAAACATTGTTTTGGGAGGGTGAGAGCTCCGATTGCAGTGGTTCAATTAGAAGGTGAGAGTTCTAGTTGAAACCTGTTTATTTTTTTGTCTTTCAAAGGAAATTTTATCCTAACTTTCAATAAAAAGCAATAGTTATAATAATAATACTATTACTATTACTATATTTTAATTATAAACTTAGAAGAGGGCCTAACAATATAAATGTTAGGCCCTCTTCTACCACCTAAAATCATTCACGTGGTAGATTTAATAAATTATCATATATAGTATTGTCCGGAGATGATTTTACATATTTTTCACCAGAACTGCTTATAGCTGGTATACAATAAGGATATGGTGAAATATCTACATATATAGACCTTGGTTTTTTTTCTAAGTAATCGTAAACATCACTTTTATAATAAAATCCCGGTATGTTGCAATCCTCAATATAAATCTGGTCTATTTCTAATAAACCACCATTTTGGTTATAGTTTGACTTCATTTTTATTCTTGTGGCTTTCATTAATATCAAATCCTTCTTTTTAAAATTAATGAATAACACAAATCTAAAATCTAGTGTTTATAAACTCCTCACTATGTTATTTAGACAGTAAAGTATTGTTATGAAGATGAAATCATGTTACAATTACACTTGACTATATGAGTAATTATTATGTTTCACGTTACTCTACCGAAGAACCCAGATGTCTGCAAACGTCTGGGTTCTTTTTTATTTTTGATTATCCATGCTCTTATTATAAATCTTAATTTCGCATACGTCAACATCGCTAAATTCTTTTAATTACATTTCCTGTGTTATAGAAAATCGAATTCTTCTGTCTCTTCCTTGTCTTTCCCTATTTCCTTAGGAAAAACCATTAAAATTTTTTCAGAATCATCATACTTAGCTACATATTTGATTGCAGGAGAAAATCTAATATCTATCAATGATTCTAAGTACTTTATAAAATCTCGACACCCTATTCTTATCCAACCATTTTTTTGTTTACTAGCAAAATCATATGCCTTAATATTATCTTCATTATTATATGCTTTTATCCCTATAACACATTTATCTTCATCAAAACCAATAATTATTTTGTTTGGACATCCAAGCTTTTCTATAGAAACACTATTAAAAGCCAGTCCTAATGAAGATAGAGTTACATATGGTGCTCCACCGGAAACAGCCGACCAGTTAAAATTATACCCCACATCTATCACCTCTCAATATCTACATATAATGATATAGTATCACCTAAAAATAAAAAAATCAAATACAACATATAAAAAACATAAAAACAACATATAAATAATATATTTAAGTATTGTACGTATATACATAAATATAAAAAATTATACCTAAAAAAAATTATAGAGCCACCTTCATACTTAGTTAAACTTCATTTTTTTGAACCCCCGCCCCCCTATAATCAATTGTTACCAAAATATATTTTACAAAATAGCGTGTTCAATAGGCTTATTTTCAACATATTTTAGCCATATATTCTCATTTACCATATATAATTGAGAACAATCTATAATTTATCTACTTAATATATATCTATTACTTATATATTAAGTGGTATTTTTTTACTATTTATATAGATATATACAGTTATATTTAGCTTTTTTTACTTTAAAACAATAACATTTAAGACCCCTTTTATTTTTTACCCATATGTTTATATAGGTCTATGTCTAAAGTCCTCTCACAGAGGCTCACAGGAAGTCACAGCTAGTTATTTTAATAATAAATCATCTTAATATAATATCACCAGATTTTCCACCAAGGTCTTTTTTCTTTAAGTAAGTCCATTAACTGCTCATTTTTAGCTTGTTGTTCTTCCCTTAATAGCTTGATTTCATCCTTTAAATCAATATTTTCTTGATGTAATATTTGTAATTCATCTTGTAGTTTATTACTAATGCTTTCTACTATCTTTTCTATAGCATCTTTATCAATCGTTACTGGCATAATTTGCGATTCTTGCCCTATTATTATAGGATTTATAACCTTAGGATGATTTAATAAGCGTTGTTCAACCAGTTTTTTTTGAATCAACCAATGACTACGACCTCTTCCGACGTCATTCCATACCGCTTCAATTTGCTTTTTATCAATCCAATTTCTAATGGTCTTAGTTGATACCTCTAGTAATTGAGCAGCTTCTCTAATGGTATAATATTCTTGATTCTTACCAACCCCTTGTAAAATTTCCATACCATTTTACACTCCCATTCTTCCATGCTTTTTACATTGTAATTCCATAGGTTCTCAGTTATACACTAGAAACTTCTATACCATTTTCCACACCTTTCCATGGCAACAAAAATACTTATAGACTTTTATACACCTTTTCTAAGATTCAATTTTCTTTACTTTTCTATAAAATGTTTGCCTTGTTATTTTTAGCAATCTACTGGCATCAGCTACGGTAATAACTCCATCTTTATATTGCCGATATACTTTATTAAAAGCTCGCTCATCAACTTCCGTAGCAGGTCTCCCATATGCCTTATTTGTTTTTGTTTTTCCAGTAGCTTTCCATAGGTCTATACCTTCCTGCTGTCTGGTTCTAATCTTATTCCGCTCTGCTTCTGCTACATAAGCCAATAATGATAAGAATTGGTCTTCAAGTAATTTCCCATAGCCAGTACGATTTCCTTTTTCATCGATAGAATCCATCTGCTTAAATTTACGACTATCAAATAATGCTTCATTATCTAAACAAACTATATCCGCCTCAAGTTCTCGGGTAATATATTTCCATTCGTCTAATACACCTTCATAAAACCGCCCTAAGCGGTCTAAAGAATCGAAATACACAATATCCCCTTTACGGATAGTATTCCTCATTATTTGATACTGCTGCCTATTAAAATCCTTACCAGATTGTTTATCAATATATATGTGTTTTTCTTCTATACCTAATTCACGCATTTTCAGTAATTGTCTATCTTCATTCTGGTCTTTCGATGATACTCGACAATATCCTAGTTTCATAATTATCCCCCTCTGAATTT
>JBOFWC010000082.1:0-3018 GCA_051653405.1 Proteocatella sp. | reverse complement strand
ACCGATGAAAAACAATTATCAGAGCTTCTTCCGTGGTCAAAATCTATACCAGGATATTGTAAAAGTCTTGATAAAAAGAATAAATAAGTAAAAGCAAAGGCCTTAAGAAAAATAAACTTCTTTTTGTCTTTGCTTTTTTAAAATTTAAGTTAAGAGGCTCACTATTTTTTTACAACTATATAATTGTATCCATTATATCTATAGAGAATTTAAAGGACTCTTTGGAAAGTCCCGAATCTTCCATAGTACGTTTTAAAGCACTTGCGTAATGTTCTTTGATAATTTTGCAAATTGCTTTTGTATCGCCTGAACAATAGACGTCATAGATATCTTTATGGATTCTATATTGTCTAGCTGTGATAGTTTTGGTATCACTAGTATCTATATAGCAGTTAAGAAAAATAGCGTAATCTAGATCTTTCCATGCTTTTAACAAACGCTGCATTTCAGTAGCTTCAATAATTGCTTCATGGAAAAGATTGTCGTTAATTATCAATTCTGTAATAGTACTTTCTTCTTTCATTTGCTCTAATATATGTTCCATTTTCTTGAGCGTGGCATCTGGAATAGTACCTTTAAAGGATTTAATTGCAATCAATTCATAAGTTCCACGCATCATATATACTTCAAATAAATCGTCAAATGTAATTTCCTTAACAGAACAGCCAACATTTCTTGTGTATACAACTAACCCTTCATGCTCTAACTGGCGAAAGGCCTCGCGGATAGGACCTCGACTCACTCCAAATTCTTCAGCAATTTCCTGCTCAATAATTCGTGCACCAGGTTTCAATTCCTGCTCAAGAATTTTTAAACGTATTGCATCTAAAACGTTTTCGCGCAAAGTACGGTATTTAATTTCACCCATTTTTTATTTCCTTCCTTCGTTAGAACTAAACTTATTTATTAGTATTCTAGCACAAGAAAAGGAACTGGTAAACAAAAGAGAATTTAAACAGAATAAAATAGTTACTAAATTCAGTTTATTGACTTGACATTATGAAGTGGTTACTGTAAATTAGTTATTGTAGATTGTTAACAAAAATAATATATTATAAAAATAAAATATAAAGAGGAAAGGAATTATTTTGTGCAAAATGTACAAATAAAGGTGACCTATTATGTCAAGTGTTACTGAAAGAGTTATTCAATTGCAGAAGATGATGAAAGAAAAGGGGATTGACATTTATGTTGTGCCAACTGCGGACTTTCATCAGAGTGAATATGTTGGAGAACATTTTAAAGCTAGAAAGTTTATAACTGGGTTTACGGGATCGGCAGGTACTGCTGTAATTACTCAAACTGAGGCTGGACTGTGGACAGATGGACGTTATTTTATTCAAGCTGCTGAACAAATTGAAGGATCTCCAGTTTGCTTATTTAAGATGGGAGAGCCTGGCGTTTTAGATATACCTGAATATTTAGCTCAAAAACTTCCAGAAGGAGGCACACTTGCATTTGATGGCCGCGTGGTTTCTATGGGTGAAGGCGTAGAATATGAGGCGATTGTATCAGAAAAACAAGGAAAAATCCATTATGAAGAAGATTTGATTGATCAAATATGGACAGATCGCCCAGTACTTAGTGAAGAGAAAGCATTTGCGTTAGAAGAAAAATATACTGGAGAATCTGTAGCTTCAAAACTTGAACGTATCCGTAAAGAAATGAAAAAATACCATGCTACATCACATGTAATTACAACAATAGATGATATTTGCTGGACTTTAAATATCAGAGGTAATGATATTGAATTTTTCCCACTAGTATTATCTTATGCGATTATTACTATGGATAAGATGCATGTATATATAAATGAAAATAAGCTGTCAGCTGAGATGAAAGAAAATCTTCAAAAAGATGGTATTGTATTCCATGCTTATAATGATATCTATGAAGATATTAAGAAGATTGATGCTAATGAAAAACTGCTTGTTGATCCAGCTAAAATCAATTACTCAATATACAGCAATATTCCAGCTTCAGTAAAGAAAATAGAAGGAAGAAACCCAGCTATTTTATTTAAAGCGATGAAAAACGAGACAGAGATTGAAAATATAAGAAAAGCAGAAATTAAAGACAGTATTTGCCATATAAAATTTATGAAGTGGGTTAAAGAAAACTATGACAAAATGGAAATCACAGAACTAAGTGCTTCTAAAAAACTGGATGAACTTAGAGAAACTCAGGAAAATTATATTCGTCCAAGTTTTGCCCCAATTTGTGCTTATGGAGAGCATAGTGCGCTTTGTCATTATGAATCAAGCCCAGAGACAGATGTACAATTAAAAGAAGGAAACTTCTTCTTAACAGATACAGGTGCTGGATTTATGGAAGGTTCTACAGATATTACTAGAACTTATGCTCTTGGAGAAGTTTCTAAAGAGAGAAAAGAACATTTTACATTGGTTGCCATAAGTAACCTGCAGCTAGCAAATGCAAAATTCCTATATGGTTCAACAGGAATGGTATTAGATATTCTTGCAAGAAAACCATTCTGGGATAGAAACTTAAACTTTAATCATGGAACAGGACATGGAATAGGCTATCTATTAAATATTCATGAAGGACCTACAGGATTCCGCTGGAAACACAGAGCTGGAGAAGTTCATCCTCTAGAAGCAGGCATGGTACTTACAGATGAACCAGGAATCTATATAGAAGGTTCACATGGAGTAAGACTAGAAAATGAATTACTAGTGTGCAAAGGACAGGAAAATGAGTATGGTCAGTTCATGTATATGGAAACTATTACTTACATTCCATTTGACCTTGATGCAATTGTTCCAGAGATAATGACAGCAGAAGATAAGAAACTTCTGAATGAATATCATGCAATGGTATATGATCGTATGGCTCCATATTTAGAAGCTGATGAAAAAGAGTGGCTGAAAAAATATACAAGAGCAATTTAAAGAATAGACAAGAGCAATCTAAAAAATATAAATCCTAAATTATTTAACGCTTTTAAAAAAGTGTTTTGAAAAATAATTTAGGATTTTTTGTATTTTTGTATTTTTG
>JBOFWC010000081.1:0-2421 GCA_051653405.1 Proteocatella sp. | reverse complement strand
AATGGATGAAGCAAAGTTCTAAAGAATATGTCAACATTTTAAGCATTCGAGAAATTTTAGAAATCCAAAATTATTTTGTCGAATCTGCAAAATTAGCTAAAGATATAGGCTTTGATATGATTCAAATACATGGAGATAGATTACTTGGAAGTTTTTCTTCAGAGATATTTAATTCAAGAGAAGATGAGTATGGTGGAACTTCTAAAAAAAGAGCGGTTATGTCCATAGAAATAGTTGAAAAAATAAGAGAAGTGTTACCTGATTTTCCGATTGAATACAAACTCCCTATTAGAAAGAATGATCCTGACATTGGAAAGGGTGGACCAACGATAGAAGAAAGCACTATATTTGTTACCAATTTAGATAAAGCAGGGGTAGATAGTTTTCATGTATGTATAGCCAATCACTCAAAACTCGAAGATACAATTCCTTCATTTAAGCATCCCTATTTAGTTGGTGAGGGCTGTTTTCTTGATTTGGCTGATGCGGTTAGAAAAAATACAGATAAAATTGTATGTACGGTTGGAAAACTTCAAACGCCGAAATTTGTAGATGAAATTTTAGAAAAAAGGGTAGATATGGTAGCCTTTTCAAGACAACTCATTGCAGATAGTGACTGGATAAATAAGGTTAAGTGCAATGATGTGGAGAGCATAAAGTATTGTAAGTTTTGTAATGTAAAATGTACAAGTTCATTAATTAACCGTACACAATTTGGATGTGTATTGGATAAATAGAGTTAAAAATTTTATTAATAATAGATTAGGAGCGTTTTATGAAAGCAGTAGTGTTATATTCTTCATTAACAGGAAATACTAAAAAGATAGCAGAAACGATATATCAAAATATTGAACTTGAAAAAGATATATTTCCAATATCAGAAATAGGCAATATGGATTTGGAACAATATGATATATGCTGCATAGGATATTGGGTAGATAAAGGAAGTTGTGATGAAAAATCAAAAAATATAATTGAAGTTATTGAAAATAAAAATATAGTTCTATTTGGAACTGTAGGCGCAAGAGATAATGAAAATTATTATGATAAAGTAAAACAACGAGTAGAAACTCTAGTTAAGAGTAGCAACAAGATTAGTGGTCATTTCTTATGCCAAGGTAAAGTAAATAGCAAACTAACAGAAAGATATGAGCTTATGCTCAAGGAAAATCCAGAAGATGAAAAGGCAATTAGAAAGATAGATAATCATAAGCAAGCGAGCACTCATCCTGACGAAGTAGATATAGAAAATACGAAAAAATTTATAAAGACAATACTAAATTAAGCTGTTTTAGTATGAAAAGTAATTTGTACAGTATTATCAGTAATAACTACATACCAAATAGAAGCGTAACTTTGTATAATTATATCATAAAGATTAGTTTTTAGATTAGAAGATTAAGAACAGTATTCTTAATGCTGATTTAGAGAAAGGGATATAATTATGAGAAAAGTTATAGTTGTTACTGGTGCATCTTCAGGAATGGGGAAAGCTTCTGCATTAAGACTTTTAAAGGAAGGCCATATAGTATATGGACTGGCAAGACGTATTGAAAATATGAAGGATATTGAAGAAGCAGGAGGAATAGCACTTCAATTAGATGTGACAAATCCAGATCAAATAGCACAAGTTGTAGCGCAGATAATTTATGAGCAAGGAAAGATAGATGTTCTTTGGAATAATGCTGGTTATTCTGTAATGGGAGCTGTAGAAGATGTAAGTTTAATAGATGCAAAGCGTCAATTTGAAGTTAATTTATTTGGTGTTGCAGAGATGACAAAGGCTGTATTGCCATTTATGAGAGACAAGCGTTCTGGAACAATAATTATTACTTCATCTGTCGGCGGAAAGATATTTACGCCTTTGGGTTCTTGGTATCATGCAAGTAAGCATGCTATCGAAGGCTGGAGCGACTGTCTTCGAATGGAATTGAAGGCATTTAATATAGATGTTGTAATATTACAGCCAGGAGGAATAGCTACTGAGTTTAGTGATGTTCTAATGACTCCCCTGCTTGAAAGATCTAAAGACAGTGCATACAAAGATTTTGTAGATACAATTGTTAGAAGCTACAGAAAGTTTGATGAAAATAACACCAATTCAGATCCTTTAGTAATCGGAGAAACTATTGTAAAGATTATAAACAGCAGCAGACCTAGGACCAGATACTCAGTTGGCACAGGAGCAACTGCAATGTTGGTGTTAAGATGGTTTTTAAGCGACAGAATGTTTGAACGCATGACCTTTAGAATATTTAATGGAAGATAATTGAGAGGAGAATGCTCCATGCCCGATATAATAAAATTGGAATCAATTTCTGATATGCATAAATTTATTAATTATGAAAAACCTTTGCATCCGATGATTACCAAAATAGATACAGGGAAAATTAAAGGATATGTAAAAGAAGGGGCTATGTC
>JBOFWC010000080.1:0-3963 GCA_051653405.1 Proteocatella sp. | reverse complement strand
ACCGATGAAAAACAATTATCAGAGCTTCTTCCGTGGTCAAAATCTATACCAGGATATTGTAAAAGTCTTGATAAAAAGAATAAATAAGTAAAAGCAAAGGCCTTAAGAAAAATAAACTTCTTTTTGTCTTTGCTTTTTTTAAATTCAAGTCAATAGGCTCACTATTTTACGCTTACGATAAATCTTCAAACAATTGTTTTGCAGACTCAATCTCAACTATTTCTACTACATCTTCATACTTCAACTCATTATTCAAAACTATTTCCCCATTGTATCTCTTTGTTTTGCTTTTAATATTCTCAAATTGAATTTTTTAATTCACAAAGAATATTCATCTAACGTTTTTGTTGTAATTTTCATAATTTGGTTTATAATATATTTCATAGAGACTCTCCTTAGTTTTGTTTTTGGTGTCGTAACTGCATTCTAACACAAAGTATGATTCTCTATTTTATTTTTCCTACAATTATTTTACCCCTAGTTATTACTAAAAATATTATTTATATTTTTAAGAAAAAACTTTTGAATATCCTATATGTATTAATAAACCATTTAAATTCATAAATTTCAAAGATATTATTTTAAAAATTAAGATTGAAATCCTAATATAATTTACTCTTTACTTTTATTAATAGTATGAGAATCTTCATTAACGCTAAAAAAAATATATATTATAGAAAGTATAGAAATAAAGAATATTAAAAAGAATCATTACACTTTTTTTCTAAGCATGATTTTGAATTCTATAGTATTCACTGATATCTTGAATCATTTCAATTAATGAATTCCAAAACTCAGAAACTAAGTCTTGCTTGTTAAATATAATGGAGCTAATAATTAATATTGTCCCGATAATAAAATATAACTTGTACTTTAAATCTTTATAAACTAATCTGTTAATCATAGAAAAAATAAATCCTATAACCAAAATTAATATACCATTGGTAAGTAAAATATTATTCAGATTAACTCCGCCTGTATTTAGCAGTGTTAAATTTGTAGTTAGTAAAGGAACTATAGAAACTAGTAAACCAACAATTGTTATAATTTGTCCTTTTAAATTTTCAGTTTCCTTAAAAGCATTATTGATATCAATACTGACTTTATGTGTTTTATAAGCAATAATTTTAGAAATATTTTGTTCAGTACTAGGACTTAAATATATTGCTCTTGTATTCAAATTATTAAAAATGTCATCTAAGCCATCTAGAAAATTTTCATAATCTTTATTTCTGGGCGATGAGATTAATCTATTTTTTTTACAAAAATTATTACCACTTATATCACCTGAGATGTAGATTCTGTTCTTTACAAATAAGTATGTTAGAAGTTTGATTAATTGTTTTTTTGTAATTTCAAAATTATTAATACACTCTTTAATAATATTAGTTCCATTAATATCACAAGCATACAGAGCAACTCTTGTGTCAGCCTCATAGTCAAACCTGGTATTTGAATAAATAACAAATAGTATCTCATTTAATAATTCTTGTTCTTCTTGATTAAGTTCAAACTTTAACAACTTTTCTAGTACAATATATTTATCAGCTTCTTGTTTCACTTCACTATTCCCTAAAATATTTATTTTCTGCGCTTGTGTTAAATGAAAATATTCAATTTCAGAATCATCATCGTCTGAATTAGGTTGATCCGTAACCGTATTCTTGTCTACTTGTTTTTCTTGAATAGGATCTTGCTGTATATTATTGTTTTTATTTTTTATTTTAGACATTATTTTCCCTCGCATCTATTTACTTGTTATATTAATTGTTTTCGACATAGTAGCACACATAACTTCACATTCATACATATAGGAAAAATCTCATTCTTTTTTATAATCTATGACCTGCTAACGCACTGCACAAGTCCATACAATATAAATTTGTGTACTTCAAAACTACATCCTAAGGCAGTCACTAACTCCTACAGATGTTGTATTTTCTCATATATAATCTACTCCCATATCTATTAACTACTGCTCCTATATAGCTACATTATATTATATATTTGATATTCAACTTTTCTTTAACCAAACTACACCATCAATATTTTTTAATGTAATCTGTCCACCAGCACTAATTGTGCCATCATGTCTCAAAAGTTCTTCTAAGATTCTAAACGCTTTTTCTTTTTCTATTTCTAAATGTTCTGCTACTTTTTCAGTTTTTGTAACCATTGATATATTTACAAACTTCAACGCTTTTTCCTTTAGAATTTCATCTGATTTTTCTTCATCAGCTTCAGAAGAAAATCCACTATCAATAACAATATCACCTTCTTCATTAACTAGTTTTGATAAAACTTTGATTTTCTCATAGTATTCACTTTTAAATTTATCTACTTCTTTTAACAAATCGATGTTTGATTCTCCAATCATTTCTCTGTTTTTATCCATATGCTTATCTAAATATACTACAGCTATAGGTATTAACAATCCCGATAACGCTGATACCCATTGTCCAATTGCAGATACCGCTGGCCAGCTTGTTTCCAACTCAGGTGAATATGTTATTCTAAAACCATACAAATAAAATATTAGCCCTAATAGCATTTGAATTACTAATGCTATTCCAATTGTTTTAATATTCTTATTAAGATTTCCCATTTCATAAACCTCAATTCTATCATTTTAAAATTTTTATTTATTTTGAATCCGCTCTTCTATCATTTCCCAAGTAATTATAGTCTTTATTTTATAACCTGCCGTATTTCTTAAATAACCACTATCACCACTATCAATAATCTCCTTAGCTTTTTTGCAGCATCTTCAACCAATTCTAAATTAACACCCGCAGCTTCAGCTATCCAAAGCAGAAGTTCCGGACATTTCAAATCTCTATAACTCTTAGTACATTTTTCATCATCTGCCAACTCATCATAATATGCCGTAAGCAGATGCCATTTTTGATTAGGATATAAAATACCTTTTTGTTTAGCTAAATTGATATACCCTCCTGATTTTTGTCCATATCCATCTTGCACAAAAGATTGTGAGATATTGTAATGTGTTTTTTTATCTCTAAAGTAATCAATAAACATTTCTAGTTTCAGTTTCATATTTTCATTTCTCCTTTGTATATATCGTGTGTTAGATCACCAAGATTACTATTTTTAATCTTAAATTGGAATTTATAGTATTGGTGTTCCTATCTTATAAATCTCATTTAGCATTTCATCTGTTACCCAAATGGAAAAATTTATCTCTGAGACACTCGAAAATACTAATTTAAGCACATTGTATATTTCTTCAGCCTTCGATTTATCAGTACTACTTTTGAAATAACAATCATAGCAAAATTCCATATCACAAGGAAAATCCATACAATGAAATGAAATTCCTTCAATATTCTTAACAATCCACTCTTCAATTTCTATACCATTGGTAATACTATTTTCAATAATAGCACATACATCATGACTTTCATTTGTAAGCAATTGTACTTTTATCATAATATCCCTCTTAATAATGCAGAAAACATTCAAATTACTATTTATCTATCACTAAAGAATTATTTTCTTCTTTTATTATAACCTATTTTTTTAATTAATCATTACTTGTAATACGGTGTTTTTACCTATAAAAATAGCCCTAGCCAAGTTGTATAAATGCATAAGGATAAAAACCTCCCCTATTTATGGTAGGGTTCTCCATTTATTATTCTAAACGCTCTATATACTTGCTCCAGCAGCATTACTCTAAAAAGCTGGTGAGGGAAGGTCATCTTTGAGAAGCACAGTTTATAATCTGCTCTTGCTAGCACTTCCTGTGATATCCCTAAACTTCCGCCTATTACAAAAGTTATGTTTGGCTGACCCATTACTGCTTTTTCTGAAATAAATTCAGCGAATTCTTCTGAGGTTATATGTTTTCCTTTTAGATCCAGCGCTATTACATATTCATTATCTTTTATTTTTTGAAGTATATTTTTTCCTTCTTTATCTTTTACCATTTCTTCTTCTTTT
>JBOFWC010000079.1:0-10114 GCA_051653405.1 Proteocatella sp. | reverse complement strand
GTTTGTCTGGTTCGGATTAAACATCCGACATATCTTTTTGTTATCTCAATTTCTTGAAATTACGGTTATTACTTTTTTTAGATGATTTCTCATCTGTAAATGGTTGTATATTCTACTGTTTAGTTTTCAAGGTTCATGTTGTGTTTGCTGTCTCACCTGACAGCTTTATTAGTATATCTCATCTTCTTTTTTTTGTCAACACTTTTTTATTTTTTATTTTCGATTCATGTTTTTGTCTGTGTTGAACATTTTTGTTTCTGTCTCCGGTGTCTCCCGGCGACTTTTATTAGTATACTCGGATAGCCTTTTAAAGTCAACACTTTTTTAAACAAAAAAACTCAAGTAATCTTTTCAATCATGCTGTATCCATTGCTATCACTTGAGTTTTTTGTTTAAAAATTTTCTTTATTTTTTATTTTTTTACGTTTATTTATTTTTTATCTACAATTTCCTGTGCCATGCTAATCATATCCGCTTCTTCAAGCGAACTATCTATTCCAAGAAGACAATAGCCAATTCCATCGCTTTGCCAAATCACGCTCTGCACCGTTGACACTTCTATTTCATCTGAGCCGTAACTGAATACATATTTGCCATCTGCTTCATCTTTTTTGTCCTGCTCTGTCAATTTATAATCTCCTGGGACAGATTTATTTTGATATGAATGATAGTATAAATCTATCCCATTGTAGTTTTTTGGAGCAAGCTCTGGAGTATGCCACTGACTATCTATCACCGGCTCCATACTAAGATATATCTCCTCTCCTGAATTTTGGTAGTCTATACTAAGCCCTTTAAATTTACCCAAAGAATTTCCATCTTCATCCATCGCTTCACAATTATCTATAGTTGCGCCTCCAAATGTATAGCCGTTCTTAAAATTTTCTATTAGTATAGGCGAAATTCCAATCTCTTTCTTTACTTCTTCTGCACTTGGCATTGTTTTGTAGTCTGGAGTACTACTGCTACTAGATACCATTGAACTTATCTTTCCTGATGCAAATGCAGTTAACCCTAGAGCCATAACTATTGCTGCCACAAATACTATACTTCTCTTTATTGATCTTCTTTTTAACATAGCCATTTCCTTCTCCTTATCTGGTAAAGTGTTTAGTGTAGTTATCACTTTATTTTTAAAGTTTTTAGGAGCTTCTGGAAAGGCACTATTCCAATTTATATTACGCATATACTACCTCCATCTCTTCCAGGTCATGTTTTAGCATTTTTCTGCCTTTAGAGAGTCTGCTCTTTACTGTCCCTGAAGGAATCCTCTGTATCTTACTTATTTCTTTTATAGAATATCCCTCAATATAATAAAGTATTATAGTTATTCGTATTTTAACAGGAAGCTTTGAAATAGCTATATAGAGCTCGCTATAGTCTGCTTTTTCTTCTACTTCTGTATTAGAAAAATATTCCTCATAAGGTAAAGAATCTATTCTCTTTTTCTGAAGTTTATAGCACTCGTTTATAAGTATTCTCACTATCCATGTTTTAAAATATTCTACCTGTCTTAGGGATTCTATTTTTTCATATGCTATTAGAATTGCATTTTGCACTGCATCTTCACAATCTGTATCAGAGCCAAGTATAGTCTTTGATACATGATAAAGAGTATTTTGTGCTTCTATAATTCTTTCTGTAAATTCAGCCTTATCCAATTGCTCCACCTTTCTTTCGAATAATAGTAACGTTACTTTCATTCTTACACTAATTAGATATTAATTTTTTCAAAAAGGTTCACTAAATATTATTTTATTTTTTTATGTAAAAAGGAGATATTCTCCTAAATATTAAGAGTTTATCTCCTTTCAATTGTATAAAATATATGTTCTGTAGCTTTATGAACTAAAGTTTTTGAAGATATCTTCGCTTATATTTTAGGGTTGCATAATCAGATATTTTGCTATAAATCTGAAAGTTAAATATGCTCCCCGCCGCTCCAATTAACGGTATCCCCTGTATAAATTTTGCAAAAAGCATATAGTCAGAGAGTACGGCTGCTGTATTTTTTATCTCAGCTTCTAAAATTCCCTCTAACTTAAGATTATTTTCCACACTATCGGCTAAGTTTTGACTGATTCCATTGCTCTTTAAAAATTCGTCCCAGTTGTTTAGCTCTATATTTTTTTTATGCTTTTCAAAGTCCTCTGAAGTTGCCGTCTGTATAAGCTTTAAAATAAATAATCGTTCTGTAGGCTTATTGTAGTCAAAACCATAGCTTAGAGCAGTTTCGTATATTCCTCTAAGAACCACTGATAAAAACACGGGAATGTCGGGTATTCCTACTCCAAGAAACCCAAGCCCTGCGCCTTCTACAAAAGCAATGCTCTTTCCTATATTTTTTCTTTTCCCTGCAATTTTATCCATTCTTCTCAGATTTTTAGATTTTGAAAAAAAACCACTACTGTTTTTTAGTCCAAAGTTACTGAGTTCATGTTCAAATGCAATATCATCTCTAGGACTTACTTTTTCTATTACCCCTGTCCCTTTTTCAAACACAAGTTTAAAGGCTTTTTCAAAAGCTTTTTCTAGACTTTCTCTAAGTCCTGGTGGGATTTTTTGTTCAAGTTGTGAAACCATAGGTGCTGCTTTTTGTCTTAACACTCCTGGCTGTTTATTTAAAAGCTTTAGTTCTTGTTTATCCAGCTTAATAAGCTGACTTCTCACAGTTTTATCCATATTAGATACCCATAAGCAGATTCTTTGCAAGCATAGTGGTTGTAACACTTCCAACTCCTCTTGGAACTGGAGTTACTGCTGAAGCTATATTTTCTACTGATTCAAAGTTTACATCTCCACACAGCTTACCATTTTCATCTACATTTATACCTACATCTATTACTACAGCGCCTTCTTTTATATAGCTTTCATCTATCATTTTAGCTCTTCCCATAGCTGATATAACTATATCTGCACGTTTTGTTACCGACTTTATATCTACGGTCTTTGAATGACATATCGTTACGGTAGCATTTTGATTTAGCATAAGCATAGCTACTGGCTTTCCAATTACGGTTGAACGGCCAAGTACTACTACATTTTTTCCCTCAAGTGCTATATCATAATATTTTAGAATCTCTACTACCGCCTGTGGGGTACATGGCAGCTTTGTATCCTCAGATACCTCAAACACTCCTGCAAGCGTTGCGAGGTTCATGCAGTCCACATCTTTTTCTGGACTTATAAGCTTTATTATCTCATTTTCGTCTAGATGTTTTGGAAGTGGTCTAAATAAAAGTATTCCATGAACTTCGCTATCTTCATTCTTCTTTTTGATTGCATATTCTAAATCTTCCTGGCTACACGAAGCAGAAAGCAGGGTATGGCATACCTCTATTCCTATAGAATCCATCTTCTTCATAGCTCCAGTTTCATAAGCTATATCGTCTGCTCTTTCTCCAACTCTTATTATCGCAAGTCTTGGAATAATCCCCGCTGATTTTAGACTCTCTGTTTTGGCTGAAAGCTTTTCCTGCATTGAATCTGCTACGGCCTTTCCTAATAATAGCTGCATTATTCCACCGTCCCTTCATTATTAAGTTTTTCAACTTTCTTTATTCTGCGCTCAAGTTCTGGTCTTGCTATCCAGATTTCTTTTCCACAGGTTTCACACTTCATTCTTATATCCATGCCCACTCTGGTAAGTTCAAAGGTATTTCCTCCACAGGGATGATTTTTTCTCGTAGTAATTTTGTCCCCTACCTCAAGTTTCATCGGCTTATACATAAACTTCTCCTTTATTTGCTCTCGTATACCATTTCTAAAGTATTATCGCCTACTTTAAATATTCCTAAAATCTTTAGTTCATCTTTTTCTACAATGTCTACTAATTTCTCTAGCTCTACCTCTTCCATGAGTTTTATGCTCATTCCGCAACTATTGCTTATAGCTCTTGGCGTAGGAATTGTAAGAGCTTTTATATTCTTTTCCTTTATCTTCATTTCCATCATCATTGCATGATGAGTTGACTTAAAGCTTATTAGATACATAGTTTCTCTTTTCCTATTTATTTATTTTATTTTTATAAACTTCCTCAAGCATATCTGGGATTGGCAGGAAGTATGGACATTTGGAAAGACATGCCCCACATTTTACGCAGGCAAATTTCCCATCTTTTTCTATATTTGAAGATATATATCTTCCATAGCCCCATTCCGCAAGCCCATATCGCTTCATATATCTTCCTGCAAGAAATGCAAGCGGAATATCTATGCCCTGAGGACATGGTTTACAGTATCCACATCTTCTACAAAAATTGCCAGTAAGTTCTTTTCTTATAGCTTCTACTGCCTCTACTTCTTCTGCTGTAAATTCATAATGTCCATTTTCTTCAACTTGCATAGCGGAAGCGGCATTTTGCTCTACCTCTTCAATATCTGCCATTCCTGGAATTATTATGTCTAGGAAATCTTGATTCATTATAAATTTTACGGCAAGCTCTGGATTTTCTATAGCTCCTCCTGCAAGCGGCTTCATAACTATAGTTCCCATTCCTTTTGCATGAGCTTTTCTTAGAAGCTCTTCTCCTTGAGTTTCTACAATATTAAACGGAAACTGAATGCTTGCAAAATACTCTGTCCCCATATCCACTATCTTTTCTAAACTTTCTATGGTGTGCGTAGTTATTCCTATATTTCTTACTTTTCCAGCTTCCTTAGCTTCTTTAAGGGCTCTATAGGCTCCATCTTCTCCCATGAATTTTTCAAATTCACCTATTTGGACATTGTGTATTTGATATAGATCAACATATGGTCTTTGAAGTTCTTTAAGACTTTTTTCTATATCAGACTTCATGCCCTCATAGTCTCTTGCCATTGACTTTGTAGCTATATAAAAGTGTTCTTCTTTTCCTTTTAAAGCCTCTCCTATATAGGTCTCACTGACCCCGTATGCTCTTGCAGTATCCAAAAAGTTTATTCCGAGGTCTTTTACTCTCTCTATAAGCTGATTAGCAGCTTCTTGATTTATTCTTTGGATCGGAATCCCCCCAAAGCCCAGTCTCTTAGCCTTTATACCTGTATTCCCAAACTCTCTCATTTTTTTCTCCTTAACCAAAAATCGCTAAAAATCAAAATTTTAGTTAACTTCCCTACTGTTTTTCTACTAAAGTATTATTCTGTTTTCTGTACTGTTAAGCGATTCTACTACATCATACATATTGCCCACAACCCCAACTTTAAGCTGGTCTGCAAGGTCATAGTAGTTAAGGCATGTCCCGCAGCTATAAACTTTAGTTCCTGCTTCTTCTAATTTTTTTAGATGCGCTACAGTCTCTTCATTTACTGTAGATAGTTTTACTGCTGAATTTAAAAGGACTACTTTTTGAGGGTATGGCTTAGTCTCTGTTACTGTATACAAGAAACCTTTCATAAGCACTTTTCCAAGTTCGTCGTTTCCATCTCCTAAAAATTCATTTTTTATCATAAGTACTGCATTTGATATGTCTGATTCTATATCACATACCGCTACAAATTCTTCCTGCTCTATATTTTCGCCGTTTTCTCGCTTTATAGTTATCTTGATTTCTCCAGAAGCTTCTACAACCTCATATTTATAACCTTTGCTATCTGCCAGCCTTTTAAGATTTTCTCTTGCGGCTATATTATCAACTATAACTTCAAATTCTGTAAGTGATTCGTCTTTAAAAGCTTTTTGTGTTTCAAGTACTGGCTTTGGGCATTGCATTCCTTTTAAATCTAATGTCGTTTTCATCACGCTTCTCCTTTAGAAAATAAGATTTATATAATTTAGTATTGCACTCTCTGACTGCCATTTATAAAAGGCTTCTGGATTTACTACATTCATTATCGCTGATATTATAAGCATCGCAATAATTCCATATATCCCTGCTTTTACCACTCCAAATATAGCTCCAAGTATTTTTCCATCTGAATCGCTATTCCAAAAACTTCCAACGATAAGAAGTCTAGTTATTACTGAAATTATTATTAGAAGTAGCACAAATACAATTACTCTATCTATTTTTAAATTACTTATGTTTGAAAGCAGTATTTCTGACAGTAAATTTTCTTTGCCAATTAGACTCTTTTGAATAAATTCGATTGTCTTTAGGTTAATATCCGACGCCAGTTTAATGTATGCTTCAAATTCAAACAACTTCGGTATAAAGAATTTGTATATAAAAGATGAGGATCCAAATACTATAATCCACTTTACTGTATCATATAGCATTCTTTTAAAGCCTACTCTAAAACCTTTGTATGCCTGTCCTGCTGCATATAATCCAAACACTATGTCTAAACTGTTCAATTCTGTTTCCCCACTTTTCTCTAATCTAATTTATTTATAAGCTTCACTTCACCCTTCATAACAACGGCTATATAGTTTCCTACATTCATAACCTTATCTATAGGTTTTGTAAAGTTCATTTGAGCATTAAGTGTCTTCACAAATTCTCTGCTATAAAATACCATTTCTGAATTAAGCCAAATTATGTCATCAAATTCTGACTGGTAATATTTTTCGTCTAGTATATTTCCATCTAAGTCCATGATTGTCATTTTATTCCTCCTATCTAAGGCATATATCTTATCTTCATGAACTTTTACTGATTTATATGGAATACTGCTACTCATTCTAAATATTTCTTCTTGAGTATTGTGTTTAAGCATTATAAGATTGTTTACATCAAATAAAAGTACTCTGTCGTTTAAATTGAATTGCTCAATAACTATAGCATCTTGTATTTCTCCAGAGTATATAAGCCTTCCAGATGATGAGTAGTAATACATATTATTTGTAAGCCTTGGCTCTATTCTATATATTCCATTTACACTTAGCTGGTTTTGATCGTTTACCGTTATATTTGTTATACTTATCTTAGGGTAGTTTAAATCTTCTATTAGCTTTCCCTTTGAATCTAAAAATACAACGCCCTCTACCCCTACATCTGTTTTATAATAAACTGCAACTGAGCCATTTTTCCCTGCTATTATCTTAGTAGGAATATTACTCAGCTGTACTATATTTTGAAATTCTCCCTTTGCTGATATAAAATAAAGCTCCTTTGTAACCTTATCCAAAAGATATATATTTTTTTCAGAAACTGACAGCGTCCAGTTATCTAAAGCTAAACTTACATTAAATATCTCCTCACCCGAAGGTTTCAAAAGCTTAAGATTAGAGGAGTCATATATAAGCAGGTTTGACCCAAATGCAAGCACTTCCATTCCCTGAGAATAATTATATTCTATTGTATATTCTTCTTTAGGTATATTCGCTTCTTTATACTCCTTGTACAGTCTTATGCTGTATGGATTAAGCAAAAGTATTAGCATTATAAGAAAAACTGCAAAAAACATTTTAAATCTATTTAAAAGTTTTGCCATTTTTTCTTTTCTCAAAGCTTCTTCCTGTCTTTTGCGTTCTCTTTCGGCTTCAAGTTCCTGTTCTTTTAGAAACTGATTTAATACGCTGTCTATTTTTTCCTTATCCATTATACACCTATTCCTGTGATAGCTCCTTTACTGCGGCTATAACGCTATTGACTTCCGCTTCTGTTGTAAAACTAGATACACTTATTCTTACCATTCCCTGTTCAAGCGTTCCCATTCGCTTGTGCGCAAGAGGAGCGCAGTGCTTTCCGCCTCTAGTTGCGATATCATATCTATCACTAAGCAGATATGTTATCTCCTGAGAATCTCTATCTCCTATATTTATAGATATTGCGCTTGCTCGCTTCTGTGGGTCTTTGCTTCCAAATATCTTAACATTTTCAAGCTTTGAAAATTCTTCTATTAACTTGCCTATTAATTTTTGCTGTTTTTCTCTAAGATTTTTAATTCCTTTTTGAGATATATACTCTACACCCGCTCTTAATCCAACTATTCCCGCCGCATTAAGCGTTCCTGTTTCAAGCATATCTGGCATAAAATCTGGCTGTATTAGTGATTCCGACATACTTCCAGTACCACCTCTGTATAGAGGATTCAGTTTTATATTTTCACTAACATATAAAAAGCCTGTTCCAGTTGGCCCATAAAGACTTTTATGGCCTGCCCCTGCAAGCATATCTATACCCATTTCATTTACATCTATGTCCATTAACCCAGCGGTTTGCGCTGAATCTACAAGAAGGGCAATCTTAGATTCTCTATCGATGTTCTCCGTAGCTATTACTTTGGCAATTTCAACTATATCATTTATACTTCCTGTAAGATTGCTTGCATGAGTTACTGCTACAAGTGAAGTGTTTGCCTTTACTTCTTCTTTTATATCCTCTGCATGTACAAAGCCCTGATCATCACTATCTATTATAGTAAGCTCAATATCCCCTATTTCCTTAAGGTAACTAAGCGGCCTTAACACTGAATTATGCTCCATACAACTTGTAATCACATGATCACCTTTTTTTACATATCCTAAAATAGCTATATTAAGTGACTCTGAAGCATTTTTTGTAAATACTAATTGCATAGGATTTTGTATTCCAAAAAGTTTTGCAAGTTCCATCCTAGCCATTAATATTTCTCTATTTGTTTCCTGTGCCATCTTGTGTCCACTTCTTCCTGGGTTTGCACATGTATTTGTCATGAACTCTGTCATAGACGATATTACTACTTCTGGTTTCGGAAAGGTTGTTGCTGAATTGTCTAAATATATCATTTAAGTTCTCCTTTGTTTGTATTATTAGATTTTACCAATACCTATATTATATATGGTATTGGTTTTTATTTTGGAGATTACTCTTATAGTTTTTCTTTATTGAACATATAACTTATTTAAATAGATCCATCATTTTTTCCACAATGGTTTCAAGTTCGTTTGGAGACTGATAGTTTATACAAAGGGTGCCATTTTTCTCGCTACCCTTTATATAAACTTTTGTCCCCATATTATCTTCTAAATCTTCAAGGGCTCTTGTAAGAAATATATCTTTTTTACTTTTTAGATTTTTACTATATTTTTCAGCCTCTCTTACCGATAAGCGCTCTCGTATTATCTTTTCTAACAGCTTCTGTTTTTCACATTCCTCTGTTATTCCCACAATAACCCTCGCATGGGCATCAGATATCTTTTCCTCTATAAGTGCGCTTTGCATCTGAGGACTAAGCTTAAGCAGTCTTAAGCTATTTGCTATATAAGGCCTGCTCTTGCAAAGTATCTCTGCCATCTGTTCCTGAGTATAGTTTTTCTCCTGCATAATTTGCTTTATCGCCTGAGCCTCTTCTATTTTATTTAAATCCTTACGCTGAAGATTTTCAATAAGGGCAATCTCGCTCTTATCATCTTGACTTCTAATTAGAGCTTTTATTGAATCAAGGCCTGCGATTAGGCTTGAACGATATCTTCGCTCTCCTGCGATTATAACATAATTCGAACTTCTCTCATCTTTTCTTACTATTATTGGCTGAAGCAGACCATATTGCTTTATCGATTCTGCAAGCTCATTTAATTCTTTTTGGTCAAAATGCTTTCTAGGTTGAGATTCGTCTCTTACTATCTGTGCCAATGGTATATCAATTATTTGATTCATTTATACTAACGGCTCCTTACTTGGTTTTCCTGCTTTTCTTGGATACTCTTTATCAGTTTTTCCGTTTTTCTTTATTATAACAATCTTATGATTTAGTTCACTGTGCGGAATATCTATATCAATCACCTGTACTATTTCACATTTAAGCAGCTTAAGCGCCTTATCACTTATTGCAATCTCTTCATCTACCGCAGGCCCTTTAAGACACATAAAGTATCCCCCTACTTTTATATACGGTGTACAGTATTCAAGCAGTACTGGTAATTGCGCCACCGCTCTTGAAACAGCCATGTCATACTGCTCTCTATGAGCTTTGTCTCTTGCGCCATCCTCTGCTCTTGCATGTACAAAGTTTACCTTATCAAGTTCTATTTTGTCGCATACTTCCTGAAGAAATTTTATCCTTTTATTCAGTGAGTCTAACAGTGTTAAATCTATATCTCTTCTAAATATCTTCATAGGAAGAGAAGGGAATCCCGCACCTGTTCCTACATCTATTATTCTTGCACCTTCTTTTAGCTCCAAATGTTTTTTGGATTCCTCAAGGGCTTTAAAGGCAGATAGTGAATCTAAAAAGTGCTTTATATATACTTCTTTTTCGTCAGTTATAGCCGT
>JBOFWC010000078.1:0-2184 GCA_051653405.1 Proteocatella sp. | reverse complement strand
ATATTACGGTATATCAAAAAAGTTTACTTTCAAAGCAAAAACCAATTATGATGATGGCTAAGCAAAATGATTTTCAACAAGACGCTGATTTTATTGTAAAAGAAGTGGAACTTGGTAAAATAGACTTTAAAGAATTATGCCGTAGAAATATAAAGTTTAAAGAGTTGGAATATATACTCGAATATTGGAAAAAAAATAAATTGATGTATCTTGAAAATGGAATATATTATTTGACAATAGCCGGTGAATTTTGGTATTTGAACATAACACAAAGTCTTATAGAATGCATGGCTGGCGTGTTAACAGGAAAAATAAGTTGTATAAATCAAAATGTTTCTTTACAAGATAAAAAGACAGAAGTTTTGCCTGATATTCTTGTGATGGCTATTACTGAAGCAATTCCTACCCTATCACTAAAAGAGAGTAAGGAAATGGTAAAAAAAATTCCTGAACAAATACAAATTATGTTGAAAAATACGCCTAAAGAATCATTGGTATCCATGATAAAAAACATGTCACCAGAGATGTGGGGGAAAATGATAGGGAGGGTTAAAGAAGTGTAATCTTATACGTTTCTAAAAATAACAGAGTTTACTATATCTATACTGAAAAAGCACAGGAAAACCTGTGCTTTTTTGTCGTAGTAAAGACGAATACAATTTACATTTCGAAAGAGAAAAAGTAAAATGATATTATAAACACTAATTACTTTTTAAAAACAATTAGTGTTTATAATATCATTTAAAAAATGTATCAAGTCTCTTTAGTAATGAATTTTATAAAAGGAGTGTTTTTGATGGATTGGATAAATGAACCACAAGCTTGGTTGGCATTGATTTCATTAATTGCTTTAGAAGTTGTATTAGGTATTGATAATATTGTGTTTATATCAATTCAAGCGAGTAAACTTCCGGTTGATAAACAAAATAAAGCTAGAAAATTAGGTTTAATGTTGGCGATGGTTACACGCATAGCATTACTTTTTTCGCTTAGTTGGTTAATGGGGTTGACTCGTCCTCTGTTTACTGTTTTTAATAATGAAATTTCTGGGCGTGATTTGATTCTTATTAGTGGAGGCTTATTTTTGCTTTGGAAAAGTACGATGGAAATCCATGAAAAACTTGAAGGAGCAGATGCGACATTACCAGGGCAGGTGAAAATCACTTTTGGTGCGGTACTTTTTCAGATATTGATCTTGGATATAGTGTTTTCTATTGATTCTATTATTACAGCATTAGGAATGGCGGATCAACTTAGCATAATGGTATTAGCCATTATTATAGCTGTTGGTTTTATGATGATTTTTTCTGAGAAGATTAGCATGTTTGTAGAGAAGCATCCAACAATTAAGATGTTGGCCTTAAGTTTTTTGTTTATGATAGGAATAGCACTTATTGGGGATGGCCTCGATATGCATATTCCGAAAGGCTATATTTATTTTGCCATGGCATTTTCTGTAATTGTAGAAATGTTTAACTTAAGACTTAGGCAAAGCAATCCAGTGAAGCTACATCAATCTTTATTAAAAAAAGATAATGATGAATAAAATAGTCGATTGAATTTTGGGGAGATCCGCAATCAAGTGAATGAAAAATAATGCCAGATAATACCGGGCAGATAAGAAAAATACACGATATGAAAGAAATGCATTGTATGCCTATGGAAAATGATGTGTGGACCAGACCAAGGATAAGTTAAGCTATAAAGGTATGCAGAAGATGACGTATCCAACCCGCTCGTATGGGACCTATTTTGAGAGTGTATTTTAAAATGGAGAATCGGCAGATCGAGAAACTTGGGAAAATATAATTAATGTACTCAAGGGTCAATATGTAGATATTGTATTTTAGATATAAGAACCGGGGTGTAGCGACTTCATTGCTATCTTTTGGATCATAAAGATGGCAATGGTTGAAACGGAAACAGCTAAATAAGAAAAAATCAATCATAAAAACAAAAAAATGGAACGATAGATATTATCCAGCTTGCATTTTTAGGGAATAAGACGAATATTATGGTTAAGGGACAAATAAGGGACAAAATCATATTTTTAGACAACAAAAAAGCCTCCGATAACCTCGGAGGCCTTGATTTCACTGGAGCTGATGGCAGGATTTGAACCTGTGACCTGCTCATTACGAATGAGCTGCTCTACCAACTGAGCTACATCAGCGCAACTGACAA
>JBOFWC010000077.1:0-3696 GCA_051653405.1 Proteocatella sp. | reverse complement strand
CAATCATAACCACCCGTAAAACGGGTGGTTTGCTCTAGCCCTATAAGGGCGTGTTACTTGCTGTGCTACTCGCACCTTGAACGGTTTGCCAACCGCATATTTTCTACAGTCTGCACCTAAAAGGTGCTTTTATTTTTTGACTTTTCCTACCGGCTCACCCGTAAACGGGTCTATATATTCCTTCAAGCTCAATTGTTCGTGTATTATATCCTCTTGAATTTGATTCTTTATATATGCTTCTATTGCTTTTTTATTTCTACCAACAGTATCTACATAATAACCCTTACACCAAAATTGTCTATTCCCATATTTATATTTTAAATTTGCATGTCTATCAAAAATCATGAGTGAACTCTTACCTTTGAGATATCCCATGAACTGAGAAACACTCAGTTTAGGCGGAATGCTTACCAGCATGTGTATATGATCCTTACAGGCGTTAGCCTCAATGATTTCAACACCTTTATGTTCGCATAGTTTTCGCAAAATTTGTCCAATATCAGACTTTACTGTTCCATAAATTATTTGTCGTCTATATTTTGGTGCGAAAACTATATGATATTTACAATTCCATTTGCTATGTGCTAAACTATTATTATCCATTTGGATACCTCCATTGTATGATTCTGAAGCGGTCGGCAAACCTACTTCTATTTTAACATTGGAGGTTTTCTTTTTTCTACGCATAGCTAAAAGCCTTTTAGAACCACAGGTATAACCTGTGGTATTCGTTTCACAATAAAAAAAGTTGTATCACAAAAATCTTAATGATTTTTTGTGTTACAACTTTTTACTTTAATCATATTTCTTATAAGTTACATAATAATTTTTTTCTACATCATATGATTCTAAAGGCTTGCTATAATAATATCCTTGAATTATATCACAATTAGCATCTCTAAGTTTACTTACCTGAGGTTCATCCTCTATTCCCTCTGCCACTACCTTTAGGTTTAAACTGTGTGCTAAGGATACCAAACTCTTTATAACGCCAGTATCTTCATGTTCTAAAAATCTAAGGCTTAACATGCGGTCAAATTTTATAGTGTCAACTGGCAGGGAGGTTATATAGCTAAGCGATGAATATCCTGTTCCAAAATCATCAACTGCTATTTTAATTCCCTTTGATCTTAACTCATTTAAAAGATATATCGTACTAGCTTTATGTTCTAAAAATACCCCTTCCGTAATTTCTATAACTATAAATTCTGGCTCCACATTATTCTCAGATAAAAGACCCATAAGATAACTCTTGTAATCTGAATCATGGATTTGCATTGCAGAAAAATTTATTGATACTGGTTTTAAAGAAAATCCCTTTTCCTTCCAAGTCGCTACTTGTTCTACAATAAGCTTTGTTACAATTCTTCCTATAGGTATTATAAGTCCATTTTCTTCTGCGACGCCTATAAAAACATCTGCGGGTATATTATGTTCTCTTAGTCTAATAAGTCCCTCATAACCTACTATTTCTCCTGTATTTATCTCTACCTGTGGTTGATAAAGTACTTTAAAGGCTTCTTTTTCTATTGCCTCTAATAATATGTCCTTTATCTCTAGCTTTCGGTTCAGATCATCCGCCATTTTCGAGTTAAAAAATGCATAATTATTCTTTCCTTTATTCTTGACAGTATACATAGCTAGATCAGCATATCTTATAATCTCATCCATGTTTCTGCTATCTCTAGGAAATACAGCTATCCCCATACTAAATTCAATTTTGAGTTTATTTTCATATATATTGAGTTCTTCATCCATTACCACAAATACATTCAATATAAAATTAATTATCTCATCAAATGATTCTTTGCACTTATAAAGTATTAAGAACTCATCCCCACCAAATCTTGATATGAATGTATTCTCTGCCCAAAATACTTTAAGCCTATTAGAAACTTCTTTTAATACCTCATCCCCAAATAAATGCCCTAAAGTATCATTTATTCCTTTAAAATCATCTATATCGATTAATATAACTGCCCCTTCTGAATTATCATCTGCTAAAATCTTTGTCAATTTGTCATTAAATGCACGTCTATTAGGTAGATTTGTCATAGGGTCATTTTGAGCCATAAAGTTTATTTCTTTTTTATAATTATACATTTTTTCTAAAAGTTCATTAATAGCTCCTGACATATCTGAGAATAGATTTGATTTTGAGAGAGTAAGCCTATATTCTTCTGCCTCACTTACATCTATCTTTCTTATTTGCATATCCATATCAGATATACTTCTACTTAATTCTAGAAAATTAGCCTGCATATTATTTAAAGAGTTTGCAATTTGTCCAATCTCATCTCTTCTTAAGCTAGACCTATCTAGATTTTTTGCTCGGTAGTCCTTAAAATTGAATGTTGCCATATTATTTATAGCTTCCAAAATGGCTACTATAGCTCCCGTCATACGTCTTGAAAAAAATATTAATAGTAGGAGTGCTATTATTGTAGCTATTAAATATACAACAGTAAGTGCACTTACTATATCTCTCACTTTACTAAGAACTTCCCTCTTATCTATAACAGAAATATACTTCCAGTTACTGTATTCTGACTGATATATATTTACTAGTTTATAGTTTCCATTAATTTTTATTTCTTTGAATTCCACGCCTTTGTTCTCTAAAATCTGTTTATACTCAGGAACAATATCAATAACATTTTTTGTAATCCATGCTTTATTTTTAGGAGAGTTTATAAATAAGTTATTTGGACTCCATATTTCTATGTGTCCACTATTTCCATATTTAAGTTCATTTATATTCTCCATAAGAGAATCTAAGTTCATACTTATCCCAACAGCTCCTAAAACTTTTCCGTCTTTTTCTATTTTTTTACTTATAGTTACTGTAAGTTCATTTGTTATCTTTGATATATATGGTTCAGATATAGATACTCCATTATTTTCTAACGCATTCTTATACCAAGGCCTTTCTCTTGGGTCATAATTTTCAACTATATTTAATTTCGGATATTCAGTATAACCCCCATATTCTGTTCCTATAGATATAAATGCTATATTGTCTTGACTACTTACAACTTCCTCTAAGTAATTTAAAACTTCAGCTTCATTACTAGAAATAGTTTCCAAATCGTAATTACTTAAATTGTCTTCAATATCTGTATATATCCTTAAGTTTTTCGTGCTATTTAAAATTCTATCATCTAAAGAAATCATCTCCGCAAGTCCTGAAATATTCTTAAGGATTGAGTCATCAACTAATTTTGAGATTTGAGTAAGCATCATTTTATTTTTTGATATATTGTCATTGTATATCCACTCAGTCATTGTGCTTCTTATAAACAAACTCCCAACAATATATGGAAGTAATAAACTTATTATAATTACAATTCCTACTTTTTTCCCTATTGAATTCGTTTTTTTCATAAATAGACCACCTTATAAATTGATAGTTTTCTTCAATGATAAGTATATCATAAATACTTGATTTAATATCGTTTTTTTAATTCCTAAAGACAGTTATTTTTGTCATTTTTTAATAGCTTCTTTTGTCAAATTGACATAACTCTTGTCATTTTTTTATAATTTGACAAAAATTTCAGAGCTATAAATTTATTCTATATTAATGATTCCTATTGAAAATACTAAAAATTTACTGAATTTTGAATTAATTTTGCGAATATTTATTTTTTGGCACGATTAATGCATTATTATTCTATAGAACATACATATTTTAAT
>JBOFWC010000076.1:0-4926 GCA_051653405.1 Proteocatella sp. | reverse complement strand
ACAGGTTGTCTAAATAAAAATAATCTTATTAACTCTAATATCATATTTATAGTAAAAATATATACTATCATACTTTTAGATATTGATATTAAGTTTAACATACCTGCTATTAAATAAATTGTAGATAAAGATAATATTATTCTTGAAAACATATAATAGTATTTTTTCATGATAAATTTTCTCCATTTTTGGCAAGCTCGACAACTTCAATAGTTACAGATGTAAGTACCAAACAAACTATTAAACTGCAAATTTTTTTCAAATTTGATTTTACTTCGTTATTTAATATTTTGTATATATTAACATAAAAGAATATTAAATAACCGTAGATGTTGAAATTAATATATTAGATGTTAAAATTAATGTTTTTTTGATTAAGAATGCATTAGATATTAAACTTTTATATGTAAAAGTTTAATTTCAACATCTAGAAGTTTAATTTCAACACTTAAGTTTATATTTTTATTATTTAGTGATAAAGTTAAATAGTTAAAAAATGGAGTTTAGATTATGTCAAATAACAGCAAATTGTTTTTTAAGGTCATAGAAATCAGAAAGAAGGTTTCAAAAATGAAAAGGGTTAAAATAAAAGAAAAAGATCGTTTATTTGAAGGTATGATAAGTCATATTTATATTGGAAGGATGTAGATAAAATGTATGTATTATTAAATTTCATTTCATTGATATTTCTTTGTGGAACATTATGCACACTTGCTTATAATAAAGAAATTTATAGTAGTTTAATAATAAGTTACAATGTCATTAGCTGTTTAATTGTAATGATACTAGGCTTAATTACACTATTTAAACCAGAAATATATATTAAAAAATTTTATTTTGAAAGTAAATTTAAATATAAAGAAATATCTGTCCGTCTTTATGGAATGATGCAAATTATACTAGGAATTTTTATATTTTATATAATTTTTATAGATTAGAGGGAATATAATATTATGAAAATAAAGAATAAGAAATTGTCAATAGTATTGATATTTTTAATAAATTTATCAATATACCTGTTCTTATATCCTAAACTTATAAATAATATAGACATAGAAAATGATACTCTTTTAAAATTTAAATTATATAATAATATAATTAAGTATAACCCTATATATATAAATTTATACTATATTATTCTTTCAAGTTATCTTATGTTGAATGCTTTAAACTTTCGTATAAATAAGTTATTAAAATTTGTAATTTTTGGAATTGCAATTGCTCTAGCATATATAGCTCACTATAAATATAGTCCACATGTGGGTTTTGGCTATATATTGTACGCATCGACACAATTGCTTTTTTTTAATTGGTTAATATATCGGAAATTAAATATGAAAATAAGGGAGTGAAAACCATAGAATAAGCAAAAAAATGTTAGCCAAGATTTAGCGTAGCTATTTTCGAGGCTATTTTTTTGTGTTTCGTAAATGGAATATCTAGGCGAAGCCCTAATGAGGGGAAATATATGCTACCTACAATTCCAAATAAAACCTGATTAATTTGTATAATTATCTTTATAATTTATTATTAAGAGGTTTTTAATTTTATAAAATATATGTTTTTAATTTATTTTTTAAGGTTTTTGGAACTAAATTTCTTAGATTAAACAAAACTGCGTTGGGTAAAAATTAGTAATAGATATTAATTAAATATAATTAGTTCGAACTATTTTTAGAAATGGAGGTTTGCCTTGCGTAAATTTATATATCTTATAACTGTAATTCTAGTAGCAGTGATGTTAGTTTCATGCAATACTCAAAAAACGGTAAAAGTAGCCGTATTTACAAAACTAGAAGCGGGTTCGATAATAGGTTCTAGTGAGATAGATGCAATTAGAATGTATCTAGATAAATATGATATAAAAAATATTGAAATATTTCCATTTAACGATGGTTGGAACCCAGAGCTAATAGAGGGAGTATATAAAGAAGCAAGAGCGAAAGGAATAAATATATTTTTTACAAGTCATACCTCTACCTGTGCAATGGAGCTGAAAAAGCTGACAGATCAGGAAATGGATGATGTTATTGTATTTATAACTGGCTCAACTACAGATTTGCTAAGTAATCTTGATGACAATAATATAAGGGTAACTCAAGATGTGATAAAGGAACAAAAAAGCTTGGCAGAAGAGATAAGTAAATATAGCTATAAAAATCTTCTTATATTAAGAGAGAATGATAATTTTAGATATACAGAGCCTGCACTTAAGTATTTTGCTGAAAACTATAAAAATAAATTTGAAGTTGTAGATTTTTCGGCCTCTAAAATAGATATGGATAAGCTTTATCAAGATGTAAGTAAAGTTAAATATGACGCAGCCTATGTTTTAGTTGGAGGAAACCAAGCCCTAGGAGGCTCGATTGCACAGCTAGCATGGAAATTAAACCAAGACTCTAAGATATATCTTACGCCTTGGAACAATGCGCCAACTTTTGTTGAAACTGCAGGAAATGCAGTGGGCTCATGCGTGATTGGAAGTCACTATCCATCTAAAAAAGATTATCCTCAGCTAGATAAATATCTTGAGGATTTTAAAAAGCGTTATGGATATGCGCCTACGTATAATAGTCTTCATTTATACAAAGCAATTACAGTCTTAGAGGAAGCACTATCAGATGGCAACTATACTCCAAAAGAAATAAAAAAATATATAATTGATAAGAAAACATTTGGTACAGAGCTAGGTGATTTAAACTTTTCTGAAACTGGGGATGTGGATATGCCACTTTATTTTATCGATAATATAAAGGAATCGTTTTAAGTATATTTTAAGGGGAGGCTGACTTATGCGTTCTATAAAAACTTTTTTAATTATAACTGCATCTGTAAGCCTTATAATATTTTCAAGTGTGATAATTTATGCTCAACTAACCTTAATAGAACAATTAAACTTACAATTTAACAAAATGCAGCTAGCTACCCTTCAATCGATAGAATATGATTTAAATAATTTTTTGGATTCTAGGATTGGAGAATTTGAAAAGATTATAGCGTCTTCAAATCCAAAAGCAACAAGTGAATTTTATTCTAGTTTTGAAGATATATATTATTTAGATGAGGATAATGCTATAGCTGAAATCGTAAAAACGAGTTCTCATAGCAGAATATTCAAAGGTTATGAAATTATACAAGGGGGATTAGCTAATTTTATAAACAATGATGCTTCAGAAAACGCAAGTGTTTCAGCCATAATACGTTCTGCTGAAAGTGATACAGTAAGTGTCTATTTTATGAGACTTGCAGATGGACGTAGATGCATAGGGCGTTTGGATATAGAGCAAATAAATAGAAGCCTTGATGTATTTGCAAAAGCATTTGACTCTATATTAATAATAAGTTCTAAGGATGGATACATTTTATCTAGTACACAAAAAGATCTTCCATTTAAGATAATTCCTACAGAAGAAGAGCAAGAGAAAGCTCTAGGAAAAGAATATAGGATGACTAGTTTAGATAGTAAAATTTTAGAAAATAATTTGGTATTACTTTCTCCTACAGAGAACATAAGAAGAGTACTCGAAGGGCTAGCTTGGATACTCCCTTCACTTTTAGGTATAATTGTAATACTTCTGATTTTTCAGTTTAAAACTATAGATAAAAAACTATTGAAACCTATTAGCGGTTTTAAATCAAAGCTTATGGGATTAGATCCTAAGAATATTCAAGAACAGGAGGATATTTTATTAGGAAATTTTAAAGAAGTATCAGAGCTATACAGTGCTTTTTATCAAAAAACACGAGATTTGGAAAAAACATTTGAAGAAATTGATGCACAAAGAATCCTTGCAGTTGAGCATTCAATAGAAAAAGAAAAATTTGCTAGTTTGGGAAGTCTTGTAGCGGGAGTAGCTCATGAGCTTAATACCCCAATAGGAATTTGTATAACAACTGTAAGTTACTTATCATCAGAGCTTGAAAAATTATACCAAAATCTTTCGGAAGGAAAATTTTCTAAAAACCAACTTGAAAAATTTATAAGTAATCTATCAGATTCTCTTGAGGTTATGGCAGATACCTTAGATAGAGCTTCCACATTGATTCAAAGTTTCAAACAGCTGGCGGTAGATCAGGGCTCAAATCCATATGTTGAATTTAATCTAAAACAGCAAATAAATCTTGTGATTTCAAGCTTAAGGCACGAGCTCAAAATAGGAAGTCATTCAGTGAACTTAATTTGTGAGGAAGATATTTTATTATTTGGACACCCTAATGTTTATCAACAAATTTTTACAAATCTAATAATGAATTCTATAATTCATGGTTTTAAAAATATAAGTAATGGATCTATTTTTATTTCAGTTCAAAAAAATAGTGACTCCATAAATATATTATTTAAAGATAATGGGTGCGGCATTCCAGCAGAAAACAAAAAGCGTATATTTGAACCATTTTTTACAACTAATAGGTCAAATGGAGGCAGTGGACTTGGATTAAATATAGTATACAATCTTATAACATCAACACTTAATGGGAATATAAGAATTGTGGATAGCGAAGAACCTGGAGTTACATTTGAAATGATTATACCGATATTATAACTTAAAATATAGTAACCTAGACAGTTACCATAAAAATATGATAGAATGACCTCGCATACATATTAAAGCGAGGTGGAAGCTATGCTTAAAATAGCTATTTGTGATGATCAGTCACAGGAAAGCAGAGTAATAGAAACAATTTTAAACGAGTATCTGATAACAAATGAGTGCAGTGCAGAAATAAGAGTATTTAACCATTCAGATGAATTGCTTAAAATTATAGAAAACGACAATTTTCATATATATATATTGGATATTGTCATGCCAATGGTAAATGGTTTGGAACTGGGGAAAGAAATTAGAAAGAATGATCGTGAAGCTCAGATTATTTATGTTACTACGGAAGCTCAGTTTGCATTAAACGCATATTCAGTAATGCCGA
>JBOFWC010000075.1:0-9130 GCA_051653405.1 Proteocatella sp. | reverse complement strand
GTAAAGCTTATAATTTGTGAGTGTTTTAGTTTTGATGAGCTTTCATGTGCTGTTATGAATAGACTTGTCAAAGCTTCAGCAAATATATAAATAAAACTTGGAGGAGAACATGAAAATAGGTGTGAGTTCAGACCATGGTGGATTTGGCTTAAAGGAAAGAATAAAGCTTCATTTAGAGGCTAGAGGCTTTGAAGTAGTCGATTATGGTACAAATTCTACAGAATCTGTGGATTATCCAGATTATGGCAAAAAATTAGCTACAGCTATAGTTAATAAGGAAGTTGAGTATGGTGTAGCGATTTGCGGTACAGGGATAGGCATTTCTCTTGCAGCAAATAAGGTAGAAGGAATAAGATGTGCAAATGTTTCGGATACTTTCTCTGCTAGAATGGCAAAGATGCATAACAACTGTCAGATGATTGCTATAGGGGAAAGAACTGTAGGCCCAGGACTTGCAATGGAACTAGTGGATGCGTTTCTTGACTCAGAGTTTGAAGGTGGAAGACACGAAATAAGAGTATCTAAAATTATGGCAATTGAATCGTCAAGATAGGAATAGGAGAATAATATGTCAAAAGTAGTAATTTTTGATCACCCGCTTATTCAACATAAGCTTACAATGATGAGGGATAAAAATACTGGCTCATTAGCTTTTAGAGAGCTTGTAAAAGAAGTTGGAACCCTTATGGTATATGAGATAACTAGAGATCTTCCTTTAGAGGATGTAGAGATTGAAACTCCAGTTACAAAGATGACAGGAAAGGTTATCGCAGGGAAAAAATTAGCAGTAGTGCCAATACTTAGAGCAGGACTTGGAATGGTTGAAGGTATTTTAGAACTTATACCTGCAGCGAAGGTAGGTCATATTGGACTTTATAGAGATCCTGTAACTCACAAGCCAGTAGAATATTTCTGCAAATTACCTCAAGATATACAAGAAAGAGAAATATTTGTAGTAGACCCAATGCTTGCTACAGGAGGATCTGCTGAAGCAGCTATAGCTATGCTTAAGGAAAGAGGAGCTAAGAAAATAATTCTTATATGTTTAGTAGGTTGCCCTGAGGGTGTAGAATTTATAAAATCACACCATCCTGATGTAGATATATATCTTGCGGCATGTGATGAAAAATTAGATGATCATTGTTATATTGTTCCTGGGCTTGGAGATGCAGGCGATAGAATATTTGGAACAAAATAATTGAGCTAGATTCAAACTTAATTGAATTTAAAATTGGTTTAATTTAAAAGGGACCTTAGTTCGATGTTTTCGGATTAAGGTTACCTTTATATAATGGCTAGAATACTATTATTATGGAAGGAGTTTTATGAAAAAACAGAGACTATTATATTATTATTTATGGATAATCTTGTTGTTTTCATTTTTTATACTTTGTGGGAGTTTTTTGCAGCCTCCTGAGGAAATAATTCAAGGACTGTATAATATAGTTACAGATCCATCGGTGTTAGTTTCAGATTATTTAGCAATAGGTGGGATTGGCGCAACCTTTATAAATGCAGGACTTTTAGGAATTATGTGTACCGCTATTGTTATGAAGATGGATATGAAACCCAATGGTTCTATATATCTAGCGTTATTTTGTATTTTTGGATTTGCATTTTTTGGGAAAAATATACTTAATATATGGCCAATAATGATTGGTTCTTATCTTTATTCTAAACGTAAGAGGCAACCGTTTAGAAATTATATTATATTAGCATTAATGAGTACAAGTTTAGCACCAGCAGTAAATCAGATATTTTTGCTTATAGATGGGCCGACATATTCAGCAATCATTTTATCAGGAATATTTGGGATAATGCTTGGATTTGTTATGCCTCCAATAGCATCTCACTGTGTTAAAATGCATGAGGGATTCATACTTACAAATTCAGGATTTGCAAGTGGATTTGTTGCTATAGTATTTGTTTCGATGTTTAGGGCATTTGGAGTTGAACTTACAGGACGAGATGTATGGTCTACAAACTATACAAATGAACTTGCAGTGGCAATAATATTTGTGTTCATATGCATGATATTTGTAGGATTTATAAAGAAAGATGAATCAGCGAGAACGCTAATTGAATTAAATGAAGAGAGCGGAAGACTGGTTACAGACTTCTTTGTATTATATGGAAAACATCTACCATTAATAAATATGGGGATGATAGGGATTATATACACAGTCTTTACATTATTTTGGGTTGGAAGTTTAAATGGGCCTTTTGTAGCGGGGATATTTACGACAGTGGGTTTTGCAGGATTCGGACTTAATGTCAGAAATGTATTTCCGATAACTCTAGGGGCTATATTAGGATCTATGCTAAATATTTGGCCTCATAACTCAAATACGCTTATGACGATAATGCTTTTTGGGACAGCGTTAGCACCTTTTGCAGGATATTATGGGGTTATGTGGGGAGCGCTTGCAGGCTTTGTGCATATGTGTATTACTTTGAATTTGAGCAGTATAAGTGCGGGGATTAATTTATACAATAATGGTTTCATAGCAGGGATTGTAGTTATATGTTTATTACCGATAGCTTCATCACTTAGGGATGATTATTAATTTTTGGGAGGATTTTATGACTAGGCACAATACACATGTGGACCACAGAATGGTAAAAATTGTGGATGAAATACTATGTTTTTTTTACAGCTTAAAAGCAACTAATATAAAGATGGATATGCAAATAAAGGAATGCTCCACAGAACTTAGCTTTTGGGCTAAGATAAAGGAGCCAATAATACAGAGGAGACTAGATAAAATAAAAAAACTGCTATCTTCTCCAAGAGCACATGAGCTAGAGGAGTATTATTGGGGGCTTACGGGCAATGACATGACTCCTAGTACAGAACTTAGTCTGGTAGGAATGATGATTGATGAATATGTAATAGAGTACGAAGAAGGTTCAGAGGATTTCTTTATAAAGCTTGTAAGAAATTCGGAACTTTGTTAGAAATTCTGTGTATTTTTTTAAATTTGTATTACAAGTACCCCTATTGGTTGACAAATTCAGCTAAAGGGTATAACTTATAAAGTATGAGGAGTTAGTATGGCAATAGTTGGAGTAGGAACAGACATCTTAGAGATAAACAGAATATCAGATATATTAAATAAGAGTGATAGATTTCTCTATAGAGTTTTTACAGACAATGAGAGAACCTACTTAGAAAAAAAAGGCTCAAAAGCTGAATCTGTGGCTGCATTTTGGTGTGCAAAAGAAGCGGTTGCTAAGGCACTGGGGACAGGGATAAGAGGCTTTGAGCTTAAAGACATAGAGATTTTGCACGATGAGCTGGGAAAGCCCATCGTACAGTTACATAACAACGCCAAACTATTTTCGCATAAATTGGGAATAGGGAATATTCAGCTTAGTATTTCTCACTCGGATAATTATGCAGTAGCATTTTGTGTAATGGAAACTTAGCTGAAGCTTAATGTTTTTAGAAATGCAGAGGTGTATTATGGAGATTTATATGCCAACTTGGGCAGAAATTAATTTAGACAGTATTGTACATAATTACAGGGCACTTAAAGCACTTACCAAAGAGGGAACTAAGTCATGTGCTATAATAAAAGCAAATGGATATGGTCATGGAAGTGTAGAACTTGCTAAGGTGCTTGAAGAAGATGGATGTGATTATTTTGGAGTGGCTACTGCAAATGAAGCGTTAGAGCTTAGAAAGCATGGCATAAAAGCTCCAATAATGTGTTTGGCGTACATAGAAGAAAGCTGTTATGGAGAATTTATAAATTTAGGAATAGATATTCCGCTTTTTAGTTACTCTGTAGCTGAAAAAATTTCACAAAAAGCTGTGGAACTTGGAAGAGAAGCTTGTATACAGGTTAAGCTTGATACAGGAATGTCTAGAGTAGGATATCAGTGTAATGAGGAAACTGTCGATGAGATTGAGAAAATAAGTAAACTTCCTAATCTTGTTATGAAAGGAATATTTACACATTTTGCAAAGGCTGATGAAACAGACAGAACCGAAACTGATAATCAATATAATAAATATGATATGGTTGTTAAGGCGCTTGAAGAAAGGGGTATAATATTCCATATAAAACATGTATGTAATAGTGCGGGTACTATTATGTATCCTGAATATCATTTAGATATGGTAAGAATGGGAATAAGCCTTTATGGTCATTATCCTTCCAATGATGTGGATAAGAGCAGAGTGAGCTTGAAACCTGCGATGGCTTTAAAAACAAAGGTTTCTCATGTGAAACTTCTTGAAGAAGGACGTGGGGTAGGATATGGTCACAAGTATATAGTAAAAGATGGAAGCAAATATATTGCTACAGTACCTATAGGTTATGCAGATGGATTTACAAGAATGTTGAGTATGAAGACAGAAGTTTTAATCAATGAAAAACTATACAATATGGCGGGAAACATATGTATGGATCAGAGCATGTTTGTTGTAGATGAAACTGTTGCTATAGGCGACGTAGTAACCATTTTTTCAGAAGATGAAAAAATAAGAGTAGAAAGGTTAGCTGAAAGACTGGGTACAATCAACTATGAGGTACTATGTATGGTTCAAAGGAGAATACCGAGAGTATATATAAGAAATGGAGAAATCTGCAAGACTATAAACTACTTACTCGACTAACTCGGTCTAGATGTTAAGGTTAAGAATATGAATAGCAACGCGATTATTAAGAGAGGCGAAGTATACTATGCCGATCTTAGTCCGGTCGTGGGTTCAGAGCAAGGTGGGGTAAGGCCGGTGCTTGTTATCCAAAATAATATAGGTAACAAGTATTCACCGACCATCATCATAGCTGCGATAACCTCTCAAATGAACAAGGCGAAACTGCCCACTCATATAGAGATTAAAGCGGGGAATTACGGCTTGGTTAAAGATTCGGTATTGTTGCTGGAACAGATTAGAACAATTGACAGAAAGCGAATGAAAGACAAAATAGGAAAGTGCGATGTGAATTTTATGAAGAAAGTAAATGAAGCATTAGCCATAAGTATAGGACTTAATGAGGAATGATTCTGTACATATGCCAGCCGCTTAAAGCGGCTGGTTTTTTGTTGTATTAATAGATTTATAGTGATATAATAATACCGTATGTAAAAAAATAAAGAAGATTTGAAAGGAAGACATATGAAAATAAATAGAGTTTTGGCGATTTTTACTGCCATAGGCATTATATTTTCAGCAATACTAGCATATCAAAGATTTGATAGAGAATTAGATTATAAGACATATGAAGTAAATATGTATTATTCTGAACTAGAAAAACTGGCATCTCAAGAAGGAAAGAGTATGGCGCAAGTTTTAAAAGACATGAAGGATACTGGAATTCAAAATATGCTTATAAAAGAGGACACAGTACAGAGCCTTAAGCAGAATCCTAATTATCATCTTTCTACTAAAATGGAAGGTTATGATATGATTGTGGAGTCAGAGGATGAAGCACTTATAAAACGAGTTTATAATGGATTTAATGATGTAAAAAAGGATAATAGAAAAGTTACACTTGAAAATAAAAATACTGTAAGGATACAGGGATCAGCGCTTGACTATATAGAGGGACAAGTCCTTACGGTAGGGTCTTATGGACAAAAAATTGTTACTGCGCCAGTATGGTCAGGGTCTATGCTTGAAGTCGTAGGAATTGGATATGATGAGAAGGCGATAGAGCTTTCAAAAAAAGCAGGGTATGGAGTTGTTTTATCACCAACATTCTATTCTGATTTTCAAGATGCAGGAAAATCTATTGATAGATATATAAATACTATAGAAACTACAAATATTGATCCAAGTCACATAATATTTAGTGGAAATCAAGTATTAGGATATGACTTTTTTGAATTTGAAAAAGTTCAAAAGCAGGAACCTGTGGATGGCAAAAAGAAATTTGTAACTCCAGAGTTTGAGAAGCTTGCTAATTTCTTAGAGGATAGAAATATAGCGGTAGCACTTATTGAGTCTAGCTCACAAGGTGGATATCTTAAAGTTGATGGATTAGAAGATCTTGTAAAGCTTATGGACTTTGATGCGGTGGGATCATATTTAACTTGGGATTTTGTTACTAATAAATATGATTATGAAATACCATTCCATCACAACGGAGAAGAGATTGCAAATGTAATGTTTAGAGGAATAACTACAAGAAATATAAGAGTAGTTTCGATGAAGCCTTTTGTAATGCAAAATAGATATATAGCAGATCCTCAAGCATACAAGAATGTACTTGATAATCTTGAAACACGTCTTGCTGCTTTAAATATGAAACCAGCAGAGATTAAGACTATAGAGTTCTTTGATACTAGCAGATTCTTAAAGATACCTATAATGATTGGTATAATTGCGGCTTGGCTTATGGTTTTAGATAATCTTGTAAACATAAAGAAGAAAAACCTTTATATACTTCTAGCGCTTGGCGCAATAGGAAGTATAGGGATATTAGGTACAGGCATAATGCTGAGCTTAGTTGAAAAAATAGGAGCGCTTCTTGGAGCTATGGCTATGCCATCACTTGCGGGGTGTTATCTTCTTTCACTTCAGAAGAATATTGATAACAATATTATATATATGAGTAAACCTAAGGCATTTTTTAAAGCTGAGGGAGTGCTACTATCTGTGATAGCAATATGTATGGGAAGTGTGCTGTTTGAAATAGCAATGCTTACTCACAGCAGATACCTTCTTGGAATAGAAACTTTTGCAGGCGTAAAGTTTTCACAGATGATTCCAATGCTTATAATAATGCTTATGTATATTGCTTACTTTGGATACAAACGTAATACTTTAGATAATAGCGTTGGAATAAGCAAGGATGATGTTATAAGACTTGCTACGGACAAGATAATGATCTGGCAGATTGCGGTAGTAGGAATATTTGCAGTAATATTAATGATTTTCATGTCAAGGTCAGGAAATTCAGCAACAGAGCCATCGATGGCAGAAGTACTGCTTAGAAACTTCCTAGAATTTATATTCCCTGCAAGACCTAGAACAAAAGCAATTTTTGTGGGATTCCCATTTACTATAATGATGATGTATTTTGCATATACAAATAGATTCCATAAGTTTAGATTTGCATTTATAGTGCTTTCAAGCATAGGGCTTGTAAATACTGTAAATACATTCTCACATACAAAGGCAGCGCTTATTGTTTCTTTATATAGAACGGGAGCTGAGTTTATTGTAGGTTCGTTAGTTGCAATTGCAGCGATTTTAGTGATTGAGTATATTCAAGCTGTTGTAAATAAGCATATTAACAAGAGGAAAGGCAGTGTGTTAAATGGGTTATAAAATTATTTTGTCAGGTTATTTTGGATTTGACAATGTAGGAGATGAGGCCATACTTCATGCTTTGGTTAAGGGAATAAGAAGCGAAATACCTGAGGCTGAACTTGTAGCACTTTCTGCGAATCCGGACTTCACTGCAAGAAAAAATGGGATAAGAGCAGTAGACCGTATGAGTATTTTGGCAGTGATTAAAGAGCTAAGAGATGCGGATCTTTTTATAAGTGGAGGCGGCTCGCTATTTCAAGATGTGACTTCTAAACGTTCGATGTTATATTATCTTGCAGTAGTTTATTTAGCTAAGAAAATATTTAAGAAAAAAGTAATGATATACTCGCAGGGAATAGGTCCTGTTATTCACGATGATAATAGAAAAAAACTGGCTAAGCTTTTTAATCAGCTAGATGTTATAAATGTAAGGGATGAGAATTCAAAAAAAGAACTTGAAGCTATGGGAGTTACTAAAGCTGTAGAAGTTACTACTGATACAGTATTTTCTCTTAATAAGCCAGATTTTCAGGTTGGAAAAGATATACTTGAGCAAAATGGTATAGATACCAAGAAATTTACACTTGGAATTTCTATGAGAGCGTGGAAGGATTGCACGGATAATATAGTAGAAGAAATAGCTAAGATGATTGAGCTTTTAAGCGATAAAGATATGAATATTGTACTTCTTCCATTTCATTTTCCTCATGATCTTGAGATAAGTGAGAAGATATATGATCGTGTAAATTTAGATAAGGATGCGAAATGCAGGCTTCATGTGCTTAAAAATCTGATGACAGAAGAAGCATTTTTATCAGTAATGGTAAATATGGAGATAGTGCTTTCAATGAGACTTCATGGACTTATATTTGCAGCGGTTTGTAATGCATATCCAATTGCGATTTCGTATGATCCTAAAGTGGATAGTCTGTTCAAGGAGATGAAGCGTGAAACTCCTATGGATGTTAAAGATATAGATGCGAAGAAGCTTTATGATCAAATTATAAGTGCAATGGAAAATATTGATGAGCTTAAGGAAAAGACTGCTGAAACAGCAGAATTCATGAAAGAAAAAGCTATTAAAAATAATAAGATGGTAAAGGAGCTGCTTAAAGGTGAAAATTTTAGGGGTTAGGATAGACCATGTAGATATGAAAACGGCACTTAAACGTGCAACGGATGGAATAAATCCAGAAAATCCATTTGTAATAGTTACACCTAACAGTGAGATTGTGGTTAAGGCAAATGAAGAGCCTCGCCTAAAGGATTTTATAGAAAATGCAAGCATGGTAGTTCCTGACGGGATAGGACTTGTTATAGGTTCAAAACTTGTTAAACAGTCACTACAGGAACGTGTTACAGGAATAGATCTTATGCTTAAGCTTGTGGAATATGCAGCTGAAAATGATAAGAGCATATACTTTTTAGGTGGAAAAGACCCTGTAGCTAGGCAGGCGGCAGAGATGCTTAAAAAGAAGTATCCAAAGCTTAAGGTTGCGGGTACACATCACGGATATTTTAAAGGACTTCATACTGGAAATAAAGGCCATGCGGAAGAACTTGCGGTTATTGAAGATATAAAGGCGAAAAAACCAGATATGCTATTTGTAGCTTTTGGAGCACCTAAGCAGGAATACTTTATAGATGAGTATAAGAATGTGCTTGGAGCAGGACTTCTTATGGGAGTGGGCGGTTCGCTTGATGTAGTTTCAGGGACTGTAAAGCGTGCGCCTGAGATATATCAGAAAATAGGTATGGAGTGGGCTTATAGACTTGCAAAAGAGCCTTGGAGAATAAAGCGTGCAGGAGCGCTGCCAATATTTGCACTAAATGTACTGATTAAAAAAGATAAACCAATGAAAT
>JBOFWC010000074.1:0-4921 GCA_051653405.1 Proteocatella sp. | reverse complement strand
TACTTCGCCTCCTGAAAGGGTTATTCCGCCTTTTGATCCAAAATAACTTTTGTATCTTAATGCTTTTTTTAGAAGCTGTTCAGGGGTAAAAACCTGAACAGACTTTCCTAATTTAACTTGCTTATTTAAGCCTAAATTTATATCCCAAGTTTCTGGGTTATGACAGTATATGCACCTTAGAGGGCAGCCTTGCAAGAATACTACAAATCTTACCCCTGGCCCATCTACTGCACCTAAGCTTTGTATCGAATTTATATAGCCTTTTATATTTTGGCTGCTGGCTGACATAAATTTCTACATCCTTTCGTGGAAGGTTCTCTTTATTACTTCTAATTGCTGTGCTTTGCTTAGTTTTACAAAGTTTACGGCATATCCTGACACTCTTATTGTAAGGTTTGGATAGTTTTCTGGATTTTCATATGCATCCATAAGTTTTTCTCTTTCAAGTACGTTTACGTTTATATGGTGGGCATTTTGTGCAAAATATCCATCTATGATATTACTTAGGTTTTCCTTGCTTTCATTTTCATCTTTTCCAAGAGCCTGAGGTACTATTGAGAAAGTACAAGATATTCCGTCTTGGCAGCTCTCATAAGGTATTTTGGCTACTGAATTTAGGGATGCAAGGGCTCCGTTTTGCTCTCTATTGTGCATTGGATTAGCGCCTGGTGCAAAAGCCTCTCCTTTTTTTCTTCCATCTGGAGTTGAACCTGTTTTCTTTCCATAAACTACATTTGACGTTATTGTAAGCACTGAAAGGGTATGTTTTGCATCTCTATAAGTCGGTGTCTTTTTAAGTTCTTCGTGGAACTTTTGCACCTGCTCTACTGCAAGATCGTCTACTCTATCATCGTCATTTCCATAAGTCGGGAATTCGCCTTCTGTTTCAAAATCTACTATTATGCCGTTTTCATTTCTTATAGCTTTTACTTTTGCAAATTTTATTGCTGAAAGTGAATCTGATATTACTGAAAGTCCTGCTATCCCAAATGCCATAAGTCTTTCTACTTTTGTATCATGAAGTGCCATTTGAAGTTTTTCGTAAGCATATTTATCGTGCATATAGTGGATTATATTCATCGTATTTACATAAAGGTTTGCAAGCCAGCTTCTGTATACTTCAAGTCTTTTAGTTACTTCTTCGTAATCTAAATAGTCTTTGTCATATTTTGGCATCTGTGGGCCTACTTGTTTGCCTGAGTTTTCGTCTATTCCTCCGTTTAGAGCAAGTAGCAGAAGTTTTGCAAGGTTTGCTCTTGCGCCAAAGAACTGCATTTGTTTTCCAACTTTCATTGCAGATACACAGCACGCAATTGCATAATCGTCTCCAAAGTCAGGTCTCATAAGATCGTCATTTTCATACTGAATTGAATCTGTATCTATTGACACTTTACTGCAGAAATTTTTGAAAGTTTCTGGAAGCTTTTGTGACCAAAGTACTGTAAGGTTTGGTTCTGGTGATGGTCCAAGGTTATAAAGCGTATTAAGGATTCTGAATGAGTTTTTAGTAACCAGTGATTTTCCGTCTTCACTCATTCCCCCTACACACTCTGTAATCCACATTGGGTCTCCCCCAAAAAGCTCGTTGTAATCTTTTGTTCTAAGGTGTCTTGCCATTCTAAGCTTCATTACAAAATCATCTATGATTTCCTGTGCCTGTTCTTCTGAAAGGATTCCTTCTTTTAAATCTCTTTCGATATATATATCAAGAAAAGTGCTTGTTCTTCCAAGCGACATTGCTGCTCCGTTTTGCTCTTTGATTGCTCCAAGATATGCAAAGTAAAGCCACTGTACTGCTTCTTTAGCATCTTTTGCTGGTTCTGATATGTCATAGCCATATGATGCTGCCATTTCTTTTAATTTTTTTAGAAATGCAATTTGCTGATAAAGTTCTTCAAGCTGTCTTATATTATCTACATCCATAAGATTTTTGCCTAAAGCTTTTTTGTCTTCTTCTTTAGCTGCGATTAATCTATCTACTCCGTAAAGCGCTACTCTTCTGTAATCTCCTATGATACGGCCTCTTCCGTAAGCATCAGGAAGTCCTGTTATTATTCCTGAACTTCTAGCAGCTTTCATCTCATCTGTATATGCTCTAAAAACTCCGTCATTATGAGTTGTTCTAAAAGTAAATTCTTTTTCTACTTTTTCTGAGAGCTCATAGCCATACTCGCTGCAAGCATCTCTAGTCATTCTAAGTCCGCCAAATGGATTCACCGCACGTTTAAGCGGTTTGTCTGTTTGAAGCCCTACTATTATTTCGTTCTCTTTATCTAAATAACCTGGCCCAAAGTGAGTAAGAGAGGCTACTGTGTCTACATCGATATCTAAAACTCCTGAAGATTTTTTCTCCTGCTCAAAAAGCTCATTAAGCTCTTTCATTAACAGATTTGTTCTTTCTGTTGGACTTTGCAGGAAGTTTTCGTCACCTGTATATTCACTGTAGTTTTTCATTATGAAATCTCTTACGTCAATCTCTTTTGTCCAGTTTCCTTCTGAAAAATTGTTCCATTGTTTGAATGTCATATTTTTCTCCTTTAAATCTATATAATAAAAAAAGGCAGTTCTTTTTTAGAACTGCCTCGTTAACGAGTTGACTCAACCTTAACTGAGCAGCTAAAAAAACAAGTGCCCAGGCGGTCGGCTTATAGATAACTATACTCCACGTGGTTCACCACTTATCCGCCAGAAGTATAGCTACAAGAAAATTATATAATTTTATGCTATTACTGTCAACCATTTTCAAACAAATTTGTATGAATTCTTTTAATAAGTTCACACAAATTTGTAAATTTTGTATATTATCGTATTGCGATTTATTACATTGTTTCTGGTTCTGGATATTCTACTCCAAAAGTTTCAACTGTAACTTTTTCCATTATTTCATCATCCTTTGGCTTGTCACCAAATCCTGTTTTAACTTTTTCGATATCCATTGCGATTTCAAGACCTTCTACTATTTTTCCAAATCCAGCATACTGGCCATCAAGATGTGGGCTGTTTGAAGTCATTAGGAAGAATTGTGAACCTGCTGAGTTTGGAGCCATAGATCTTGCCATTGAGATTACTCCTGGTGTATGAAGAAGATCATTTTTGAATCCATTTGATGTGAACTCGCCTTTTATACCGTAGCCTGGGCCACCAGTTCCTTTTCCTAATGGATCTCCACCTTGAATCATAAATCCTCTGATTACTCTGTGGAATTTAAGGCCATCATAATATCCTTTTTTCACAAGTGATATGAAATTGTTTACTGTGTTTGGAGCTATTTCTGGATATAACTCTATTTTGATTGTTCCGTTGCATAAAACTTATAAAAAGTTATAAACATATAAATTTTACTTTTATTATTCATTACTAAATAATATTTCCTATTCATCGAGTTCTATTTGGAATAATTTCTTATTCTACTTTAGCTTGGTTAACTCTCCAAGGACTTAAATTCTCCCACAACGCAGGATACACATAGTATACTTTTTCTACATTACCAAGTTATACTATTTTATAGTTTCCAAGATTAATCGAAGCATTTTTATCTCTATCCATTATCAAATTACATTTTTCACATTTATACACTCTGTCTTTAAGTTTTAAGTTTTTCTTAATAGTTCCACAACAGCTACAAGTTTTTGATGATGGATAAAACCTATCCGCTTGAACAAATTCAATTCCATTAAATTCACATTTATACTTCATCTGACGTATAAATTCATAGAATTTTTGTTCTTGTATCGCTTTAGATAAGTGTTTATTTTTCATCATTCCACTTACATTTAAATCTTCCATAACGACTCTATATGGTTTTAATTTAATTATACTTGATGTAGTTTGGTGTATGTGATTGTCTCTTATATTTGATAATTTCCTATAAAGAAGTTTAATTTGTTTTTCTAATTTAATTATATTGTTAGTTTTAACAAATTTGTTTCCGTCTTTATTTGCTTCATATTTTCTTGAAACCTGTCTTTGTAATCTTTTCAGTCGCTTCTTTAACTTCCTAACTTTTTTCGTTTTATTAATGTTTTTTATTGGATTTTCTAAGCAGTTTATTGTAGCTAAATCGCTAACTCCTAAGTCGATTCCAATACTAAGATTTTGGTTTAGTTTGGCTTTGTTTTCGCCTTGTTCAAATCCAAATGTAAGATACCAATATTTTCCATCAAAATGACATCTAGGGTTTGTATACTTTTCTAATTGAGGTACTTTATAATTAGTCTTATATCTTACTTTACCTATTTTTTCCAGATTTACTTTATTGTCATTAAATTTGATAGCATCGTATCTAACATAAAAGGATTTTTTAGATTTTTTCTTAGTTTTAAATCTAGGTTTTTTAGCTAAACCTTTGAAGAAATTGTTATAAGCATCTTCTAAGTCAATAAACGCTTGTGCTGTTATTTGACCACTAACCTCATAAAGCCATTTAAATTCGTCTTGTTTTTTTATATCATTATTAAACAATTTTCTTATTTTAGATTTTGAGGGTTTTTTGTTTTGTTTATACATTTCTTCCCAAGTAGCAAGTCCCCAATTATAGGCAAATCTTGCTACCCCTGTAGATTTAAACATTAATAGCTCTTGTTCTTTTGTAGGAAGCAATCTTACTTTTACTGCTTTTATCATATTTTCACCTCCTAATGAGTGTATACCCATTTAAGATGAACCTATTAAATGCAGCTAAAAGATTACGTTGACTTATTCGTAAATAAATTTATATATTTGTAATTCTTTACAAGTTTTATGCACATTCACATAAATTCGTTACATTTATGCAGTTCTCAAGGCTTGTAAACCCATGAACTTCTCATACTTTCATATGAGCGTAGACTATATCATCACCTTTATCGGTGTCCTCCACTTCCACCCACTTGAGTGTACTCTCTTTCGAGATAGTCGTTGAAGGTTCTCCTATTAGGAGCTT
>JBOFWC010000073.1:0-1084 GCA_051653405.1 Proteocatella sp. | reverse complement strand
TCATGTGATTTTCTAAGTGGAAGGTTTGCATCTTCTTCATATAGTGCTTTTGCTCTTTCAGTTTTTAGGTCTACAAAGTTTCTAACTGAAGCTGGCTGAACTGGCTGGCCTCCACCATTTATGCAGCCTCCTGGGCAGCCCATTATTTCGATGAAGTGATATTGCTTTTTGCCTTCTCTTACTTCATTAAGCAGTGCTCTCGCATTAGCAAGTCCACTTGTAACAGCTACATTTATTTCTAAATCGCCCACTTTGTAGGTAGCTTCTTTTATAGCTTTTGTTCCTCTTACTTCTGTGAAATCAAGGTTTTGAAGTTCTTCGCCTGTAAGTTTTTCTACTGCGGTACGAAGGGCAGCTTCCATTACGCCCCCTGTTGCCCCAAAGATTGCGCCTGCACCTGTTGATATGCCAAGTGGATCATCAAACTGACCGTCTTCAAGTTTTGTGAACTGGATTCCCGCACGTTTTATCATGCGTGCAAGTTCTCTTGTAGTTATGGCAATATCTATATCATATACGCCAGCTGCCGACTGATGGTCTCTTCTGGCTTCAAATTTTTTCGCAGTACATGGCATTACGGAAACTACTACTATATCATGTGGGTCTAGGTTATTCTTCTCTGCATACCAAGTTTTGGCCACAGCTCCAAACATCTGTTGCGGCGATTTGCAGCTTGAAAGATTCGGTATGAAATCATGGAAATTATGCTCACAGAATTTGATCCAGCCTGGAGAGCATGAAGTAATAAGTGGAAGCGGGCCTCCGGTTTGGATTCTATGGATAAGCTCCTGCGATTCTTCCATTATAGTAAGGTCTGCGGCAATGTCTGTATCGTATACGCCTGCAAACCCCATGTGTTTAAGTGCAGTCACCATCTTACCTTTTACATTTGTGCCTATTGGCATGCCAAAAGCTTCTCCTAGAGTTACTCTTATAGATGGCGCTGTCGCTACTATTACATGCTTGCTAGGGTCTTCAAGGGCTTTCCAAACCTTGTCTGTATCGTCTTTTTCTGCAATCGCCCCAGTTGGACAGACTACGATGCACTGTCCACAAGATACACAGTCTGTGCTTCCTAAATCTT
>JBOFWC010000072.1:0-3309 GCA_051653405.1 Proteocatella sp. | reverse complement strand
AGCGGCAAGCTCATTTTTAATGGGAAAGAATTAAAGCCTGCTAATCTTCAAGAAGCTAGCACAGCTACAACTGTTGCAGGCGCAGTAGCAGACTTAAATTCCCTTATTGAAAAACTTAAAGCTGCAGGTTTGATGAGATCAGAATAGTTGTTAAAATTTAATTATTTTGCTTTAAAAAGGGTAAAGTATAGATAGCAATATAAAATTATATTTAAGGAGGACGATATGGATACTTCAAATATAATACTCAGTATATTATCCCCTATTTTTGGGATGATAATATCACTTGCGTTTTTTCTTGCTATCCCAATGCTTTTTATTTCTTTAATTTATTATTCACGCCGTAAGAAATTCAAGAGTTCCTCATATAAGGATGTGACAGGTAAGCGATTCTTTGAAACGATAAACAGTAAAGGCAATAACGGCGAATTTTTGATTTTTTATGAACTGGAAAATATGGGTAGACCTGTTAAAATACTGGCTAATCTTTATATACCAAAAGATGACGGCTCAACTACCGAGATTGATCTTCTGCTTATAGATACAACCGGTATTTACGTTATTGAGTCAAAAAATTACAGTGGCTGGATTTTTGGAGATGAGAAAAGTAAGAACTGGACCCAGTGTCTGCCTGGTGGCAACAAGAGCAGGTTCTATAACCCTATATGGCAAAATAATGCTCACATTTCAGCTCTTTGCAAGATTTTAAAAGAGGTCAATAAAGAGTATATGTTCTCATATATAGTATTTAGTGAAAGGTGTGAATTGAAGAAGGTTCCATTCGCATCAGAACACATGAAAATACTAAAAAGAGATCAGCTTGTAAGCAAAATAAAAGAAGATTTCGAATATAAGGATACAGTTTTTTCTGAAGAACAAGTAATAAATATATATGAGATACTAAAAAAATATATATTAGTAGAAAAAGAAATAAAGGAAAAGCATATAAATAACATTAAACAAAAGGAAGTTAACAAGAGTTAATTAAAATATGATTAAGCACAATCTAGATATAAGGTTGTGCTTTTTAATTTTCATCAAAATTATTTAGGAGGTGGGCGCATTGATAGTCACACTAGAAGAAACCAAGCTATGGATTAGAGTAGAGCATTCTGATGAAGATGCGCTCATTGAAAGCTTTATATTAGCCGCAACGGAACTTGTAGAAGGAATCCTTCGATTTTCTTTAAGTGAATTTGAAGGCAGTGTTCCAGAGGCAATTAAACATGCTATTTTCTTTACTGTTTCAAAGTTTTATGAAGATAGAAATGAGCTTGATATGCCAGAATTAAATGAAGTACTTCGAGCTCTTTTATTTTCATACAGAAAGGCGGAGTGGTAATGAAAATAGGAGAATTTAAACATCGAATTAATATAGTTAAACCAGTTATAGAAATTAACGAGAATGGATTCGAGGTGGAAACTTATGAGACTTATAAGACGCTGTGGGCAAAGGTTACGAATCTTTATGGCAAGGAGTACTTTGAGGCGGCAGCGATCCAAAAAGAAAAGACTGTAAAATTTATTTTTAGAGCTGTAAAAGGCCTTGATGAAACCATGAAGATAGACTTTAGTGGGAAGCTATATGACATCACCTTTATAGACAATATCAAATATGAGAATAAGTACATGGAAGTAAAAGCCATGGAGGTGGATGACAGTGGCTAAAATTGAACTTGAAGGCATGCAAGAGCTAATAGATAAAGTCAATAAACTTGGTTCTAAAGGTGATGAAATTAAGAAAAATGCTCTAGATAAAGCAGGTAAAATAGTAAAAGAAACTATGGAGAAAAAGGCTCCTAGATCTGAAACTAATAAAAAGCATATGGCCGATAATATTAAGGTATCAGATGTAGAGCATGGTGATGGTACAGATTTTGTAAAGATAGGCCCAGACAAAGGAGATATTTCAGAGTTTTTCTACTCTAAATTTACCGAATGGGGAACTTCGAAAATACCGGCACAGCACTGGGCTTCTAAATCTGTACAGGAAAATAAAAAAGAGATTGATAAAGTTGTAAAAGAAGAATTAGAAAGGGGGCTTAAGGACCTTGATTAACAAATTAGTTATAGATACACTAAAGCCATTAGGGATTCCTGTTGGGTTTCAAAAATATTCAGGAAAAGCAAACACATATATAACCTTCCATGAATATCTAGCTTCTGGAGAGGAATTTGAAGAAGATCAGGAAAGTTTCACTGGCCACTATATTCAAGTAGATGTCTGGTCTAAAGCAGACTATGGAATTCTAGTTAAAAATATAAAAGTGAGACTTCTTGAAGCAGGTTTTAAAAGAATGGATGAAGCTGATTTCTATGAAGAGGATACAGGTCTTTATCATAAAGGTATGAGATTTTTTTATTTAGAAGAACAGGAGGTAGTGTAAATGGCTAGACAAATAGGACTCAAGGATATTCATATAGCAGTGCTAACAAAAGATGATGCAACAGGTGTAACTTATGCAGTCCCCTCAAAACTTGAAAGAGCAATAAGCGCTAAGATAACTCCTAAAGTATCATCAGAAAATATTTACTCAGATGATACTGTTGAGGATATAATCACAGCCTTTGAAGGTGTGGACGTTGAGATTGAAATTAATCAGCTGTCTCTTGAAAGTAGAGCCAAGCTTCAAGGGGCTAAAGTTGTAAAGGGCGTTTTAATTGAAAGTAAAGACGATATCTCGCCTACTATAGCGCTTGGGTTTAAGTCAAAGAAAAACAACGGAAAATACCGCTACGTTTGGTTATTAAAGGGCAAATTTGAACTCACTTCAGATGAATATGATACTGAAGCTGAAAAGCCACAGCCTAAAACAGCAAAGCTTAAAGGGACTTTCTTTGCAAGAGATAATGATGGTAACTTTAGATTTATTGCAGATGAGGACGCTACAGGTATAGATGAAACAATAATTGCTTCATGGTTTACAGCAGTCCCAGTAGAACCAGTAGCTGCACCTTAGAAGGGAGTGATTAGTTTTGAAAGCATCTGAACTAAAAAACAAAGGTATTAAATTTATGCTTGGTGATAAAGAGTATGAGCTTAAATTTAATATGAATACTTTCTGTGAACTTGAAGAAATCTACGGGGATTTAAACAAAGCTTTTGATGATTTACAAGCTATGAAGATCAAAGCTATTAGAGCTCTTATTTATGCGGCAGTTAAGGTTGATGATGAAAACGCAACGCTTAAAAGTGTAGGTGAAAAGCTTGAACTTGAAGATTTAGAAAGGCTTGGAACTACAATCAATGAGGCTTTAAGTAAGGCAATGCCGGAGGCAAGTGAAGATATGGGGGAATAACAAGCTGCT
>JBOFWC010000071.1:0-2685 GCA_051653405.1 Proteocatella sp. | reverse complement strand
TTCTCCTTCGTAATTGTTTCAATATTTATACAATTTTATTCATTTTATCAAAAAACAAAGCTTTAAACAAGTAATGCAGAGTGATATAATTAGTCTTGGACAATTTTATTATAAAGAGGTAGCTTATGGAAAATAAAACTAAGGGAGCATTACTTGTTTTAGGAGCAGCTTTTTTCTGGGGAATTTCCGGAACTATAGCTAAGATGGTTTTTAATACAGATATGAATCCTATAGAGGTTTCAAATATGAGGATTTCATTATCGGCACTTATTTGTATACTTTATTTGGCATTTAGAAAGAGTGAACTTTTGCAGATAAGCAGTTTTGGGCTAAAAAGAATTGCGATACTGGGGATTTCGATGACGGTTATGCAGGGTACATATTATTATGCTATAGCTAGGCTTAATGTAAGTTTAGCAATATTTTTACAGTATCTTTCGCCAATCCTTATAACGGCCTACTGTACATTTGTTTTAAAGGAGAAGATGACAAAAGCTAAGCTTACAGCACTTATATTTGCAATGCTTGGAAGTTATTTTATAATATTTGGCGGCGGAAGTTTGGGCGTAAAGCTCAATATAGATGGGGTTCTTATTGGTATTGTATCGGCATTTTGCAGCGCATTTTATATAATATATGGTCAGAAGTGTACGGGAAATTATGATCCGTGGACGGTACTTACTTATGGAATGACTACTGGTGCATTTATATACATATTTATATGCCCGCCTTGGATACTTTGGGCTGAGAGGTCAAGTTCAGAATTATTATTTATAGCTTATTTAGCATTTTTTGGAACGGTAATTCCATTTGCACTTTACCTAAAAGGGTTCAAATATCTTGCTCCTGCTGCGGTAAATATAATTGGAATGACCGAGACTGTAATTGCATCGGTTTCAGCATATCTGATATTAGGGGAGATGCTTAGTCTAAAGCAGATTATGGGAGCGGTGCTTATTATTATGGCAGTAATTACGATACAGAGCTTTGACTATATAAAGGACATTATAATGAAAAAGCAGAGGGGGATATAATTTTTTTTAAATATTTAAGGATGGAGGCTTACCTATGAGACTGATAACTGCATTTGTGTTTTTTGTAATTTTTGTACTTATCTATATAATAATAAATGAGGTATTTACCGTATTATTTAGGCTTACAGGACTTACGGAAGAAAAAGCCAAGTTTCAGGTCACTTCCATGCTTACAAACTCAGGATTTACGACTTCTGACAGTGAAATAATAACCTCGTCTAAGATTAGAAGCAGGCTTGCTAGGCTCACTATGATATTTGGATATGCATTTACGGTTACTATAGTATCATCTGTGGTTAACTTTATAATTGCTATGAATAATTCTGAAATCAGAAATATTTGGCCCTCGTCATTAGCGCTTTTAATAATACTGATGTTTATTCGTATTGTAAAAAAGCATCCAATAATAAAGAGTAGATTTGATAGAGTTATAGAAAAAATGGGAAATAAATGTATTTTTGGAAAGTTTTCAAATGTTATAGTGGTTTTGGATTCATATGATGAAAATGTACTTGCAGAAATAGTGTTAACCAATATACCAGCGCTTATAAAAGGAAAGTCAATTGAAGCTTCGAATTTAAGCAGTTTGTATAATATAAATGTAATGCTTTTGAAACGGGAATATGATTATATGAGACCTATAAATGCTAATACAGTTCTAGAAGAAGGCGATACAATAGTTGTATTTGGGGATTACAAAAATATAAGGCAAATATTTGAGAAAGTATAAAGTAGTTTACTATTTTATGCTTTTTTTTATTGACAAGAATATATGTATTTGGTATAAATTAATCATAGGGTGAGTGAGTACTCACCTCTAATTAAAAATCACTTATCACGATTGGTTTCGGAGGTCAAAATGGTAAATGAAGAGGTATATGTAGATGTGAAAAATGTGCACAAGTATTTTGGGGAAAAACATGTGCTCAAAGGAATAGATATAAAGATAAGATCAGGTGATATATATGGAATACTAGGGCCTTCGGGATGTGGGAAGACAACTATTGTAAAGATAATATCGGGGATAACTGAGGCTACTGAAGGAGAAGTCATAGTGCTTGGCAAGAAGATGCCTAACTTAAAAACAATGGCAAGAATAGGGTACATGGCTCAAAGTGATGCACTTTATGAGCAGCTTTCTGCTCAAGAAAATATGAAATTTTTTGGAAGCATATATGGACTTCATAAAAAAGTAGTAAGGGAGAGAAGTGAGGAACTTTTAAAGCTTGTCAATCTTTACAAGGAAGGGGACAAGAAGGTAGCTTCTTTTTCTGGGGGGATGAAGAGAAGGCTTTCACTTGCGATTGCACTTTTGAATAAACCTGATATTTTAATTTTAGATGAGCCGACTGTAGGAATTGACCCTCTGCTTAGAAGAAGTATATGGGAAGAATTCAGGATGCTTGCAAATGATAATACTGCAATTCTTGTAACCACACATGTAATGGATGAGGCTTCTAAATGTGATAATTTGGCTATGGTTAGAGAAGGAAGAATAATCGCTACGGGAACTCCTGAGCAGATAGTAAATCAAAGTAAGAAAGATTCTATAGAAGAGGCGTTTATTCATTTTAGTCATGGGGGTGAAGAGGATGAAGATTAAAGCGATGGCCCTAAGGATTCTTACTCAGCTTAGGCATGACAAAAGAAC
>JBOFWC010000070.1:0-3865 GCA_051653405.1 Proteocatella sp. | reverse complement strand
CAAGTAAATCAGCCTTCATTAAACCCGAAAAAGCACAATCCCCCCAAATAATGTCTGAATCCGTCAATGCCCGAACGAACCCTCCCTGTTTTCTGTTAAAAAAGCCGACCAACCATCGATAACCATCGCTAATCGCCTCTGTTATTACCACCTCCCATACCTTTGTCAAGCAGATCGGTCAATCTGAAAGTGTCGAATTAAATGTTATATTAATGAGAGAATTATGGAGGATAAATATTAATATTAGGAAGGAGTCAGAATAAAACTTGTCTGTGTTTAAAAATCGTACTAAGGAATAGAATAAACTTGACTACCATATTTTAAAATTATCAATATATTGTTATTTTTGCGATTAATCATTAATGCTGGAAGTGCTTGTTGATTGTATATAAGCAAAATGGTTTCTTAAAAATTAGACTCTATACACATTCAGGCATGAGTAAATGTTGCAAGATGTAAAATTAAAGTAGTGTATCCTGTAAAAATATCCATCTGTAGATTTACGAATAGGAACCCAATCAATACTATATCCTTCTCAAATTGCTTTTTGTTGAGGGAGGAGTTATATATATGATTAATTTACGCAAGGGAGTTATACATAAGTCACAAAATATAACAATACTGAATCATGTAATAAAATCAAGGATATGGCAAATGTTTGGAAGATAGGGTCACGATGGAGTGATTATGGTGCATCAAACTCTTCGATTATTAGTATATTTAGAAGAAATAGTGTAGTTTTTGTTGGTGAGGAAAATGCTCGCAACCGCTTTGTAAATCAGGTTGAAAAAGGTGATTATTTCGCCATTGCAGATGGTTATAATGTAATAGCTGTAGCAAAAGCTATAGATTCACCAAAGTTATTAAAGGATATACACATTAAAACAACTCCTAATGATAATTGTTTTTTTGATTATGAAGAATGTAAAGATTGGGCGGTAGGAGTACGAGTTAAAATAGTAGATCTTGAAGAGAGTGACTGCATTTGGTACGAAAAAATGGGAACATTTTTCTTAGCTAATAAGATATGGAATCAAGTTATTGATTTATATAATAACCACGATAGGAAGTTTTCAATAAAATCCAATACTTATTCATTATTGCAAGAGGATAATGATTGTAACGTATTATTAGGTAAAACGAGGTATATTATACCTGTCTTTCAGCGACCATACTCTTGGAGCGAGACCCAACTTGAGCCTTTTGTAAATGATATTTTCAAAGGTTATTGGGGAAGTGAAAAAAATATTGCATTACAAGAACCTATGTTTATAGGAACTATGCAATTATCAGAAAAGAAATTTATAAGCAGTCAAGAGTTTGAGCAAGAAGTAATAGATGGACAACAGCGTATTTCGACAATAACGATATTTTTGAAAATTCTACAATTGAAATATCAAGATTGCGAAAGATTAAAAAAACTAAATATTGATTGGCTTGAAACAAGAGTTAATAGCGGTACCCAAAACGAATACTTAGCAGAATTTCTTTATATGCAAAATATAGAAGACTTATTAAGCATTAGAGAAGGTCAGAATAAGTATATTTCAAATGCAAATCTAGTATTTAACTATTTTGAAGAAAATATTCAATCTGATGAGTGCGAAAATAGTTATTTTGATATTGATGGTTTTGTGAATTATTTGTTTTCAAAGATTTATTTTGTTGTAATAGAAACTTATGCTGGTATTTCTAAAACTATCCAGATATTCAATACAATAAATACAACAGGGCTTGATCTAAATGGAGGTGATCTGTTTAAAATCAGAATGTATGAATATTTAAGGGATAAAAAACAGCAAGACGAAACTGTATTTGAACAAATCAGTGAACTATATAGATATATAGATGATAGAAATAGTGAACATGGGGTGGAAGTAACTAATATTATTGAAATACTTGGAATTTATAAAGATTATTTAATTTCAAAATATGACCTACCTGATGTATTATTTACGTATGGAACAGAAACATTCTTCGAACGTTTATTTGATAAAATTCTAGAAATAAATAATTGGGAACACTTTTCGAAAGTTACAAATGATGATTTTCAACTACATCTTGAAGAGATAAGATGTTTTATAGAAGTTAGATTTACATGGGCTTCAAGTGAATATATATCTGCTGAGAATATGTTTGCATTAAGATTATTGTGGTGGTCTCGTTATGGAAGATATTGGCGGATTGTTTACCAGTTACTGTACAAATATAGAAATGATCCTGATGTAAAAATTAAGTTGTCAGAAACATTAATATTGATAAATAAGATATCCTTTATTTATAGTGTTAGATATGCAAAATCTGTTTATAGGACACACTCATTTATGCAGGCGGCTATGAAAATCGCAGTAAATAATGATTATGATTCTTTTGTTGAATATTTAACAGATAAGATAACGACAAAATGTAATAAGGATCATACTCGCTATGAACTGTCTGGATATATTACTGACAATGCTAAAAAGAAAAACCTAATCTGCTGTATGGTCGCATATTTAGATGAAATAACTATTGATCAGGATATTGAAAGGATTAATGAAACTCTTTTTGAAACAAAATTTGATATAGAGCATATACATGCAACTGCAGATAACTCAATTCAAGTTGATGATATACTCCAGAATAGCATTGGGAATTTAGCAATGTTAGAAGAAGATATTAACCGAAGTATTTCTGATGATGTTTTTCTCGATAAGAGAAAACGATATAGTGACAGTAAATATTATTCAATAAGAAAACTAATTGATGTCGATGAGTGGACAGAGCGAGAGATTAAAGAAAATCAAAAGAGAAATGTTGATGCTATAATCGACTACTTATTCAAATAATTAAATAAAATAACAGCAATGATGGATATAAATTTAATACAAAAAATTGAGGCAGAGCTGAAACAACTAATTTTGGAAAGCCTTACAAAACGATTGACAGGATTTGGGAATATTGATCCAGAGTTATCGAATCAACAGTTAGCAAAAGATCGTTGGCTTACTGATATTATAGCTCTGGGATACAATAACCATAATATCGAAGCAGCATCATTGGATATATATGAACTCCAAAAACCTTTGATGGGTGTATTGATTCCTGAAAGGTTACTCGAAGATTATAGGGCATCTCTGTTTCTTACCCAAAACAGATTCTCTGAGGAGATATTTGCTTGGGCTAAATATATGGAAATTAGAGACGAGGCAACATATGATGAGATTGTAAGTGCTTTTAAGGAGGAACTGTCTGATATAGATGAAGGTAGCTTTATGATATCTTGATTTAGCTCTACTCTGATTTAGTATAACAGTCATCTAATTTTGTGGCAGGAGTATCATAGTGGTGCTCCTGCTACAAAATTAAATAACAGAATTATTGCAAATTTTTATTGTGAATACTGCGGTCAAAAGTATTCATATGTTAGAGCATTAATTGCAAATAGTTGTCCTCGTCATCCACTTGGAGCTGGTAAAGGTAAACACAAACTCTATGAAGGTAATGAAAAGAGTAAATACACTTGCAAATATTTAGTGGAGAGTCCTGCACAACTCTTGTCTGATAGATGAATCGAAGCAACTTAAGAGTTTCCCGAAATATCAGTCATCTGTTTATTTCTTTGAGCCTTTTTATCAGTTGATGCGTCAGACATTGTGGGCAGAACAAATGATTTTGCATCAAAAAGATGAATTAATAAAAGCTTCAAATTATCTGCATTTGCATATTATTCCTGCTAAGAATCGAGATTTGTTGAATAAGAATTACCTGAAACAAAATAAGGGTATGGAGCAAACCTGGCGGGATTGTCTGGCGGATCAAACCAAATATGAGATTGTTGATCCGAGTTTTTTTCTTTCTCCGATAGCCGGTCAATATTCTGAAT
>JBOFWC010000069.1:0-2133 GCA_051653405.1 Proteocatella sp. | reverse complement strand
AATTCAATTTACTTTACGAGTAAGCCTTCTAGAAAAGAGCTTCATTTACAGCTTGAGCGTATGAGATATTCGGGAGAGCCTGGATTTATAAATCATGAAGCAGCTTCGAAACGAAGAACCAATATGAAGGGTGTAAATCCTTGTGGAGAGATTTTACTTGATTCTAAAGGGGTGTGCAACCTTACAACAATAAATGTGATGGCATTTGTAAAGGATGGCGTGCTTCAAAAAGAAGAACTGCTTAAAGCGCAAAGACTTTCGGCAAGAGCAGGATACAGAATGACAATGCTTGAGCTAGAGCTTCCTGAATGGGATAAGACTCAAAAGCGAGATAGACTTCTTGGCTGTTCACTTACTGGATGGCAGGATATGGTAAATCTTACGAAAATGACAAGAGAAGAAGAAGCCCATCTTTTAAGAGAGATGAGAAAAGCGGCAAGTGATGCAGCAGAAGAATATGCTAGAGAACTTGGGCAAAATGCGCCTCTTCTTGTTACTACGGTAAAGCCAGAAGGAACTCTTTCTCAGCTTCCTACAGTTTCAAGTGGAGTTCATTATTCTCATTCACCATACTTTGTAAGAAGGGTAAGAATTTCATCAAGTGACCCACTGCTTAAAGTTTGTGAGGAGCTTGGATATCCTGTGTTCCCAGAAGTTGGTCAGGAGATGGAAACTGCAGCTACTAAGGTTGTAGAATTCCCAGTAAAAGCACCTGAAGGAAGAACTAAGTATGATATAACGGCTATAGAGCAGCTTGAAAATTATATAATGTTTATGGAAAATTATGTAGACCACAACTGTTCGATTACAGTTCATGTAAGAGAAGATGAGTGGGAGCAGGTAGAAGAATTTGTATGGAATAACTGGGAGAAAATCGTGGCAGTTTCATTTATTCCACTTAATGATGCATTCTATGAGCTTATGCCATATGAAGCTATAACGGAAGAAGAATTCCACAAGCGTAAAGCAGAGATGAAGCCATTTATACCATCACTTATAAGCAAGTATGAAACAAGAGAAGAAGAGTATGAGCTTGAAAATGATGGTTGTGAAAACGGAATTTGTCCTGTAAGATAGAAAGTTATTTACTCAAAGGCTTATTTGAGATATAATTGAAAGGAATAAAACATTTAAATAGCAGATTTTGAATAAGCTTCAATCTGCCATATAAATTAGGAGGTAACTATGAGCGATATGGAATTTAAAAATGATTTTGAAGATGAGGAACCGATAGTACTTAATCTTGTACTTGAAGATGGTGAAGAAGTTGCTTGCGAAGTTATAGGAATATTTGAAGTTGAGGGCAACGAATATATTGCTTTAGTGCCTGAGAATGATGATAGAGTTCTTATATACAGATATGCAGAGCTTGAGAACGATGAAATAGATCTTCAAAATATAGAAGATGATGTAGAATTTGAAAAAGTTACTGCAGAATTCTGGGAAATCTTTGGTGACGAAGATTTTGAAAGAGAAGACTAATAATCAAATTTGAATTAAAAGGGGCAGTAGCCTCATATGTAAAAGAGATATACTCTTAAATTTATTTAGGAGGATATCTCTTTTTTTATGTTTTGATATTTTTGATATTAATTAGCTTTACGAAAGTACGCTTATGGCAGCGCTGGTTATCAGTTTGTCTACCATGGCTACAAAATCTTTTTTGGGAAGCTTGAAATTTGTTTGTGACCAGTGTTTTATTTGGCCGAGGATTCCAAAACTTATAAATGTTATATAGTAATCGTAGATATCTTTATTGTAATTTGGAAATTTTTCGGATATGAATATAGTTCCGTTTTCTGCGATTAGTTTTCTAAATTTATACAAGAAACTATTATTAGATGGGTTTTCAAGTAGGCTGAAACATAGAGTCTTATTTTTTAATATATAGTCAGCTATTGGATCTAATATTGGAAGCAGTGTCGTAAGCAATATTTTAGGGCGATAGGTGTCAATCATGCTTTGAAATTCAACTATTATTTCATCTTCAATTTTTTCTAAAAGGTCATAGGCATCTTTATAATGCAGGTAAAATGTACCCCTATTTATATCTGCTCTTTCTGCGATGTCTTTTACGGTAATATCTTTAAAATCTTTCTCCAACATAAGTTCTGCAAGACTTGATTTTAAAAT
>JBOFWC010000068.1:0-4445 GCA_051653405.1 Proteocatella sp. | reverse complement strand
TTATTGCAAAATATGTATATATGCGATACAATCTCTTTAGAAAAGACAAAAAAATAAACAGGTTCTCTATAGGGACGGCAATCCCTAACAGAGCCGATCGCAAGGAATCCACCTTCCAAGCTCACGTTTTACCTGTTATTTACGACGATATAGCAACATTGCTATACATGTATATTAGCAGATACAACCCGAGATTTCAAGAGTCTATTTCCTTGTAGGAAATAGGCTTTTTTATTTTTGATCTAGCCAGTCCATGAGCGTTTACCTGTTCATGATTAGCCCGCTGAGGGGCTTTCTTCTTCTCGATGCCCTGCGGGTGCAATTCCTGCAGGTGAGCTTTTGGAGATGTGCCAAAAGCAAGAACCGTCCTGCGATGCTGTCAGCACAGGCAGCAGATGAGGCAGACAAGTGATGCGCTATAGGAGCGCGCGGATAAAGGCAGACCGAGACCGTGGAACTTGTTTAGCGACCGAAGAACCGACCGATAAACGGTCTTTTTTTCTGTCCTGTTTTTTTTACAGGGCAGGGCTTCCTCTGCTTACCTCACTCAACCGGTCTATCATAAAATCACCTAAATTTACAAGAGTTATATTTCCCTATTAGATGCGTAGTTTTCTTTATATGATGAAAAAGCTATGCATCTAATAGGGAAGTATAACAAATAAAATAAATGCGCTTAAAAATGAAATAGATGCGTTTAAAGATGCTTTTAGAATGTATCCTAAAAGCATCTTTAATTTGACAAGTAAAAAAAAAAGGACTATATTAGATAATATCAGATAAAAGGTGGTATTATTATGAATTTATCAGATAAACAAAAACGAAGTCTTATATTTTATTATATGTATCAAGAGCAAAAAATGAAACAACGTGAGATACAAGATCATTTTAAGAATTATAATAAACAAGAATTTTCTCAATCTACTATAAGTGCTGGGATACAGGAAGGAAAAATAATATCAAAACTTGAGCTTATTGAAAATGATATTATTTTCAATAAGCTCAAAGAAGAAATTCGTGAAACTATTGGACCAATTAATCCTGTACTTAGTTTAAATTCGGTAAAGAAATTCAAATAAAAAACAGAAAAGGCAAGAGAGAAAACTCTCTTGCCTTTTCTGGGCTGCTAACCTAGCGTAATTCAGATTAACAGGTTCGTTGATATTATTAAAACATTGTTATTATAAAGAATCAAATCAGCTATAAGGTCTTGTTAGACTGAAAAAAATAATCACCCTCAAAAACATATATTTATATTATTATTTATAAATAAATAATAATATAAATATATGTTTAGTTAGGGTGAAAAAAAGGTGATTAATATGACCATAACAATACCACGAACTAATAATAAAAAAATACATCAATCAAAAATAGATAAGATTAATTATAAATATTGGAAATGGAGTAATTTAAATACAAACGGATATTTTATTATATTTAATGGATTTTGTGAAAATGGCTATTTAAATAAAATATCTGGAAATGCATTAAAATTATATTTGTATTTAGGTATTTATTCTAAAAATGAAACGGGGGAATCATTTCATAGTATTTCAACTATAGCAAAATATTTTGGAAAAAATGAACGGACTATCTATAATTGGTTAAGGGAATTACTCGATTTAAAATTGATTCGCAGAATTCAATTTGAATTTAATGGCCCAACTTACACTTATTTGCAAACATATAATGCAAATAATAAGAAAACAGCTAATAAAAAGGAGTCCCAAAAATAATGGAAACAATAAATAAACCAGCATTTACTAAAGATCAACTTATAACAAAAATTAGAGCTCGTGGAATAAAAAATTCAACAGACACAGATATAAAAGATTTGTTGAGTTTTGTAAACTACTATAGATTTCTGCCCTATATAAAATTATTAATATCAAGAAAACGAGTTAATAATTTTGCAGAAATAAAAAAATGCTATTTATTGGATAAAAAATTAAGAGGGATATTGCTTTCTATAACTGAAAACATCGAGAATTTTATTAAAAATGATATAACTGAATACTTTATTACCACAAACCAGAATTTTTATGATTTTTTTAAAAATAATAAACTTATAAAGACTCCTCCAGTAAAAAAGCAATTATATGAACAACTTGAAGAAAAATTTAATAATGGTACAACTGCTAGTATTAAACATTATAAAGCGAAATATAATTGTAGTATAAATGATATCCCTATATGGGTGTTTATTGAACTATTGGATTTTGGTGATTGTACATGGATTATAAAAGAAATAAATCGAATAGATAATAAAGGATTTTCTAGAATTATAACAACTAAATATGGAGGAGGTGTAACATTTAATTGTTATCAAACATGTGCTCAATCAACTAGAGATTTACGAAATCACTGTGCTCATGGTAGTCGTTTATATATGCAACAATTAGAAAGATATCGTCCAGTATTTCCTCGGTGGAATATAAAAAATGCTAAGGCCGAAGAATTAGATTCAAATAATACAAATGGTTTATATCGAAAATTAATTAGCCTTATGAGTTTTTTTAAAAATAGGGAAATTGCATGGCTTGAAGCAGTTATTACTATACATGACTATTTTGAAGAGGGTAAAAATATTATTTCTGCTGATGATTATTTTATGCCAAAGGATTGGGAAAATGTCTTATTTGATACATTACATTAAACAAAATTGTTAGACGTAATGTATATTTAGAAGCTGAAAACAGAGAGTTAAAGTCTATTTTCCTTTTTGAAGATAGGCTTTTTTAATTTTAATCTATCCAATATATGCACATGTATTGGATAGATTATTTCTGGTTATGTATTTATGTTATAATGTATTTAATAAAAACATAAAGGGGGATTGTAAATGAAAATAGTAGCAGTTGTAAATAAAAAAGGTGGAGTGGGAAAGACAACGACGGCACTTGCCGTGGCTGCAGGGCTTGCACAGCGAGGATTTAAGGTATTGGCTGTAGATTTAGACCCACAAGGGAATTTTAGTGGTACAGCGCAAGCTGACAAGGATTCAGTAGGGGTTTTTGAAGTTCTTACCAAAAAAGTAAATATAAATAATGCGATTCAAGAATCTAGATTTTTTGATTTTATTGCTGCAGAAGGCAGCCTTTCCGCAGCGGATAATATAATTACGGAAACAGGAAAGGAATATCGTTTGCGTGAAGCACTGGAAGGATTAAAGGCGGAATATCAATATATCGTGCTAGATACGCCACCAAGCACAGGAATACTCACGACGAATGCTCTGACGGTAGCAAATAGAATTGTTATAGCAGCGCAAGCAGATACATATAGTGCTGAAGGCTTGATGCAATTATCTAGTAGCATTGAAACGATTAAAAAGTATTGCAATCCTTCCCTAGAAATTGCTGGAGTACTCTTAACAAGATATAACAACCGAACGATTTTGAGCCAGCACTTGAAAGAAACCTTTACGAAGATTGCAACACAGATCGGCACCAAGGTATTTGATACGTATATCCGGGAAAGTATCAGCATTAAAGAAGCACAAGCAATGAAACAGTCTATTTTTGAATATGATAGCAGAAGCAATGGTGCGGTAGACTATCAGAAATTTATTGATGAACTTTTAGGGGGAATTTAAAATGGCAGTTAAGAAAAGTTTTATTGGAATTGATTCAGATGTATCCACTTTCATATCAAAGAAAGAAGCTGCAGCGATACAGCCGGCTGTTTCTGAAGTGAATAAAAATGACCGTCTAAGTTTGTATGTTCCTGCTGAGATTATGAAACAAATCAAGTTAATTGCAGGGGCAACAGGAACAAGTAAAAATAAGCTCGTGATCGATTTAATAGGACAAGCTTTACAGAATACTAAGTATCAAAAAATATGTGCAGCCATGCTAGAAGTTAACAAAAACATAAATAATTAAGAACATAAAAACATAAAAACATAAAAACATAAAGGGGGTGCCGAGAATGGCAATTTATATAACGGGTGATATCCATGGTAATCCAAAGCAAAGGTTTTTGGAACCGTTTTCTGCTTTGACAGCAGATGATATAGTTATCGTTTGTGGAGATTTTGGTTTACCTTGGTGGTCTCGGAAAATGGGAAAATCATGGAAGGATAGAAAGCAATTAGATTGGCTTGAAGCGCAGCCTTATACTGTTGTCTTTTGTGACGGAAATCATGAAAATTTTAATTTACTTAATAAACTCCCTGTGAAAAAATGGAACGGTGGGAATGTTCATGTAATAAGACATAATGTGATGCATCTCATGAGAGGTGAGATTTTTAATATTTGTGGGATGAAAATTCTTGCATTTGGTGGTGCACATTCTACAGATCGGGAATACCGAGAGTTGAATTTATCATGGTGGAAAGAAGAAATTTGCAGCCATGATGATATAGAAAATCTTAAAAACAATATTAAAATCGCAGAGTATAAAGTTGATATTGTTCTCACACACGCAGCCCCCATGAAGTT
>JBOFWC010000067.1:0-2773 GCA_051653405.1 Proteocatella sp. | reverse complement strand
ACAATTAAAGATGGTTGGTGCTATCTAGCTTCGGTTATGGACTTGCATAGTAAAAAGATAGTGGGCTATTCTATGTCTAAAACTATAGATACTAAGTTAGCATTACAAGCATTAAAAAATGCTATTGATATTCAAAAACCTATTAAATCTTTGATATTGCATAGTGATTTGGGATGTCAATATACAAGCTCCGCTTTTATGGAATATGTAAAAAGTACTAAATTTATAAGCCATTCATTTAGTGGAAAAGGATGCCCTTATGATAATGCTGGAATAGAATCATTTCATGCTTCTTTAAAAAAAGAGGAAGTTAATATTAATAGGTATTTAGATTTTAATGTAGCCAGGTTAGCTATATTTGAATATATAGAAGCTTGGTATAATAGAAACCGCATCCATAGTAGTATTGGATATATAACCCCTCAACATTGTGAGAATTTAGCTAAACAGATTTCATAAAAGTTCAACTTTTTGTGTCTAAAATATTGACATAGATCCACCCACTATCTATGCCCTAAAGGTGGAATATTAAAGAGTACATAGAAAAAATCCCTCTCTTTTTTGTCCTAATTCAATATTGTCATAAAAATGCAAAGCATTCTAATTTACTTTATGACAAAACTCTGATATAATATGGGTAAATAAAATTGTAGGAGGTAATGGATATGATGAATTTAATTGAAATTGGGAAAAGAATTAAATCCCTTAGAGACGAATCCAAACTTACTCAAACTAAGATTGCAGAGTATTTATCATTAGATCAAAGTATGATTGCAAAAATGGAAAAGGGAGAAAGAAATATAACTTCAGATGTAATTGAAAAACTATCGGCTCTATTTTGTTGTACAGTAGATTATATTTTGTTTGGAGTAAATCCGGAACAAAAGTGTACGGTTTCATTTAGAACAAGTAATTTAACATCCGAGGACCTTAAATCCTTAGCTATTATCAATAAAATTGTATTGAATCAGTTTGAAATGGATAAGATGTTGGAGGGACGCTAATGATTGACAAAATGGATTTGAGCAACAAAGCTTCTAACCTTAGAAAAAAATTAGGAGAAGATGGGGAATCGCCTGTTGATATTTTTAAGTTAGTTCAAAAAATAGAAAATTTTACCCTTGTTTTTTATCCGCTGGGTACCAATATTAGTGGTGTATGTTATAAAGGAGAAACTTCCAATGTTATAGCTATAAATTCAGATATGTCTATTGGAAGGCAAAGATTCTCTCTGGCACACGAGTTGTATCATTTGTATTTTGATGACTCTACTGTAAATGTAATTAGTCCTATTATGATTGGGAGTGGTGATGAGAATGAAAAAAAAGCAGACCAATTTGCTTCTTATTTTTTAGTTCCTTCTTCATCTTTGTATGATATGCTTGAAGATATAAAAGGAAACGAGAATAGAAAAGATCTTACTGTTGAAGACGTAATCAGAATAGAACAATATTATGGCGTAAGTCATAAAGCTATTATATATAGACTATTAAATGAGGGTTACCTTAAAAGTGAACAAATCAAAGATATGGAAGTTGGTATTAAAGAGACTGCAGCAAAATTAGGATATGATATAACTCTTTATCGCCCATCACCGGAAAATAAAAAAAGAATAGTTCTTGGTAGCTATATTACATCATCCGAGAAACTATTGGAAAAAGAAACAATATCACAAGGCAAATACGAAGGTTTGTTATTAGATGCTTTTAGAGATGATATCGTATATGGAATTGATGGAGAGGAGGAGGTGCCTCTTGACTGATTCTGTATTTTTTGACACTGACTGCATATGTGCATTTTTATGGATTAATGAGGAAAGTTTGTTAGAAAAAATATTTCCGGGTAAAATTGTTATTCCCAAAGAAGTTTATAAGGAAATTGATAGACCAACGATTCCTCATTTAAAAACCAGAATAGATCAACTGATAGCTAATGATTCAGCTATTGTTATGAGTATGGATATTAGCTCAGAAGAATATGCCTTATATAGAGAACTGACAACTGATTCAGGAAGGAATAAAGTGATTGGCAGTGGAGAAGCAGCATCCATATCTCTTGCAAAAAAGCATAACGGAGTTTTAGGAAGTAATAACCTTAGAGATATTAGCTATTATATAAAAGAGTATTCATTAAAACATGTTACAACAGGAGACATATTAGTTGAAGCTTTTCAAAAAGGACTTATCACAGAACAGGATGGTAATACTATTTGGACAAGTATGTTAAAGAAGAAAAGAAAAATAGGAGCAAATTCATTTACAGAATTCCTTCAAAGGAGTAAACCTGACCTCTAAATAAAAGTAAGTCATTGCTATGATAAAAAAGATATATTTATCTGTGATGAAGTAAAAAATAGCTTAATGATTTTGTGGTCAAAAATTTTGATCATAAACTTTTTCTAACTAATTTTTTATTATTATCTAAGAAATCATAGTGATATATGTTGATTAGAATTAGTTATGGTAACTGGAAGTGCAAAAATTTTACTTCAAGTTGTAAATATTAAGGTGAAAAGTTAAAAATATGTATCCAATACTTGACACAAGGGTGTAATTTTATATGGTAGTCATTATACATAAAAATGATATAAAATTAAAATAATTTTCATTATGAAAACTTTTGGAGCAGACTTCATAGATTCAGCTGAGATATAATCTCAGCTGTTTTTTCTTATCATAAATCCAAATAAAAATCAATAGGAAATTTGAAAAAAATATGATAAAATGAAATAAGATATAATTAATAAAGAAGGAGATATACAGCATGATAAATA
>JBOFWC010000066.1:0-5830 GCA_051653405.1 Proteocatella sp. | reverse complement strand
TCTGCAAGTTCCTTTGGTGTGTAATCTAATTGTTTTGATATATCAGTAAGTGCATGTACCATTGCAAATGCTCTCAAATTTTCCATTTCACAATCAGGCAAAAACTTAAGCTTTGCATGATAATAAGTATTGGATAAGTTATCACTTGAAGTTTGAACTTTTACATTACCAGTCTTTAATTCATTTAGAAAAACCAGTATATCTTCTACTAAATCTTCTGGAAAGTCACTTATTTCTCCCTTTGACTTTACTTTTTCAAGTTCAAATGAAAGAAAATCAACCCCTTCAAATATTACATCTATTAATTTTTCAACATCAAACTCTTCATTTGGATTTTCTCTTATAAAATATAGTAAATCTTCTATTTTGTGTGCTACTGTAGATATATTGTCATACATCATCATAGCAGAAGCACCTTTTATTGAATGCATACTTCTAAATATCTCATCTATTTTCTGTGGTTCAAAATATTTCAGTTTTTCAGTCTGCAAAAGAGCTTCTTCTATATTTTCTATCTGCTGTTTAGTTTCAACTATATAAGCTTCTAGCATAGATTCATTCATTATATTGTTATCATAATTTGAGCTCATATCTCAATCACCACTTTCTATTTTTATAAGCTTAAAAATTTATACACTCACCCTTTTAACTATATTGCTACCCAAATTTAATATGCTATCCTATAAAATTATATATATTTTTTTATTACTTCGCTAAGTTTCTCTATTTTTATAGGTTTTGTAAGAAAATCATCCATCCCACATTCAAAGGCCTTTTCTCTCTCCTCCTTCATAGCACCTGCTGTAAGTGCTACTATCGGTGTGTGACTCCCTAGTGATTTTTCATGTTTGCGTATTCTTCTAGTGGCTTCTTGTCCATCAAGCTCTGGCATTTGAATATCCATAAGTATTACATCTATATCTTCTTTTATAGCTATATCAACTGCTTCAATCCCATTTATTGCTTCAAATATATTTGCCTCTGGGACTATTACATTTATTAGAGACTTAATAAGTTTCATATTTATAGATACATCCTCTGCTACTAAAATTGACGCCCCTTTTTTTAATTCTTCTTTTTTTAAAAACTTATTCTTATTTTTTTCAATTTTATTTCGATTTTCTTTTAGATCTAACGCTTCTTTTTCTATAGTTTCATTTATCTTATCTATGTTTTTTATAAATGAATATAATTCATCTACTTTTACTGGTTTTTCTATATTTACCCTAATCCCAAATTCACTATAACAATTTTGGATTTCAGGACCATAAGAAGGACTATAAAGCAATATTTGAGGTATATTTATCCCTTTAATTGAATTTATTTTTTTTATTTCATTTAAACCTTCTCTTCCTGCCGTTTTATAGTCTATTATAAAAATATCAAATTCTTCTTTTTTTATAACATTAAGACCATCAGTAAGATTAGTAAATATTTGACTTTTATTTCCCCAGTAGTTTAAGTTTGACTGTATAATTTCCCCACTTTTCCTGTTTTTATCTAAAATAAATATCCTATTACCTTTATTTCCAAGTGTTCTTAACTTTCCATCTCTTTTATAAGATGTCTCTATTGAAACTTTGAATGTACTTCCTACCCCCAGTTCACTCTCTACACTTATTTCTCCCCCCATTTTCTCTGTAAGCAGTTTTGAAATTGTAAGCCCAAGCCCCGTTCCTCCATATTTTCTAGTTGTAGAGGTGTCTGCTTGTGAAAATGCGTTAAATATTTTCTCCTGCTGCTCTGGACTAATTCCTATACCAGTATCTCTTACTGAAAATTCATACATTCCAAATCCTTTTTTTAGATCAAAAAATTCTACTTTTAATTCAACTTCTCCATTTTCAGTAAATTTTATTGCGTTGTTAAGAAGATTAATAAGCACCTGTTTAATTCTTAAAGAATCAAGTCTTGCTATCCTAGGATATTCAGGAGGAATATTTACAATAAGCTCTATGTCTTTTTTTGAAGCATTATATCTTACTATATCTATACTATGTTCTATCACGCTTACTATATCCGTTTCAGCAAGATTGAAATCAAGCTTTCCAGCTTCAATTTTTGAAAAGTCTAAAATATCATTTACTATATTTAACAATGCTTTCCCAGAAATATCTATATTCTCTACATATTGTTTCTGAACCCTATCCAAATAAGTTTTTTCAAGTAATTCTGAAAACCCAATAACTGCATTAAGCGGGGTTCTTATCTCATGACTCATATTAGCTAAAAACTCAGACTTAGCATTGCTTGCACTTTCTGCTAATTTTTTTGCTTTTAAAAGTTCCTCTTCTTCCCTCTTACTCTGTGTTATATCAAGTGCTATACATAAAATCCCTTCTACTTTTCCATCTAAATCATATAGAGGAGTTTTTACTGTCTTTACCCATGTAGATGAACCATATTTAGGATGAAGCAGCTCTACTTTATCTATTATTGATTTTCCTGTTTCGAGTATAGCTTCATCATCTTTTCTCTGAGTATATGCTGAGTCATAATCAAAAAAATCATAATCTGATTTCCCTGCAATATCTATATAGTCTAAAGCTGCAACATCACAAAATCTATTATTTGCAAACCTATATAAAAAATTCTTATCTTTTTGGTATATTATTACAGGTGCTGAATTTGAAAGAATTTTAAAATGTTCACTTGTTCTTTTTAGTCTAAATTCATTTTCTTTTTGCTCAGTTATATCTATAAGTAATGTAGAAAAATACCCTTTTTTATCTGAATGAGCGTGTATTTTATACCATTTTTTTGACCATTCTTCATAATGTTCAAAATCCTTAAAGCCTCCATTAATCGCTAAATTTCCATAATAAGTTATTAAATCAAATTTTAAATCATTTATGTTTGGAAGCACCTCTGTTATCCTTCTATTTATTATTTCATTCCTTTTTAATCCCGTTATTTCTTCAAATGCTTCATTAACCTCTAGAAAATAATAGTCCAAAGGTCTTTTGTCATGATCAAAAATAACTTTATAATAAGCATATCCAAAAGGAGATGTATTTATCAAATTCATAATAGACTTGTTTTTCATAACATAATACTCCTTTATTGTTACTTAATTTGATTTAATTATTACCCTAATTTAACAACTTAAAAACATTTCATAGGCATTGATTTATCAATAAAAAATACTACTCTTACTTAAAATAATTTTTAAAATAAAAAAACTTACACATTATTTAGGTGTAAGTTTAATTAATTTTTCAAGTTCTTTAGTATCTCTTGAAAATTCGCTAAGTTTTGTATTTAATTCAATTTCACAAGTATCTCTCTCAAATTTAAATACTGACATTTTATCTAAATACTGTATCTTAAAGTTCACTATATCTAAGTTTTCTATCAATGAAAACAATATACACGCTTCATGTTTTAAAATATTTTCATTAGCCTTATATTTATCAATATATTTTAATATAGAATCTTTATCAGCATTAAAATATAAAGTAATCCCATATGGAGTTTTTTGCGTCTGAAGTTCAAAATATCTATATGCTATATCTTTAGGAAAAGTTAAATTATATATTATATTTCCAACACTAGAGGCATCTCCTATATACGGTGTTTTATATTCCATTAGAATCTCTGACTGCGATTTTTCTATTATTTCAGATTTAGGATTAACAAAAAATCCTCCGATTACAATTATCGATATACTAAATAATATTAATGACTTTATAAATATTGGCTTTTTATAGTTTAAGACATTTCTTATCCTGTGTTCGACTCCATTATCCCCAAAAGCTAAAGAACTAACTATTACTAAATTTTGCTCTCCTGCTGAATTTAGTAAAGAAGTTGCATATGATTTTTTTATAGAAGTTCCCATAAAATCAATCACTGCCTCATCACATGCCATCTCCATATCTTTGCTCATCAATACAAAAGCTATCCATACAAGTGGATTAAACCAGTGAACTATCAGCCCTAGAAATGCAAATAATTTAAATATATTATCCCCTCTTTTTATATGAACTCTTTCATGCTCCAATACATAAGTTTTTTCGCTTTCTTCAAGATTTGATGGTAAATATATTTTAGGTCTAAATATCCCTTTTACAAATGCTGTGTTTATACTATTTGATTCATAGATATTATGCTCTATATGTGATGCGCCTTTAAGAATTCTTCTCAATTTGTAAGTGGCATAGAAGTTATAAACAGATAATAATATAATGCCCGCTAACCAAAATATCCCTGCTGTAAGTATATAATTAGGAGAGCTATAGCTATAACTTTCATTTCCAAAAATCACTTTTTCATCAGAACCTATACTATTCTCCGAAATATTAATAACTTGATCATATGTACTTTCTATAATCTGCTGAGATATTATTTGAGGATTTTCTGGAAAAAAACTAAATTCACTTTCAATAACAAGTGGATTTAATAGCCTTATGAAAACTATAATCCAGAGCATGTATGAAAACTTCTTAGGATACCGTTTTAAAAATAATCTTAATAATAGCACTATCAAAATTATATATGATGCCGTTATACTATTATTTATAATATCAATAAAAATAATATTCATTTATTCCTCCTCGTAATCTTCAATCATTTTTCTTATTTTTTCAGCCTGATTTGGTTTTAATTTTTTACTGTTCATAAATGCCGTAAGAAACTTTGGCAGTGAGCCTTCAAATGTTTCTTCAACAAACTGAGCTGTCTTTTTTTCAAAAAATTCCTCCCTGCTAATTATAGATGTAATCTCACTGTCTTTATTTCTAAAAATACCTCTCTCACAAAGTCTCTTTAAAACTGTATAAGTAGTAGATTTTTTCCAATTCAAAATTTCTTCACAGCGCTTTACTAAATCTCCTGAAGATATAGGTTCATTGTCCCATATGATGTCTGCAAACTTATGTTCTGTATCTGCTAATTTATATTCCATGTTATTTCCTTTCTCTGTCAATTCAAATTCCATACTATATTTAGAGCCCATATTAAATTGGTGCCTTACGCAGGGTCTACTGTTTGTAGATCAACATCAGTTTACTACTTGTAGACCATTTTGTCAATAAAAAAAATCCCAGATTATTTTCAAAAGCTTGAATTAATCTGGGATTATTATCTTATTGCTCAGTTTATTATATTTTTATAGTATTGAAAGTAGTATTCCGTCTTTTATATAAAATACTGAATCTACATAACCTTCTTCATACACCCAAAGCTCAATGTTTGAGAATTTAGTCTTAACTTTTGCAACTTGATCTGGATTTCTCATTTTTTGTATAACAAGCATATCAGATTTCATTCCAACCCATGGAACATTTCCTTTTAATCTTTCCCAATCACTGTCTGACCAATTAAATAGAGTCTTAGGATTTTTTAATAGAGCTCCATTATATTTGTCTTTTTCAATACTTGAAATTGCATTTAAAATAGGTTTTGCTGAAACTACAGCTTGTACCTTATCATTTACAACCACTTTAAACAGTGTATCTTCACCCATTACAATTTTCCCATCCATATCTTTTGTTTGAGATAGTGAATTTAGCTCAGACCCTTCTGTAGCTACAAGTTTTTTCCATAAATCTAAATCAAAATATTGTTCAGCTATTGATATCTTTATATAATTTCCAGTTTCTGAGGTTTTAAGAATATCTTCTAAATTTATAAATGCACCCTTCTCAGTATCGTATAACATACTTCCTGAAGATGCTTCTAAAAGTCTATAGTCTATCCAATAAGATTTGTTTGTAAATGCAGATGATTTCATCCATCCTTTTCCATATTTATCAAGATTGAACTCTGGAATCCCTTGAATTAATTTGCCGTTTGATGTATATAAACTATAGAATTTTACGTCATGATT
>JBOFWC010000065.1:0-3738 GCA_051653405.1 Proteocatella sp. | reverse complement strand
CAAACTCATGATGTTCAAATTCAATTGAATTTTGTGCAAGCATATTTACAAACGCTCTATTCTCATCTCTTAAAATATCCTTTCCTGCTGAAATAACAAGTGTCCTCGGATATTGAAACATAAGTTCCGATTTAACAGGGGATATATAAGGATTACCAAGAATATCTGGATGTTTAATCCCTGATGATTTCTCAAAATACGGGATATAGTATCTTAACATGGCCATCATCTGTTGTGGACTTAAATTTGGTTCTTCTGCATTTTCAAAAACGGATGGCATATAATCTTCCATAAGCAAAGACTCTATATCCGTTACTGGATACATTAATACTATAACTTTTGGTAATACGCCTCTTGTTTTTCTAAGACACATCTCCATTACTGCAAGTGCTAAATTCCCTCCTGCACTAGTTCCACAAAGCACCATATTTTCCAAATCTATTTTTAGCGCTTTATGATTTTTGCATATATAATAATATACACAGTAGCAATCCTTTATAGCCGCAGGATATATATTTTGAGGTGCTAATCTATAGTCTATAGATATCACTACCTTATCAGTTTCTCTAGCAAGCTTTAAACAAAGTCCTTCATGAGTGTCTAAATTACCCATAACAAAGCCTCCGCCATGCATAAATAAAATACATCCATTGTTGCTATTCTCATAAGTTTTTTTAGGATAATAAATTCTTATAGGAATTTTACCCTGAGGAGACTTTATCTTCAAATTTACAATATCAATATCAGATGGTCTTAAATAAAACGTTTCTTTTAATTTACTGTAAACCTTCTGAGTACGTCTAATTAATTTTAGATTGTTTTCATTTATCTGCGGAAATTCATGCACTGTCTTTTTTGGATACCTATAACTCATAATTCTACTTCCTCTTAAGTAATAATAATTTTATTATTACGATATTTTCTTATATTCTATACCTTCTGCATTCTTTGCTCTGTCTACAAGTGCACTATCTATAAGTGCTTGATCTTGACCTCTCTTTGGAATAACCTCTGCCCCACCACTTGTTGAAATTAAATATATGTACTTAGGACTTTCTACTAAAATTTTTATTTCTTCCCAAAGATATCTAGTCTTATCTTTCTTTCCTTTTATAATTATACTTACATCACTTACTACAGCTGTCATCAAACTTTCACTAAGTTTAAGTTCTCCAGCTTCAATTGATTTACGAACTCTTTTTTTCACCGAATATTTATAATACTTATCAAATCCAATAGCATAAAGCGCTGCCATAAAAGCTCCCAATATAGCTCCTTGAAGATTTCTCATAAAAAATATGATTATTACTGCTGCAACTGCTACAAAGCCATATTTTATTATTCTCATCTGTTTTGCAAAATTGGGTGATATCTTAACATAATCCAAATTTGATTGAACAAAATCTTCCTCTAGTAACTCATATTTAAACTCTGTATTCATAATTATTCTCCCTTGAATTTTTATAGACTTACTATATTATATCAAATTTCCTATAAAAAACAATTTTTTTAAATAAAAAAAACATCTGCATTTGTAAAAACACAGATGTTCTTTTAACTATACCAATTTTTAATAGGTAATGTCTTTTTTGTCTCTATTTACTAAGCCCCATTATAACTCTAGCTTCTTGAGGAGTAGCAATATCTCTTCCAAGTTCTTTGGCAATTCTTACTACCTTCTCAACTAGCTCTCCATTACTCTTAGCTAAAACACCTTTTTCTATATAAAGATTATCTTCAAAACCAACTCTTACGTTTCCACCCATAGATATAGCCACTGCTGCTAAAGTAAATTCACTTCTTCCTATTCCCGTAGCAACCCATGTAGATCCTGGAGGAATTGAGCCTACCATGAATACAAGATCTCTTGCGGTAGCTGTCATAGCCCCATTTACTCCAAGTACAAAGTTGAAATGCATTGGATAGTCAATAAGCCCTTTGTTAGCCATTGCAATCGCTGTGTCTATCATTCCTTTTTCAAAAACTTCACACTCTGGCTTAACTTTGTATTCTTTCATAGTAGTTGCAAATTCTTTTACCATATTTACAGTGTTTGTAAATACATCATCTCCTCCAAAGTTACAAGTTCCACAATCAAGTGTAGCTATTTCAGGATTTAAAAATACTGGCTGAAGTCTTTCTTTAGCTGTCATTCCTACCGCTCCACCAGTACTAGGTAGTATTATTATCTCTGGAAGTTCTTTTCTAATTGCAGTTATAGCTTCCTCATATCTATCTTTACTTTGAGTAGGGGTTCCATCATCTTCTCTTACATGAAGATGGATAACTGCTGCGCCTGCCTCTGCTGCACTTTTAGCTTCTCTTACAATTTCTTCAATAGTATATGGCACTGCCGGATTTTGTTCTTTTGTAACTTCCGCTCCACATATAGCTGCTGTTATAATTAATTTTTCCATTATATCCTCCTATTATTTTAGAAGGCATTTGTAAAACAACATACAAGAACTTAATAATTTAAACCTTATATATTCATTTTAAAAATTTTCAATTATTTTTTCTTCTATGTACTCTACTATTTCCTTGCCTTCAATCTTTGTTATTTCTTCACCCATGATGTCAGGAGTAACTTTAAAGAAATTTATGACAAGTTTATTTCCTTTTATTAGGTATTCTTCTTTGTTTGCAGGAACAAAAACAACTTCTATTTCTTCCTCAGATATAGCTTTTTTAGAATTTATTTTCTCAACTAGTGAATCAAGATTAAGTGTTTTTAATGGTTCAACCATCATTTTCATATAATCCATATCTTCCATCATCCACATATTGTTGTTCCAAAACTGTCTTTCTTTTTGAGTTCCTCCATTTAGCATTTCTCTGTTTGAAATTGCACTAAGTGATTTTCTTACAGACTCTGAATCAAATTCATCGCTGTAAAGAAGCTTCATTTCATCATATTCACTAAGTGTCACTAAATAGTTTTCGCCTACTTTTTCCTTATCTTTAGTCGCCTGCCAAAAATAAAGCATAGACTCAATTACATTTAAATTTTTCTTTACTGTTTTTAACATTTTACATCCTCCCCAGAATGTTTTATTTAAGTCATGTCTTCATTATAACACTTATTTTTAATTTTGATAACATCCAAAAATAATTTATTTAAAAAGCACTCCAGCACGAAAGTTCTCTTCCAAATACAGAAGCCTTTCGCACCAAAGTGCTCTTTTATTAACTATTTCCCGTTTTTAATAAGGTCTCTTACATTAGCTTTATACTTTTCAACGCCTGGCTGATCAAAAGGATTTACATCTCTTAAGTAGCAGCACATTCCACATGCTTTCTCAAAGAAATAAATCATAAATCCAAATGTGTGAGCGCTTAAATCTGCAATTCCAATTTCTACTGTAGGAGTATCATTCTCATCCATATGAGCTTTTATAACCCCTTGCGTAACTATTTTATTAAGCTTATCTACAGTCCAAGATTTATCATATCCTAAATCTTCTGGTATAGCTATATTAACGCCTGTATCATCTAAATTCAGTACAGTTTCTGCAAAAATTTGCTGTCCTTCTTGAAGATACTGTCCCATAGAGTGAAGCTCTGTACTCATTTCTACAGTTACTGGGAATAGCCCCTGACCTTCTTTTCCTTCACTTTCTCCAAACAGCTGCTTCATCCACTCAGTAAGGTTTCTAAGTTTCGTTTCATAAAATTCATAACACTCTATATCTTTTTTAAGCTCTTTATTTAAAAGGTATCTTACAAGCCCATATCTGT
>JBOFWC010000064.1:0-7384 GCA_051653405.1 Proteocatella sp. | reverse complement strand
ACTAATTATTTTTTTAAACTAATTAGTATTTATATCATCATTTTACTTTTTCTCTTGGGAAATGTAAATTGTATTCTCTTTTACTCCAAAAAAGCACAGTTCACCTGTGCTTTTTAAATATAATGAACTCTATTTTTTTACAGCTTATAAGATTACACTTCTTTAACCTCTCCTATCATTTTTCCCCACATTTCTGGCGACATGTTTTTTATCATGGATACCAATGATTCTTTAGGCGTATTTTTCAACATAATTTGTATTTGCTTAGGTATTTTTTTCACCATTTCCTTACTTTCATTCAATGATACGGTTGGTATTGCTTCTGTAATAGCCAGTACAAGAATATCCGGTTAAACTTCTGCTTTTTTATCTTGTAAAGAAACATTTTGATTTACACAACTTAAACATGTGTTTAACATCTTCTCATAAGATTAACTTTTCACTATACTTTCTGAGGATAGCAACACCCTTGCTATAGGTTTCTTTAATTCTACCTTCAAGAGGCTTTTTATTCACTATTTATAGTTAGGTCTGCCAGCCTCTTAATACAAACTCATATCATTTACTTCTTACTTTTTGCAAATATTGATCCATTTTATTTGCGGCCTGACGATCAACCGACTGAAGTGCGGCTCCGTATCTATTGGCCGTTTGCTCCACGGTTGAATGACCTAGACGACTGCTAATCGACTTTAATGGCACACCAAATGCGATTAACAAAGTGGCCGACAAATGTCTCAATCCGTGGAAACACATATGAGGCAATCCCTGTCGCTTTAAAAATTTTCGAAACCATTGTGAGGGTGTTGTCGGATACATAGGGCTGCCATTCCATTTAGTAAAGAGCCAGCCTTCCTCCTTCCACTTGTTGGCTAGCATAAATTTTTGTTCAAGCTGCCATTTGCGATATGTTTTCAACAAGTCCAAAAGACTATCAGACAAAGCTACCCGTCGCACTGAACTGCGGTTTTTAGGATCTTTTGTGAAGATTCCTTTCCCACTGAGCGCCTGATTGCTCTTCGTCACACTAAGCGACCCCTTGGAAAAATCAATATCCGTCCATTTCAATCCCATTAATTCACCTAAACGCAGTCCACTATCAATTACCAGCATAATAATCACTCTGTATTTGATTGGTTCTGCAGTCAATGCCTGAAGCATTACGACAACATCAGCTTCTTCCAACAAACTGATATCAGCCTGCTCTGCTCTTGGCGCTTTGACTCTTGTACAAGGGTTACTGACAATCACCTGCCACTGGACAGCATCCTGCAACATAGATGAAAGCACCCGGAAGCAATAGCGGATCGACTCACCTGACAACCGTCCCGTTTTGCCATCACGACGCAAGCCATCCTCCTGAAGATGTTCCAGGAATTTCATTATATGCTGCGGCCGTAGCTGATTGATATCAATATGACCGAGCGTCGGAATAATGCGATTTTCGATGTGGTTTTTATATGACCGCTGGGTTTTGGGTGCCAGGTATTTTAGGCAATAATTCTTATACCAAATCCGGGCAAATTCTGACAGCTTATATTTGCCGCTATATGCAACAAGGCCTTGTTGTACTTCTGCGGCAAAAACATTATATGCACGGTCAGCTTCACGATCGCTGCTTGCTTTTATTGTTTTCGTTTTTACAATTTGTCGCCCCTTATCATCATAGCCCACGGCTACTGACAATAAATATGATCCATTTGAACGCTTTTTTATTTTTGTCGGCATCTAGCTTCAACTCCTTTTGATTAAAAACGGCTCAGTTGCTAAACTGAGCCGTTTTATACCTATAGTGCGATCCGTTTTATCTTTGGATCAAATTTATCTGTTTCCACAGAATTTGCATTTTCCCGTTCTTGAGCATCCATCCACCTACTTACAGATTCCAGTCGATAAAAAATACGACCAGCCGTTCGAAAATAGGGCAATCCGAGTTGTAATCGCCATAGCCGCACAGTCCATGGGGACACCGACAATTCTGATGCAAGTTCCTGTTCCGAATAAATTTTATTCATTTATTTTCCTCCATAATTTAATTTTTCATATTTAGTTTAACTATACTCGGCCCTTACCCAAGTAGCTAAGGAAATTTGATCTCGGCTCTGTCCGGTCGATCAAATTATATTCGTTTTGACATTTGGGATTTACAATTCTGTCTGCCCCGATACTATTACTTATTTCGTCGAGAAATAAAACTCTATGTTGTAACTGTAACAACTCATGTTTTTTCCCTGGCACAATGTGCATAGGCACATTATCTTTTTGACATGATTTTATAAAATATACAATATCGCCTAATTCATTTGTTACGCCAACCTGCTTGTCTGACATAACTAAAAACGCAGATTCATCATCTTTTTTTACTCGATCAACAATCGTCATCATTTTCATTTTTTTATTTTCCATTTTTGTCCACCTCAAATTTTAATTTATATAATCTTGGGCGTTTCGGCTCGATTTCACGATTTTTGCTATACTTAGAGTTGAATATATTGCCTGTTTTTACTAAAATCCCTTTATCTGCTAGAGAATTTTTTAAGCCGTCGTTTAGCTTCATGCCATATCCCTGCTTTTCCGCATATTTTGTCACTATTGCTTCAAGTCTAGCTGTTATTATGAATAAACCTTGTCCGTCATTAAAGCCATCATATTCATGTTTTTTGAACTCATTTTCAGATTCAGCAATCCGCAAGTAAGCATTGTCAAAAGCTTCCGCTAGTGCGGCTTCAAAAATTGCCTCTGGAGATATTCCCCTTAACAGCCTTAGCTGATCATCTGCTTCCCACAAAATTGCTTTGCGAAGGGTTTCCACATCAAGCTCAATCCGATTATTTTTACAAAAAGCAGTAAAAAGATCGGCAACAACTAAAAAAGTTGTGACATTTGTATGGAATCGCGGATAGGCTTCTGGATATTTTCCCCTGACTTCTGTTAAAAATTCATCATGTAATAATGATAATTTTTTCATTATATTCGCCTGATTTTTTTCCAGATAAAAAATCCAGCTCGAAAGAAATCCTTTTATAAGGTCTGGATTTTTTTGTAAAAAAGTCAAGCTATCGTTGAAATATATAGATTTTGCTGGAAAGTTCAACATCCAGCAGCGAAGATATGATGAATGCGTATTCAAATCGATGTATTCGCCAGTTGCAATAACGCCCCCGCGGTATCGCCGATCTGGCAAAGGCTTTCGGTTGGGTCCCATCTTGCCTTTTACACATCCATCCCCGACAATACGTGTAAGCTCAGATGCTTTGCTTTTAAAATCAGCATCCTCGCACTTGGTACCTTTTGCATAGAAATCATCGACCAGGCAAATTATGTCTTTTCTGCTTATAACACTTTCCTGCAACGAGGCTTTAGTATCATCAAAGCGCAATTCAACTTTCGCCCCATCGCATAAAAATGCTTGAGCAAATATTCTTGCTAACGTTGTTTTTCCAGTACCAGTAGGCGCTGATAGGTAAAGAACGCTCCGCAACCCATCAATATTACCGACTTCATAAAATTTAGCCAACGGTGCCCATAATACATACAGTAATAACACCCACAGCTTGTCTTTTTCCGATGACACATCCAAATATTTTGATAAAAGCATATCCCCACGATATGTTCCGGTGCATAGTTCAATACAGGCTTCTACATTTTGCATGGCATTATGAAGAAATCTCCATCGCTGTCCCTCTTTATGCCACCCAGCAAAATAGTACATTTGCGATATACTTAAATTTGGGCACGCCCGAGCATATACTTCTGATGCCATTTTGTTAAATTCGTCATCATTGTATATATAGCATTGCGGATATTGTCGTCGAATTTCTTTGCCTAAAGAAATATAATTGTCCAATTTAATATCCAATCGTAAATTTTGTTCTTCAAAAAAAATTACGATACGTAGCCACTTTTCCCGGGTATCATCCGGATAATTTTTTTCAATTCGATCAATAATATCAAAACTGAAATTGGCAATCTTTTTCGGCTCTACATATCCGATAAGGTCTTCCCTTGGCTCTGGAAATATATTTACCGGCGACAATGGCTGCAAACTTTGACTATTCAACATCCAAGTGGCAGGATATCTTGTGCTGATTACTTCCGCTGAATATATAGAAACCGGTGTTTGAAAATGTTTAGTTTTCAGTTTCGTTAGATCAACCGAATTATCATTGGCTTTATCCCCCCATTTCGCTATTTTAAGGTTACTGTCTCCGATTGTTTCTGGTCCAATTTCCCAAATATTATTTGTTTCTTGAGCTGTCTTTTTCCACATCATCCAAATCCTCCCCTCAAAATTTATTACCAAAATCTTGGTAAACGCCTTCAGCCATGACTCTTTATCGGATCCGTGATAAAGAGGCCACTTTCGTTATAAACGCATATAATGTGCGCATGAAGTTTACTGCAGTAAAACTTCATGCGCTCTCATTATTTAACTTGTGGCGCAAAAATATTTTAACATTTGCAGGGATTAATAAATAACCGAATTACAAGCATAAAAAAAAGCACGTTCATTTAGAACGTGCTAATAACCATATTAACTACATTATGGAAACTCTATAAATTTTATTTAAGCCTTCTTGCCAAACTTCTATGAGTGTATTATTTATAATCTCCCTAAAATCATTAAATGCAGAACCATCTACTGGTGGTTTTAAATCAAACATTGTATGATATTTTCCTAACACACTGGCAAATATTTGACTATAATAAAAAAAATATATCCAGTCATCTGTTTTTATTTGCGTAAACAATGATCCTATTTGTTTTCTCGTATCATCAAACTTACTAGAAGTAAAATTTTTTATGTTTAACTTTTTTATTACAAGACTATTTAATCTAAAATACAAATAACTGGCAATAATTAAATGAAAACAATCAACCGTCTCAACTTTTCTCTCTGCCTCATATGTAGATAAAATATATTGCGTATACACCAAACATATTTTATCAATATTATTCTCCAATATTCGCCGTTTTGCTGTCTTACTTTTCTGCCCATCAGGAACTATTATATCTAAAATTTGTTTTTGACATGCCTTTGCTATATAACTTTTACTTGCATAAAATAAATTTATAAAATCTTCTTTAGTAAATACTTCTACATCTTCCACCATATTTTTTATATTATTCAAAGTTTTCATATTCGGATATGCTATATTATAGGTCTTAGAAATTTCATTAGAAATTTTAGTCCATGCAAATAATTTAAGCTTATTCCTTATATATGTTTTTATAATCAAATAGCCAAAAGTCGAAAGTCGACTGTTATCACTATTCAATTTATTTATCTCTTTGATTGCCAACACATTAAACTGGCGTGATATGTTCGATCTAATACAATTATACATACTATTTTTATCATATTTAGTATCTTTATAATTCGTCAGTAATAACTTATTAGGAATTTTGGATATATCAATCTCATTCCAAAACTGTTTTGAGAGTTTATTTGTAATTTGCTCTAACAGCACTATATAATCCAGTAATGTCTTAACCTCACATCCATTTATATTAGCATTTACCCATAGTAGAGCATAGAACTTTTTAATAAAAATTTCATTTGGCGAATGCAATTGCCCATCTAGCGGTGCGACCGATACATTATCTTTCCCTTCAAAAAATATATCGTCAATCCCCTTCACCTTAGCTTCATCAGGTAAAAAATCACGATTAATATCTAAAGGGTATGGAATATCTGTTATTTTAACACTTCTATATAAAATAAACATTTTTAACAGATCTGCCATTTTTGCAAAATTTTTTGATTCTTCAATATCCCCTAACCCAATAATATTTTCTTTAAATGTCTTAAATTCAGCTATAATTTGATCAATTGACTGATCTATCCCCTTGCCATAAGCATTCTCTCTTCCAGTTTTTGGTCTATAAAGATGCCGACAATATATCACTATATGTCGATAATTAAATTTTTCATCTGATTTTTCAAAGCCCTGGAAAAATCCATCAATTGTTTTTTCATTTTTTTCAAACCCATTAAAATCAAACAGGAATTGCTTTTCATCACCTAAATCAAGATCTGGCAAAAATCCTCTAGTTTTCAAAAATGCTGCCGGAATATGTACCAAAGGGGCCTCCTTTGTTTTACCTACATTACACGGAATCAAATCATACCATTCAAATTTCCCCTCTTTATTTACTGAATTCGCTTCACTTTCTAGAAGAACAGGTATCAATAATAAAGGTTCCTCTTTCTCGCACATATTAAAACTCCTCTAAAACTAAATATTTTTTTACAAAACAAAAAACCGCTTATTTTATGGCCAAATGTCCAGGTGTCCAGCATAGAAACGGTGTCAATGCACTATTTTTTCTACATGCACACCCTTTTTCGAATGGACATCTGGACAGCTGGACATCATTCACAAAATAATATCTCGATTTATTGCCGTTAAAATGGCCCTCCCATACAGAATTAAGTCATCAGCCGAAAGGGCTAGTTCTATAAGTTGTAACTTTTTTCAATTCCTTATGCAAAAACAGTTTTCCTGCTAATTATATACTTTTATGCTATTTCAGCCATTTCTTTCTGACAATCCATACAGAGCGACTTACCATATTTTCTCATAGAATACCGTCCAACTCGTTCACTAATCACGACACCACATTTTTCACATGCTTGTCCTGCCGCTACGGCCTTGGGAGTTTCTTTTCTTGTCCCCTGCTTTATTTTGGCTACTGTACCGCCGCTTTCATCCGTCTTACTATCAGCCTCTGGATCGTCGCCCGTACTAATCGCAAGGCTGAGCATATACGCATACTTTATTGCAGCCGTTTGTGCTTTCATCACGGCCTTATCACCACCGTCTTGCCCGCTGCCAATACCAGTAAGGGTAACGGTTTCTCCCGAGTCTTTGTCAATCAGCAAGATATCCATCTTTACCGTAGCCAATCGCTCGATATTGCCCTTTAAATTTGTTATTTCTACTACGTCCAATATCTCCGGGACAGCGATCGAGCACAGGCCATTTTCCACTAAGGCGGCATTCACCTTTTCAAGTACATCCGCACTGGTGGCATACTTATAGTGATGAAAGCTGTTTTCTCCATTTTTTAGGACATGGCTGCAGGCATCCATCACATTGAGTAGTTTCTTGGCTAAGTTTTTCATATATTTCCTCCTAGCTTACTTGTTTTGCTTTTTCAAAGCGAAGTTGCTGCCCATAGGGACAATTCTCTCCGGCATCACAATAGTCGAGACATTTTCGATCATGCCAGCGTTCTTTACTGGAACAGATTTTTGGCAGTGTTTTTGTCTGCATGGCAATATAGAGCTGGCTGGCTTTCTTTGCAAAGTAACGGATCAGCCATTGGTCGCTGATCTTTTTTATTGGGATAATATATACGGACTGGTCAATGCCACGTT